>DAOUQO010000260.1 GCA_030625565.1 Aliiroseovarius sp. | reverse complement strand
CGGCATAAATTGCATCGTTGCCTGCACCGGCCTGAATGATGTCATCGCCAAGGGTAACCATGTCGCCTTCGGGGTCACCAATATAGGCAAGGTCGATCAGATCATCGCCAGTGCCACCTGACACAATGCCGTCAGGTGCGGGGGGCGCACTTTCCATTGTCATGTTGGAAATGCCAAATGTACCTGAATTGTCGTCTTCGGTGCCGTGGTCAAAAATGAAAACCAGACTGGTAATTGGCCCGGCAATACTGACCGTGACGCTGTCATCCGCCCCCGAGGTTTCAATCCCGCCCGATGCATTTCCATCCGCGTCCAGCGTGTCGCCATTGACCGAATGCAGCCCGTCCAGATCCGAATAGTTAACCAAAACCTGATTGCCGTCTGCGTCGGTTGCGATGATGGTCAGGCTGTCGTCCCAACTGCCTGCCAATTGGTCAATATCATAAATTTCAAACGAAAGATTTTGCACCGGATCGTCAAAGGCCATTGTGGTTGTGACCGCGCTTTGCAGCCCCGAAACCCACAGCCCACTTTCGGCAGGTGACCCGATGGTTTGTGTCGAGGCCGACGCCCCTTCGGTATTTGCATCGGTCGTTATGCTTACGCCCGTGGAATCGGTGCCATCTGTCAGTGTATAGTCACCATTGGCGCCTGCAGCGCTCCAGTCTAAGCTATAATTCGGCATTTTACCCTCACATATACAAATACCTGTTCAACATAATTCTGCCGCAACAGATCACGGTCCAAAACATTATCTAGGCAAGTAATATGGTTAAACTATGCCGAGATATTGGGCATATTTTGTTGTTAGACTGGGTAAATAAGCGCATTTTGGTGCTAAAGTTTGCCGATCCATTCCCTAAATGCGACCAATGGTGGATAGGTTGCAGCCGAAGGTGGCCAAACAAGGTAATATGCCCCCAACGATGTGGGATGCGTGTTGGCCAGCGTGACCAAGCGCCCTGTATCCAGATCGCTTTGCGCCAAATAACGCGGCAAAAGGGCGGCACCTATGCCGGCAACAGCCGCCTGTTCCATTGTTGCAAACTGGTCAAATACCATGCTTGATGGCGGCGCCTCTTGGATGTTTTGCGCGCTGAACCACCGCGCCCATGCCTTGCGGCGGGTCTCAAGATGCAACAATGGCAGGCGGGCCAGATCACACGCCTTGGCATTTTCCGGCAATAAGCCGGGGGCAATTACCGGCACCAAATCTTCCTCCATTAATTTCAAGGCTTCGGCGCCGGGCCAGTCGGTTCGGCCAAAATGGATCGCTGCGTGAAACCGTTCATGGGCAAAATCAAACGGCACTACGCGCGTTGAAAGGTTCAGGGTGATGCCGGGGTTTGCCGCCAAAAATCCAGGCAGGCGGGGGGCCAGCCAGTTGGTGCCAAAAGCGGGCAGGATCGACAGCTCTAAGACCCCGCCTTTGGGGTTGGTGGCGGCGCGAATGGTGGCGTTGGTGATCGTTGAAATTGCATGGCGAATGTCAGTGGAATAGGTCTGTCCGGCAGGCGTCAGAACCAGCCGTTTTTTCACCCGTTGAAACAGCTCGATACCCAGTTGGGTTTCAAGTTTCTGCACCTGACGGCTGACAGCGCCTTGGCTTAAATTCAGCTCGGCGGCGGCTTGGGTGACAGAGCCCAGTCGCGCGACAGCCTCAAATGCCGACAGCCACGGCAGCGGGGGTAAAAAACGGCGTTGCTTCACAGAACATTCCAAATTGGCATGAGTTGATAGCAGAATGTCACTTTATTGCGTGGTTTTTACTGGTTACACAAGGGGGACGCTTAAAATCTAATAACAAAACGGAATTATATCATGAGCCTGAAGCCCAAAGACGCCCCCGACCTCACCCGCTTTAACTGGGAGGACGCCTTTCGGTTTGACGATCAGCTAACCGAAGAAGAACGCATGTTCCGCGACGCGGCGCGTGCCTTTGCTGATGATAAACTGGCCCCGCGCATTATTGATGCTTATGCCAATGAAACCGTAGCACCCGAACTGTTTCGCGAGATGGGCGAAGCGGGCCTGTTGGGCGTGACCATTCCCGAAGAATACGGCGGATTGGGCGCAAGTTATGTGACCTATGGCCTTGTCGCGCGTGAAATTGAACGCGTTGATTCCGGTTACCGCTCAATGATGTCGGTGCAAAGCTCGCTGGTGATCTATCCAATCTATGCTTACGGCACTGAAGAACAGCGCCAAAAATACCTACCTGGGCTATGTTCTGGTGAATTGATCGGCTGCTTTGGCCTGACCGAACCTGACGCCGGATCTGACCCGGGCAGCATGAAAACCCGCGCCGAAAAGACCGCAACAGGTTACCGGATTACTGGCACCAAAATGTGGATATCCAACAGCCCGATTGCTGACGTGTTTGTCGTTTGGGCCAAATCCGATGCCCATGATGGCAAGATCAAAGGCTTTGTTCTGGAAAAAGGCATGGCCGGACTTTCCGCGCCAAAAATCAAGGGCAAGCAATCCTTGCGCGCGTCCGTTACTGGCGAAATCGTGCTTGAAGGTGTCGAGGTTGGCGAAGACGCTTTGCTGCCAAATGTTGCTGGCCTGAAAGGCCCGTTTGGCTGTCTAAACCGTGCACGTTACGGCATCAGCTGGGGTGTTTTGGGGGCTGCAGAATTCTGCTGGCACGCG
>DAOUQO010000126.1 GCA_030625565.1 Aliiroseovarius sp. | reverse complement strand
GATTACATGAACGGCGCGCCGGAAATTCCGCAGTTTTGTGATGATAACGGCTGTTCGGCCCGTCCGTTCATTTACACCACCGAACGCACCCGCTCCATTGCTACAAATTTCCGCTGGGTGACCGAAGTAAAAACCGGACTTGAAGATCGACGTTACGTTGAATTTTTTGTTGAGGGCGCCGAATACTCGTATTTTGGCATCAAATTCAACACCCACCTGTTTGGTACAGACAAGGGCATGATCCACATTTTTGGCACTGATAGCACTGGCAAGGATATCTATTCACGCACCCTGACCGCGATCAACACCTCAATGGCGGTGGGTACAATTGGCGTCTTTATTGCCTTTGTCATGGCGCTGGCGATCGGGGGGATCGCCGGATATTACGGCGGCTGGATCGACAGTATGCTGCAAATGATCACCGACACGGTGCGAACGATCCCGTCAATTCCGCTATTCATGGCGCTGGCGGCGTTCATCCCAGACACGTGGTCAGCCGAGGCGCGGTTTTTCTTCATATCAATGGTGCTGGGCCTGATCGGCTGGCCCACCTTGGCACGCCGTATACGGACCCACCTGTTGACCGAACGTAATCAGGAATACGTGCTGGCAGCGCAATTATGCGGGGCTAAACCGGGCCACATTATCCGCCGCCACCTGCTGCCCAGTTTTACCAGCTATATCATTGTTGATTTGGTGATTTCATTTCCATATATGGTGCTGTCGGAAACCGCGCTTAGTTTCATCGGGCTGGGCCTGAAGGATCCAGTTAATTCACTGGGGGTGATGTTGCAAAACGTGACCTCGGCCGATGTGCTACTGAATTACCAATGGTATTTCATTCCGGTCATCTTTTTCATTGTACTCGTGTTGGCTTTCGTATTCGTCGGTGACGGATTGCGCGACGCTGCCGACCCTTATTCGGATAGCAAAAAATGAGCCGCCTTTTAGATGTAGAAAACCTAACCCTGCAATTTGACACCGACGAGGGCCGCATCACGGCCGTTGATAACGTGTCGTTCACCCTTGAGGCAGGCGAGGTCATGGGCCTTGTTGGCGAAAGCGGTTCGGGCAAATCAGTCACAGCCAAGGCGCTGATGAAACTGAACGCCTCAAACGCACATTATCTGGATGACACCAACATCACCCTGCATCTTGAAGACGGGCCGGTTGATATCATGTCCCTGAAATCGTCGCGCGATTTGAAAGTGATACGCGGCGGCGCGATTTCGATGATTTTCCAAGAACCGATGGCCAGTTTTGCGCCTGCGATCACCATTGGTGACCAGATGGTTGAACAGCTGCAAATCCACACCGACATGAACGCAAAGCGCGCCAAAGAGGTCTCGATCGAAATGCTGGACCGCGTTGGTATTTCCGATGCCTCGACCCGCTTTCGCCAATACGCGTTCGAGCTGTCGGGCGGCATGCGCCAGCGGGCGATGATCGCAATGGCGCTGTCGACCAAACCAAAATTGCTGATCGCGGATGAGCCAACAACCGCGCTGGATGTGACCATTCAGGCGCAGGTGATTGACCTGATGAAAGACCTTGTAAGCGAATTTGGCATGGGCATTGTTTTCATCACCCATGACCTTGGTGTTATTGCGCAAACTGCTGATAAGGTTGCGGTAATGTATCTGGGTCGCCTTGTCGAACAAGGTGCGGTGCGCGATGTGATCCGCAACCCTAGCCATCCATATACCAAGGGGCTGATCGCGGCGCTGCCATCCCTTGACGACCTTGACCAACCGCTTAGCCCCATTCCTGGTGATATCCCGTCACCGCTGGAACGCCCGCCGGGATGTGTGTTCAACACCCGCTGCAGCGCCAATATGGGTGCAATATGCAGCCGCGATATTCCACAGTTTTCAACCGTATCAGACACCCATCAGGTTGCCTGCCACCTGTTCAAACAAGGGGACGCAACATGAGCGATGACATTCTGATTAAAGCCCGTGACCTGTCAGTGCATTACCCCCTTTCGGGCGGCAAATTATTCGGCCCCAAACCGGTTGTAAAAGCCTGCGAAGGTGTCAATCTGGACATTGCCAAAGGCAGCTTTTTCGGGCTGGTTGGTGAAAGCGGGTCGGGCAAAACCACACTAGGGCGGGCCTGCCTGAAGGCCGCACCAATCACCCGCGGCACCGTCCGGTATAAAGACGAAGACGTATCCTATGACCTGACCCAAATTGATAAAGAACAGCTGACAGATTACCGCAAACGGTCGCAGCTAATTTTTCAAGATCCATACGCGGCCTTAAGCCCGCGCATGACGGTGCGCGATATCATTGCTGAACCGCTTGAGGTCATGGGCCTGACATCTTCGCGCGAAGAAACTGATGAACGCGTACGCGAAATTGCCGCGAAATGCCGGCTAAATCTTGAACATTTACGTCGCTTTCCGCATGCTTTTTCAGGTGGTCAGCGCCAACGGATTTCGATTGCACGCGCACTGGTTTCACGCCCGCATTTCGTGGTTGCCGATGAAAGCGTTGCGGCGCTGGACGTGTCGATTCAGGCCGATGTTTTAAACCTTTTGAAAGAAATTCAGGCCGAAATGGGCCTGACATTTTTGTTTATCAGCCATGATTTATCTGTCGTTGCCCATGTCTGCGACCATGTTGCGGTGATGTATCTGGGCCGCCTTGTGGAAAGCGCGCCAACGCGCGAATTATTCGCAGCCCCGCGCCATCCTTATACCAAGGCGTTGCTGTCGGCGATCCCGTCACTGGACCCAGACGCACCAAAGACAGCCCAAAAGCTTGAGGGTGAAATTCCATCGCCCACCAATCCACCGCCCGGCTGTAAATTCCAGACCCGTTGCCCAAATGCCATCGATATTTGCCGCGTAGATGAGCCCAAGCTTGAACATTCCAGCACTGGGCATGAGGTGGCTTGCCACCGCTGGCAAGACCTTATGGACTAGCACCACAAGAATTTTCTAGAAAATTCTCAAGTATAATTTTTCTAGAAAAATTATTACGTCTGGTCGAAATATTTCGCGCCATCCAAGGTGATTTTATACCCTGTCAGGGTTTGGTC
The DNA here is from genome assembly GCA_030625565.1 of Aliiroseovarius sp. Taxonomy (GTDB): domain Bacteria; phylum Pseudomonadota; class Alphaproteobacteria; order Rhodobacterales; family Rhodobacteraceae; genus JAAEUB01. Next base: position 3,998 of record DAOUQO010000126.1, on the reverse strand, counting down.
CGCATGACACATTCGGTGGCTTAACAGCTTTTGTGTCAAGCGCAGCAGGGTTGCGGCATGTTCAGGTTTACCGGCCAGATTACACAGCTCTTTCGGGTCGGTCTGAAGGTCAAACAATAGCGGCGCAAGACCACCGTTGAAATGCACCAGTTTCCACCGTTCTTCGCGCCAGATTGCAAGGTTGCTTTTGCGCGTGCCGGTGCCTGTCGCCTTTTGCCATGGGGTTAATTTATCTGGCTCGCTAAAGTCCAGTTCAAGATGCACCGCATCACGCCATGTTTGCGGCACCTGCCCTTCAAAAAACGGGCGCAAGGATACGCCATCCATCCCCGCAGGAATATCACCACCAACCATATCTAAAATTGTTGGGGTTATATCAACGCTTTCGCTCAGGGCGTTAACCACGCCTCCGTGTCCTGCAACAGCATGCGGATCACGGATAACCAAAGGCACCTGATACGCCCCATCATAGGGGTTTTGCTTGCCCCACATATGGTGTTCGCCCAACAATTCGCCATGATCTGCCATGAATATAATTAGCGTGTCATCATATTGCCCTGTCTTTTCCAAAAAGCTGATAATCCGGCCAAAATGCGCATCGACTTCGCTGGCAAGCCCCAGATAAACCGCGCGAAGTGCCTGCACATCCGCATCCTGATCATGGTCAACCTGACAGCCCCGAACCATCGCCTGCATTGATGGTGCCTCCAGCGCCCCTTGCATAAAGGGGTGAACCTGCGCCTCGGCCGCGCGGCTGGCTAGGCGCACAGGCAAAGGCAAGGTCGCGGGATCGTACATTTTATTATACGGCGCAGGGGCCGAAAGCGGGGGATGCGGGCGAATATAGGTCGCAACGGCAAACCAGTTTTGATCGGTACGCACAGCCAAATCATCAAGCAATGTCGTGGTCAAAAAGGCGGTATCGCTGTGTTCTGCCCGATAAAATGGCGGGTCATCCGGGCGCGCGCCGCGGCCTGCATCCGGTGAAATACTATCAAAAAAGCGTGGATATGGCGGCAATTCATAGCCCTGCGCCTTTAGGTGGGCGCGCCAAGGATAGCTTTCCATCAGGCGCATTTCCAATGCCTCAACAAAGCCCGGTAGAACCTGTTCTTCCGTATTTAAAATCGGGTCATCCGCATGGTGGTGGCGTGGATCGCGCGAGGTATCGCTATAACCATAAAGGCGCGGCTCGTACCCTGATTTTCGCATTTCTCGGGCGATATTTGGTGTATCATGCGCCATTGGCGTGCCATTTCGCACCGACCGGTGGTTCATGGCATAAAGTCCGGTAAAGATGCTAGCGCGCGATGGCCCACACGGATTTGTCACAGAAAAGTGGTTGTTAAAAGTCACCGCCTCTTTTTGGAACGCGCGAATATTGGGCAAATCGACATGATCAGCCAATTCACCGTCCAGCAAATCAGCCCGAAACTGATCAGCTATTACCATGAGTACTTTCAATTTTTGTGCCATGTGCCCACCCTAAAACAGCTATACTTAGCCAGTAAAAGAACAGTTTAAGGGAAATCGTCAATGATAATTGTCAAAAACTATCCTAAACGCGACATCCAATTGCACGCATCACTATCAGGCACGGCTAGCGCAGCTGATTAACAACTTCACGCGCAAGGCGTTCCAGCGCTTGGGCATAGGTCAAATCATGTTCAAAGGCACCGGTTTCAAGGAAGGCTGCGACCTGCACAATGACCAGCGGGCTGACCATCATAAAGGTATGGGTCACAGGCAAAACAATATGGTCATCCATGCCCACAATTCGCGTGGTTTCAACAGAAACTTTGCCGTCATCTTCGCCTTCGATCAGGGCTGAATATATCGGGTTCAGGGAACGGTTACCGGCAATAATGCCCAGCGGGAATTGCACTTGGCCAGCCTGCGCAGGGGCATCATCAGGGTTGGTTCCAATCTCCATGCCCGCCGGGCCATTGATCCACTTGAAAGGCTCAAGATCGATAAAGGCATCGACCAGGGCGCTGCCGTGGTTTGGCGGGGCCAGCATCACCACCCGCCCCATGTTTTCAAGCTGATTATCATGCAGCCAGATCCGCACCAAAATTCCTCCCATCGAATGGGTAACAAAATGAATGCGTGCATAACCGCATTCGGCAATGGCGGGGGGCAATGTATCAGCCACCAGTTCTTCGATGCCGGCTTTGGTTGATGGATAGCCCGGATTAACCACCTTATATCCACGTTGGACCAAGGTCTCTTCGATCAAGATCATCGAGGTGGACGAACGCGCCAGACCATGCAGCAAAATCACGCAATCTGTCGGCGGAATACGGGGTTCAAATTCAGGTATGGCCTGCGCGTGGGCGGGCAAAGCCAGCAGGGATAACATGAAAACCAATGCAATTTTGCGTAACATAACAGCTATCTATGGGCTTGAGATCAAGATTGCGAGCAGTGACTTGCCCGATATGGAAAATTTCGCCCTAAAGGGGTATTTGGAACCACTGCGCCCCGCTGTTTTACGGCAAGGCGCAGTGATATTTATGACTGAAAATCAATCTGTTAGCCCAAGATCTGGCCCGAACCAGCGGCCAAACAAGGCCCCGGCGCCAACCCATGCCAATACCAGCGCAAACAACCAGCCCAAGAAAGGAATCAGTGTCAGGATGGCCACCGCCACCGCGCCGGCAAAGGCGGCCAAAGCGCGCGCACCCAAGCTGTCGGGCAGGTCTTGGCCAAGGATGCCTGTGACCGCAACGCCCAAAACGTATGTACCTATCAGGTATCCCGCAAGGGCCAGTAATATTGCCGCGATGATTGAAACTGGCACCAGCAATATGCCAAAACCCGTCATGGCAAACAAAACCAGCGACCCGATCGTGGCCGATATTGCGGCAAAACCAACCGCAGCGCTGCGCATAGGGGCGGCCAGCGCACGTTCACGCAGCCCACTTATTACGTTCGGGGCAAGGGCAGCAAAAATTGTTGTCAGCACCGTAAACAGCAGAATTTTGCTGACCATAGCGCGAAAATTTTGCCATGCGCTGGGGGCGGAATGGCCCATTTCACGGTCCGATGTGATCCCCTGCCATTCTTTGCTTTGGTGCAGCACAATTTGGTCAGCCGCGATAACGCTTTCAGGCACCTCAAGCGCTGCGGGATCATCGGAATAAACATGCAACTGCCCCAACACTTTTGCCTCGGGGCCGAATTCAACCGCCTCGGCAGCAAGGCCAAGATCACCGGAAATGACAGCGTTAATCGTTACCATTTCACCTGCGATAAGCGCGGTATCACCAACGGGGCCACTTAGCTCCACACTGCTGCCCGCAACCCGAAGGTCGCCGCCAATAGCGCCTGTAATCATAACGCTTTCACCAAATAAAATGGCGTCACCTGTAACCGGGCTTGAGACCGTGACATTGCGCCCCGCCCCATAAAGGTTTTCACCAACGCCGCCCGAAATTGTCACATTTCGGCCAATCATATGGGCCGACCCCGTGACCGCCCCACTGGCAGTAACCCGATCGCCTGCCGCGAATAAATCATCGATTGCACCGCTGGAATAGGTGACCCACTTACCTGCCAAAAAGGCGTCATCACCAAAATGAAATTCTTCGCTGTCTTGCGCCGCAAGCGGCAAGCCGAACATAATTAGGAATGCTAAAAGAAGTGGTCTGAACATGGGGCCCCTCGCCGTTTTTAATGTTTCTTCGATTAACATGGGGGCTTTCGCCAAAATGTGAAGGGGGGGAGCATCTTTTTCAAACTTTACTTACGAAAATTTTGATTAGTAATGAAACCTACACTGGATAATGACCAGCTCAATTGATCTTTCTTGAGTATTTGGTGCGAACGTGGCCGTTAATGTATGAATTCAGCCCATCTCCGCTTCTGGCCAAACGTGCCATTTGATCCAGATGCCGCTGGTCCGCAGAAAGTGATGTATACTCATACACACTACCATCCTTAAATTGGACAAGCATTATACCTTGCCCAACTTCATATCCAGCAACCCCAGAATC
>DAOUQO010000083.1 GCA_030625565.1 Aliiroseovarius sp. | reverse complement strand
AAAGACTTGTCGGCAAAAAGCATTATGCCCCTCGATCCAGCGAATGCGTTCGGCATCGGTTTTCCCCCAGCCTTCCGGCAGGCCCGGAATGGCGGCATTAGGCAGGCGGGTTCGCCCCAGATTGGACCATCTGTCCATGCTGTTTGATGTCTTGGCCGGGTCGCGGTAGGTCAGGATGAATTTGGCCCCCGGATGATGCGCGCGGATCGCGGCCAAAAGCCCCCAATCGGTCTGTGGCCACAGGTTCAGCCCGTCGCGCACAATGTCGATTTCGGTGAAGGCATCAAATTCACCCATCAGGCTAAGCGGGTCACCATTTTCGAAATACCCACGATACATAAGCCGCCCGACAAAGGCGCGCTTGAGCTTGTCACCGTGGCTTTGGCCCGCCCGAATGCGCCAATCGGCCACCTTTAGTCCGGCATGTTTTAATGCTTGGCCCAAGGACGTGGTGCCGGATTTCGGCAGGCCCAGATTTACCACCCTTAAGCGTGTCATTTTGCGCCCTCCAGAAAATCTATAAGTGCTTGTTCTTGCGCAGCAATTTTCGGAGATGTCAGCAATTTATCCCGCATTTCGCGGTATTCGGGTTGCGCCAGCAATTCATCACGCTTGGCTTGATGCAGGCCAACAGATTGCGCGTGTAAATTAGCAATTTCGGTATCCTCCAGCAGCTTGGACATCTCTTTTTTCAGCCCAGACAGGTGGCGCAAAATCGTGGTTTCCTGCCACGCGGCATCATTGCGTTCGCACCAATAAGAATGGTCAAAAGCGCGCTTTTCCCGGTTCACATCGCCCCGATCATTTTTCACCAGATAGCTATCAAGCGAACGCAGCGCATAATGGTTTAGCGTCGCAAATTTGCGCGCGCCACCAGCTGGAAATTGACGGATGCGTGATTTGTTCGCGGCGGTGCGGAATTTCCACTGGGCCTCGCGTCCGGCGCCATCAGTCCAAATTGGCCGGTCTTTTTTGGATATTCCCGCCTTCATAAAGGGCCGGTGCGCGCCGATATACTTCACAGGAAAATCGTTTCTGAACAGCGTCTTGACCTCTATTGCAGTATGGTGAGTCCAGATGTTTGGGTTGTGGGTTTGGGTGAATTGCCCAATCACGGGCTGGTCGCTGAATTCATTGATGCCACCATTGGCAAAAAACTGGAATGTCACTGAAATGGCATGCGGATTTTTGCAGGCAGAGATTAATTCCGGTATTGTCCCGTTACCTACGTGAATGTTTAAAAATTCGTCAACATCGGCAATCCACAGCCAATCGGCGTTCTTAACCACATCCTGGTCGCGCGCGTCCTTCAGGGCCTCCATTTGATAGGCGCGGCCCTTGGCGGGGTTTGGCAAATGCTGCACGATGCCCTTGGCGGCCAGGGCATCCAGTATTGTATCGGTGCCGTCGGTGCAATCATTTGAATAGAAAAGGAAATCTGTGACGCCAATCATGCGATTATAGGCGATCCATTCAATCAAGAACGGGCCTTCGTTTTTCACGCATGTAACAGCCGTGATCTGCATTACGCCACGCCTGCGTTTGAAATACTTGTTAACATCTGCCTGCTCGCCTGTGGTGCCGGTTGTCCAGCTTATACTCTGATTGTTTCCATTATATGTGACAGTTTGCATGAACTAGGTCAATATTATCAATAATGTGAACAATATATTTCACCTGAACATACAGTGCGCCGAATGTGGCGCAACCTTCCCTTGACCCCGCGCCTCGCGCATGGCCTGATCAGAAAATAACCCGGAGGCCCCATGCGTACACTTCCCGAAACCATTGAAGACGTGCAAGCAATGTTGGCGGCGCAAAATTATATATGCGACCGTGCATTGGCAATTGTCGTGTTCTTGGCGCTGAAACTTGGGCGGCCCTTGTTTTTAGAAGGCGAGGCTGGTGTTGGTAAAACCGAGATTGCCAAAGCGCTGGCGGCGGGCCTTGGACGCCGCTTGATCCGGCTGCAATGCTACGAGGGTCTGGATGCGTCCAGCGCCGTTTATGAATGGAATTTTGCCGCGCAAATGGTTGCTATTCGCAGCGCTGAATCTGGTGGGCAGGCCATTGATAAAAATGATCTTTTCTCGGATGAATTTCTTATTCGCCGTCCGTTGCTTGAGGCCATGTCACCTCAACCCGGTGGCGCACCTATTTTGCTGATCGACGAACTTGATCGCACGGATGAACCGTTCGAGGCATTCTTGCTCGAAGCCCTCTCTGATTTCCAAGTGACAATTCCTGAACTTGGCCCGATCAAAGCTGCCGAGCCACCGATTGTCATCCTAACCTCAAACCGCACCCGCGAAGTCCATGATGCGCTAAAGCGCCGCTGCCTGTATCATTGGGTCGACTACCCAGATTTTGATCGCGAACTTGAAATTCTTGCCGCCCGCGCACCAGAGGCTTGTGAAAAACTTAGCCGCGAAGTGGTGGCTTTTGTGCAAACTTTACGCACCGAAGATTTGTTCAAACGCCCCGGGGTTGCTGAAACTATTGATTGGGCAAAATGCTTGCTAGCGCTTGATATGATTGAACTATCCCCTGATGTGATCGCCGATACACTGGGTGCGATTTTGAAATATCAAGATGATATTGCCCGCCTGACAGGTTCGGAATCCGCCCGTATTCTTTCTGAGGCCAAACAAAGCCTGAACGCTTGATGGCCTTTCCTCTTGCTGAAAATATCCTGCGGGGGTGTGGGGGTGCAAAACCCCCACCTGCATCCTTTGAATCTGGGGATGCCTATGCCTGAATTCCCCCCACTTGAATTACCTGAAAACCCCAAACTCACCACTAACCTTACCCATTTTGCCCGTGCTTTGCGGGCGGCAGGCTTGCCTGTTGGGCCGGGAAAGGTGATCGAGGCGACGCGGGCTATTGCCCTGGTCGGGTTTAGTAAAAAATCTGATTTTTACTGGGTGCTGCACAGTGTTTTTGTTTCGCGGCCAGAACACAGGGCTGTCTTTCAGAAAGTATTCCGGTTGTTTTGGCGCGACCCTCGGTATCTGGAACATATGATGGCTATGATGCTGCCTGCTATTCGGGGGGTGGCCGAGGAACATGTGGCCAAGCCCGGTGAAAAACGCGCCGCGGGGGCGTTGCTTGATGGGGTCATGTGCGATGTGCCTGAATTTCCAGAACAGGAAATGCCGGAAATTCAGGTTGATGCATCCTGCACGCAATCGGGCCAAGAACGTCTGCGCAGCCTTGATTTTGAACAGATGAATATGGCCGAAATAATTGAAGCAAAACGGATGCTTTCCCAGCTTACCTTACCGATAAAGCCGCTGGTGTCTCGCCGGTATCAGGCCGCAAAATATGGCAATCGTGCAGATTGGGCGCGTACGCTGCGCCGCGCGATGCGAACCGGTGGTGATGTGAGTCATTTTGCCCGCAAGAGACACCGGATGCGTTGGCCCAATTTGGTGGTTTTGTGCGACATTTCGGGTTCGATGTCGGCCTATAGCCGGATGGTGCTGCATTTTTTACATGCGGTTTCTAACCAGAAAGGCGCGGGCTGGGCGCAGGTGCATGGCTTCACTTTTGGTACCGAGTTGACCAATATTACCCGCCATTTGGCCCACAGGGATGTTGACGCAGCCCTTGCTGCCGCCGGCCAAGAGGCACATGATTGGGAAGGGGGGACGCGCATTGGCGCTTGCCTCAAGACCTTTAATCGCGATTGGGCGCGTCGGGTTCTAGGACAGGGGAGTGTGGTGATTTTGATCACCGATGGTCTGGATCGGGATGCCCCCGAAATATTGGCACGCGAAATGCAGCGCCTGAGCCTGTCTGCGCGCCACCTGATATGGCTAAATCCGCTGTTGCGGTGGACTGAATTTGCCCCGAAAGCGGCCGGAATTCGTGCGATGTTGCCCCATGTGGACAGCTTTCGCGCAGGTCACAACATTACTGCCCTTGAAGGGCTGGCCAAGGCGATTTCTATGCCTTCGGACCCCGGTGAAAAAACGCGTTTAATGGCGATGCTTTAATCTAGATATCCGGCTGGATCGACGCTTTGGGTGCCCTCGCGGACCTGAAAATGCAGGAAGGCAGGGTTGCCTTCGCGTACCTCGGCGACTTTTTGCCCACGGGCGACGCTATCGCCCTTGCTGACCGTAATATTGTCGATGTTTGCATAGACCGTCAGCAGGTTTCCGGCATGGCGAATAACCAAGATTGGCACCTGATCGGTGTCGCGGGTAATGGCGGCCACTGTGCCTGCATCGGCTGCTTTGACTGGTGTACCAGCGCTTGCTGAAATATCAATGCCGTCAGTGGTACCGCTTTTAAAGGTCCGAATAATCTGGCCGTCAACGGGCATGACCATTTGCGCGGCCGACGCGGCAGTCGCGCCACTTGCTAAATCGGGAGAGGCAGGGGCCGCAGCGGCCCCAGTTTCGGCAATCGCTGCTGGAAGCGGGGTCGCAGCACTGGGCGGTGTCGGCGTTGGGGTACCTTGGCCGGGGGCTGTGGGTGCAGCGGCGGCAGGTTGAACCGGTGCTGCGACCGGAATCAAAAGGTACTGGCCTTCGCGCACATTCAGGCCGGTGCCCAATCCGTTCCATTTTGACAAGGACCGCACAGAAACGCCAAAGGCACGCGCGATTGAATAGGCGGTCTCGCCGCGCTCAACCTGATAGCGCGCGGGTTCTTCGCCGCTTTGACTGTCAGAGGTCAGCGCAGAGCTTGTGATCGGTGCGGGGGCTGGCGCGCTTGCATCGGCGCGATCAAGGGCGTTTCCAGCTAATGACGTAATATCAATGACTTCTGGGCTGGAAAATGCCCCGGTATTGGGCAAAATAGGGCCAGATGCGGTTTCAGCCACGCGGCGCGGCAGGGCGATTAATTCGCCTGTGCGCAAGCCTGCATCAAGCGGCAGGGCATTATAACGCGCCAGTTCTTCTGGCGGCAGGCCAATCCGGTTGGCAAGATCGGTGATGGTATCGCCACGCTGGGCAAGGGCGACCTGATAGGTCGGGTATGAAAGAATGCCGCGTGCATCCGGCGTTGGACGATCGGCGCTTAGCTGTTCGCTTACAGCCTGAGTGGTGGAAAATCCGTTGGCCAAATGACGCATATCAAAGTCAAACCCAGGGTTTTCGCAGGCGGAAAGGGCGATCATTGCGCCACCCAAAAGGCTGACCCTAAGTGGGAATTGCATAAGAGCTTGCATTGCTTCGTCCTCAATCACATGCCTGTTTAGCCAGGCGTTTTCTATTATATATTACGTATCAGCCCGCTGGGCCATTGCAAATTCATCTTGTTATTATGTGTATTCTGGATAGGTTTTCAAGGTGACGGCCTAAGTCTAATCCTTTCCCAGCCCTTCCAAAAGCGGCACAAAACGTACCGGCAGCAATTCGTCATATTCAAGCCCCGTTTGGGTTCGCGTGACCTTAATCAGGCTTTGAACATGGTCGGACTGGCCAACCGGTACCACCATGATACCGCCAATTGCCAGCTGCGCCAAGAGGGGGCCGGGCGGGTCCTCCGCAGCGGCGGTTACAATGATGCGATCAAAGGGGGCCTGATCAGGTAAACCGCGCGACCCATCCGTGGAAATCGCGGTGATATTGCCCAGATCAAGGCCTTCAAATATGCGCCGTGCATCACGCACCAGCCGCTTGTGACGATCCACCGTATAAACCCGGCGCGCCAGTTGCGACAAAATCGCTGCCTGATAGCCCGATCCAGTGCCGATTTCCAGAACCTTGGCACGCGCAGGTACATCCAGCGCCTGTGTCATCAGCCCAACAACCGAAGGCTGGCTGATGGTCTGCCCACAGGCAATGGGCAGCGGGGTGTCATCATAGGCGCGATCTGCGAAAATGCCACTTAGGAAATCCCCACGGTCGATTTTCTCCATTGCGTTCAAGACACGCGTGTTGGTGACACCGCGTTTGCGCAGGGCAAACAGGAATTGCATTTTACGTTCGGCTGCATCGCTGGGGCGGGGCATTTCTGCGTCATGCCCGTTTGTCTGGTTCATTTGTCTATATCCATGCGCAAGGCGTCGATCACGTCATGTGCCGTCAGGTCTGCGCGCATCGGGGTTAGGGAGATATAGCCGTCAAGGTTTACGGCGGCGTCCGAGCCCGGCGCGGTTGGCACATCTTGTGGCCCCCCCTTGATCCACAGATAATTGCGCCCCGAAGGCGAAGTGAAGGGCTGTGTGCCAAAGAATGTGTCGGTGCGATAGCCCTGCACCGCAGCCCGCATGCCTTTTACATCCGATGCCGGACACGGGGGGAAATTAACGTTGTAAAACAGGCTGTAGTCGGCATCCTGATCCCACGGAGCATTGTTTAAAAGTTTGCGAACAACCTTGGCGCCATGTGCCGCCGCGGCCTCGAACGGGTTATCCAGCTTGGTATTTTCGGGGCCGAAATATTGCGACATGGCAATTGCTGGCAAGCCTTGCAAGGCGGCCTCGATTGCGGCACCAATGGTGCCTGAATACAGGGTGTTTTCGGCGGCGTTATTGCCCCGGTTGATGCCCGACAGGATCAGGTCGGGGCGTTCAGGCATGATGTCACCAATCGCGGCCAGCACGCAATCGGCTGGCGCGCCTTCGACAGCAAAGCGGCGCGGGCCGAATTCGGAAACCATCATCGGCTGGGTATAGGAAATGCAGTGGCCAACGCCCGATTGTTCAAAGGCGGGCGCGACGGTCCAGACTTCGCCGTTCGGGCCGGCAATGTCTGTGGCGATAGCGTGCAGAACCTTAAGGCCAGGCGCGTTAATTCCGTCGTCATTGGTTATAAGAATGCGCATGGGTCCGCCTTTTGTTGGTCTTGTCCTTCAATAAGCGAGGATGCGTCACGCCACAAGCGTTGGCGGGTTTTGTCTGAATTTGGCGATTGGTGGCCTTGAAAAGGGTCAATGCCCACCTTATGTTAATTGCATTCACATTAAAAGGGGCGACGCTATGACAAAAGAAACAACCGAAGCACAGGTTTTGCAAGAACCCGGCGGTGAGGATGGTAACGAAAGCATCTGGATGCGCGGTTTGTACATGATTATCCTGGCGATATTATTCGCGGTATCCAAAACCATTTTGTTTGTTACTGCATTGGTGCAGTTCATCTGGATGGTCGCCAAGGATGAAAAAAACCAGCACATCGCAGATTTTGGCGAAGACCTGTCAGTCTGGATGGCGCGCGTGGTAGAATTTCAAACTGCTGTGACCGATAACAAGCCCTTTCCATTCAGCAAGTGGGGGGAATAAGGCGCGCAGATTTGTTTTGCCTGAAGCTAAGGGCGATCGGGGCAGGTGGGCTTGATACGTGCGGCCTGTCCCGTAATGGTGTGGTTGACGTTGACCCAATACTTTAGAATGGCTATCATTTTTCCAATTCAATTTAATTTAATTTAATTCAATTGGGGAAAATCATGACTACATATACTTTGGCCGGCTTTTATATCGAAGATGATGAATTAACAAACGTAGTTGGCGCTGGTAGAGTAAGTGTGAGTATTGTTCTGCCTGACGGGGTTAATAGTCTTTCTTACCAGCATCTTGCAGATGGGGTAAGGCCAGATGGAACAGTGAGATATGTTCAAGAATTTATTACCGCTCCGATAAGCCTGAGTGTAGATGGGGTGGCAGTCGATTTGCTGGGTAGTTCCTATCGCGATGCTAGAGTTATGCAAATTGATTGGGGTGGCTCCAATATATCTTATATACTAGCCGTTACTCAACGACTGCCCGGGGGAGGGTGGCTTTCTTCAAATGTTCAAATTGGGGGGGATCTCCTTCCTGATATTTCAGACCTTGCAAGCTTGAACGCTTTTGGCGCGCTCCAAACAAACTTAACCGATCATATTACATCCGGTCCCTTTGGGCCCAATACACCTATCCCATTAACGTCCGCCCCAGGCATTATCGTGACTGAAGATGATACCATCGTGGGCTTTGATCTTGCCGATACCTTGGATGGTGGTATTGGCAATGACACCATAGATGGAGGTGGCGGCCATGACATTCTGTATGGCCGAAATGGCGCTGATATTCTTAATGGTGATGCGGGGGATGATACCATGCATGGCGGCAGTGGTAGTGATACCATGCAAGGCGACACCGGTGATGACGTGATGTATGGCGGCGGCGGTAATGATGCACTGTTTGGCGGGGCTGGCATAGATACCCTTAGTGGTGGCACCGGCGATGATACCATGCGCGGTGGTGATGGTAGTGATACCATATATGGCGGCGCCGGTCGGGATACCATGTATGGCGAGTTAGGTAATGATATCATGCATGGCGGTGGACACCGTGATTTCATGTATGGAAATTTTGGCAATGACAGGCTGTTTGGTAACGGTGGTTATGATGTGCTGAATGGCGGTGCCGGTAGGGATACTCTGTATGGCGGTAATGGTAATGACAGGCTGAATGGTGGTGCACATCATGATACTCTGTATGGCGGTGCTGGCAGTGACAGGCTGTTTGGCAACAGTGGTTTTGATGTGCTAAACGGCGGTGCCGGCAATGATTTTCTATATGGCGGTAATGCCAGTGACAGGTTGTTTGGCAACGGTGGCTCTGATGTGTTGAATGGTGGTGCCGGTAGGGATGCCATGTTCGGTGGTGCCGGTAATGACAGGCTGACTGGCGCTGCTGGTAACGACACAATGACTGGCGGTACTGGCAATGACACGTTTATCTTTACGGCCTCTTCGGGCGCTGATGTTATCACTGATTTCAGCCGCACTGATGATGTAATTCGCCTAAATGGCACCGGGCTGGATTTTGCCGGGCTAAGCATTTCCTATGCTGGCGGTGATGCCACAGTGGATTATGGCACCGGATCATTTGTTCTTGAGGGTATCAGCAGCGGCCTTGATGCCAGTGATTTCATATTTATTGGCTAGGGCTGGTTTTCTATCCGGCCTGATGGCGTCTTGAAATTATAAAGCCCCCGCCTGAGTGTGGGGGTTTGCCATAATTGTGTGTGCTTTGCACTTTGCATCCCGCTGCAAGCTGGCATAAAGGGACGCATGACAGATTTTTCCTTTGACCTTCTGGCCACTGACGCCACACATTCCAAAGCCCGCACTGGTGTGATCCATACACCGCGCGGCGATATTCGCACGCCTGCTTTCATGCCTGTCGGTACAGCCGCGACAGTTAAGGCGATGATGCCTGAAAGCGTTGCATCGACTGGTGCCGACATCCTGCTGGGCAACACGTACCATTTGATGTTACGCCCTACGGCCGAACGCATTGCCGCCCTTGGGGGCTTGCACAAATTCATGAATTGGGCCGGACCGATCTTGACTGATAGCGGTGGTTTTCAGGTGATGAGCCTTTCGGGCCTCAACAAGTTAACCGAACAAGGCGTGACCTTTAAAAGCCACATCGACGGATCAAAACACCAGATCACGCCGGAACGGTCGATGGAAATTCAGGCGCTGCTTGGCTCTGATATTGTGATGGCGTTTGATGAATGCACCCCGCATCCCGCCACTGAAAAACAAGCACTGGATAGCATGCAGCGCTCCATGCGCTGGGCGCAGCGTTCGCGTGATGCCTTTGGTGATAGGCCCGGTCATGCGCTGTTTGGCATTCAGCAGGGCAGTGTTTTCGCCGACCAACGCGCCGAAAGCGCCGAAAAACTGATCGAGGTCGGCTTTCACGGTTACGCCGTTGGCGGGCTTGCGGTTGGCGAAGGCCAGCAGGCTATGTTCGAGGTTCTGGATTATGCGCCCGATATGCTGCCCGCGGATAAGCCACGGTATTTAATGGGGGTTGGTAAGCCCGACGATATTGTTGGCGCGGTTAAGCGCGGCATTGATATGATGGATTGCGTGCTGCCGTC
>DAOUQO010000154.1 GCA_030625565.1 Aliiroseovarius sp. | reverse complement strand
CGGCATCAAAGCCGCTGTTGTCATCATTGTTATCGAAGCCCTGTTGCGCATTGCCAAAAAGGCCCTGAAAGGCCGCGCGCATTGGGTTTTGGCAGGTTTGGCCTTTGTCGCGATCTTTTTCTTTGCCCTGCCGTTTCCGGTGATCATCTTTGCGGCGGGGCTGTTTGGGCTTGTTACAGCACGCGCCGCCGCCCCGACCATGCAAACGCCGCGCCCCTCAGGCACATTGGCAACAATCACGTTTTGGCTGGCGCTGTGGTGGGCGCCAGTGGGGGCTGTATGGCTGGCAGGCAATACATTTCTGACTGAAATTGGCCTGTTCTTTGGCAAGCTGGCAGTTGTCACCTTTGGCGGGGCTTACGCGGTGCTGGCCTATATGACCCAAGCGGCCGTGTCCGAACATGGCTGGCTGTCCACCGCACAAATGATGGACGGTCTTGGGTTGGCAGAAACCACCCCCGGCCCGCTGATATTGGTCACCGAATTTGTTGGCGCACTGGCAGGGTTTGAGCGCGCGGGCATTGGGCTGGCTATTGCCGCCGCCGCACTAACGCTGTGGGTGACGTTCGTGCCGTGTTATCTGTGGATATTCACCGGCGCGCCGTACATTGAATGGATCGCGACCCGCCCCCGCCTAAAGGGCGCATTATCAGCCATTACTGCCGCTGTGGTCGGGGTGGTTTTGAACCTGTCGTTATGGTTTGCGCTGCATGTGTTTTTCACCGACCTGACCATTACCCATATCGGCCCCCTGACCCTGACCATCCCGGACCCAGCGTCGCTGGACTGGCGGGTTCTGGTGCTGGCAGCCGTATCAGGGTTTGCAATTTTGCGCCTGCATTGGGACCTTTTGGCGGTGCTAGGGCTTGTGGCAGCCGCCGGATTGGGCCTTTCATTGATATAAGCCCTTTTATTCACGCCAAAAACGCTTAGTCTTGGGCCAGAATCTGCTGGAATTTTCTGAGGCTAAAATATGTCTGATACTATCGAATATGGCAACCTGATGCACGACGCGATGCGCGGGCTGATCCAACGCGTACTAACCCAAATCGCGAAAGAAGGCCTGCCGGGCGAACACCACTTCTTTATCTCGTTCGAAACCGGCCATCGCGATGTGGAACTGGCCGATTGGCTGTCAGACCGGTTTCCTGATGAAATGACCATTGTTATGCAGCACTGGTTTGATGATCTGGATGTCACTGACCAAGGCTTTGGCATCACCCTGAATTTCGGCGACCAGCCCGAACGCATGTATGTGCCTTACGACGCAATTCGCACCTTTGTTGACCCGTCAGTCGAATTTGGCCTGAAATTCGAAAGTCAGGATAATGATGGCGACAGCGATAAGGTGCCCCACCCCCATCCGGTTGAAGTTATGGAAGCGCCCGAAAAGCCCGAAAAGCTGAGCAAATCCAAAACCGAAACCAAAGGTAAGGCCAAAGCCAAGGATGAACCTGAGGACGAAAAGCCCAAGAAAGACGCCGATGTTGTCAGCCTGGACGCCTTTCGCAAATAACCTTTGCGCCTAACGTCACATTTGAACCAAACGATTGTACTGCACGCATAGGAACGCTAAGTATCTTGCGCGTCAAAAATGATGGAGCCACCCATGACCAACACAAGCACCCGCACCGAAACCGACAGCTTTGGCCCGCTTGAGGTCCCCGTTGATAAATACTGGGGCGCCCAAACCCAGCGCAGCCTGATGAATTTCCCCATTGGTTGGGAACGCCAGCCCATTGCAATCGTGCGCGCCCTTGGGGTGATCAAACAGGCCTGCGCCGAAGCAAACAAAGCCGCAGGTGTGCTGGACGCGCGCCTTGCCGACGCTATTGTTGACGCGGCTGGCGAAGTTATCAGCGGCAAGCTGGACGATCATTTCCCACTGGTGGTGTGGCAGACTGGATCTGGCACCCAAAGCAACATGAATTCAAACGAAGTCATCGCCAACCGCGCCATTGAAATGCTGGGCGGCACCATTGGCTCAAAGGACCCTGTGCATCCAAACGATCACTGCAATATGGGCCAAAGTTCAAACGATACATTCCCAACCGCGATGCATATCGCCACCGCCATGTCGGTGCGTGATGTGCTGATGCCGGGCTTGGAAAAAATGGCTGCGGGACTTGAGGCAAAAGCCGATGAATTCAAAGATATCATCAAAATCGGCCGCACCCATACCCAAGACGCAACCCCGCTAACGCTGGGTCAGGAGTTTTCGGGCTATGCCCACCAGATGCGCAAAGGGATTGAGCGCGTAAACGCCGCCATGCCCGATATTTACGAGCTGGCACAGGGTGGTACAGCCGTGGGCACCGGCCTGAACACCCGGCCCGGCTGGGGCGAAGAAGTGGCGGCCAACATGGCGCGCATCACTGGCCTGCCCTTTATTACGGCCCCAAATAAATTCGAAGCCCTTGCCGCCCATGACGCCATGGTTTTTCTGTCAGGTGCGCTGAAAACCGTTGCCGGTTCAGCCTATAAAATCGCCAGCGACATTCGCCTGCTGGGGTCTGGTCCGCGTTCAGGTCTGGGCGAATTGATCTTGCCCGAAAATGAACCCGGAAGCTCGATCATGCCTGGCAAAGTTAACCCGACCCAGGTCGAGGCCCTGACACAGGTCGCCTTGCATGTAATGGGCAACGACGCAGCGATTTCCATGGCCGGATCGCAAGGCCATTTTGAGTTGAATGTCTATAATCCCATGATGTCATATAACCTGCTGCAATCCATCCAGCTGCTGGGTGACGCGACTGACAGCTTTACCATTCGGATGCTGAACGGGATTGAGGCCAACAAGCCACGCATCGAAAAACTGATGCGCGAAAGCCTGATGCTGGTCACCGCACTGGCACCGACCATTGGCTATGACAACGCCACCAAAGTGGCCAAAACTGCCCACAAAAACGGGACTACACTTCGCGAAGAAGCAGTCGCACTGGGCTTTGTCGACGCAGAAACCTTTGACCGTGTGGTGCAGCCATCAAAAATGATCGGCCCCAAAGCTTGAGCAATAAAATCCTAAGCCTATCAAAGGTTCGCAAAGCCCGCGACAGGGTGAATAAACGCGCGCAAGCCGATGAAAATGCTGTTAAATTTGGAATACCTAAGGATGTAAAAAACCTGAACAAATCCCAAAGCAAAGTGGCCGAAAAACGGCTTGATGGCCATTTGCGCGAAGATTAAACACAAATTTTGAATAAATCCTTGGGATTTTTTACCGCCTAAATGCTGCCCCTTTAATAAATAACCAAACCCTTTTTGCAATCTTGCCGCTATTCGAAGCTGCAGGATCAAAAGCATGACACAATATACAGTTACAGCATTTAATTATGTCGGCGGCCCCGACGTGGTGGGGGATTCGTTTGACGTAACAATTACCGATGATGACGACACTACTGATTGGATGGGCCAAGATACTGGAACCGGCGAAACCATCGAAATCGGCGGCACGACCTATGCCCTCCAGGGAACCGGAGTTAAGCTCATCTCCTTCACCACCGCTGATGGCGAGGAGGTAGAAGAAGAATTCATCTACAGCATCATCCCCGAATATGGCCACATCCTGATCCCGCTGGATGAAGATAGTCAGTTTAGTGCCGATTGCGAAATATCCCACAATAGCGGCTGGCTGGATCAAGCGGTTGAATATAATGATATCCCCTGCTTCACATCGGGCAGCCTGATTGACACGCCAAACGGGCCACGACTGGTCGAAAGCCTGAAGGTTGGTGATATGATCACAACCATGGATAACGGACCACAAAAGGTGCTGTGGGTCGGGGACAGTCCGGTTGAATATTCGGCCCAGATCTTGCACCCGAAATTGCGCCCGGTGGTCATTCCAGCCGGGGCATTGGGACCAAATGAACCAACCCGCAACATTGCAATATCATCCCCGCATCGTATTTTAATCAAAAATAGGCACCTGATGTTGCACCATGGGGTGGAACAGGCCTTTGCCCCCGCAAACACACTGCTGGGGCTAAACGGCATCCATCGTGATATGCCACGCCAAAACCTAAGCTATCATCATATTCTTCTGCCGAAACACGAAGTCATTTGCGCCAATGGCTTGCTTAGCGAAAGCTTTTTCCCCGGTGCCACGCCATTGCATAATATGGGGCCAGCTGCGCGCAAAAGTCTTTTCAGCGCATTTCCCAAACTGGCGGCAGACCCGACAAGCTATGGCGCAACTGCACGCATGTGCCTAAACAAATCCGAATCTCGCGCTTTACAAATTGCTGCGCAACATGCCATTGCCTAAGTATGGCCCGCCCCCAAAAGCATTCCCTGACCCTGCGCGGTCACCGAACCAGCGTATCCCTGGAGGATGAGTTTTGGCGTGCCTTTGTACAAATCGCCGAAAAGCGCGGCGTGGCAATTAACGCACTTGCCGCCGAAATTGACGAAGCCCGCGGGGTTGAAAGCGGCCTAGCCTCAGCCATCCGGCTTTTTGTGTTTCGCGAATTCATTAAAGCTTAACCATAACGGCGCTATTGTCAGGCATGTCCATACCTGCCCCCCTATCCCCCGATGCATGGGTTACACATTTGTTCAGCTCGAAAGCTGCGCGCGAAGGATCTGTCATTCGGCGTAAGACCCGTGATATTGAACGATATATTGGACGAAACGCCTTTGAAACAGAACTGCGTCGCCGGGGTTTTCACGCTATTGAAAACGCAGGTCAAATGGTAATCTTTTGCAACCAAGAACCCGTACGCACAATCCTGTAGCCGTTTTCTTTAAAGAAAACGGACCGGAATTTTTAAAAATTCCGGCTCAAGCCTCGCCGCGTCGCGTTAAGGACAGCCAAATTCCATCCTTGCCCCGCACTGTCAGATGGGCAACAGGCATGGCTTCACGCCCCTCAATCACCTCAAACTTGAAGGCGCGCACCAGCATTGCCAGCAATAACGTGCCTTCCGCCATGGCAAAACCCGAACCCGGACACACACGCTGACCCGCCGAAAACGGGAAATACGCCTTGCGCATCGCGGCCTTTCCATCTGGCGTGCTAAAACGTTCAGGATCAAATTCATCTGGGCGCTCCCAGATCCGTTCATGACGGTGCAAATGCCACGGGCTAAGCACAATTTGGCTGCCTTTTGGCACCTTACGATCCCGAAATTCCTCAGGGCATGTTGCTTCGCGCACCATCATCGGCACAGGTGGATACAGCCGCATTGCTTCGCGGAAAACATCACGCGTCGATTTCAATTTGGAAAGGGCTGAAAAATAGATTTTCTCAGGCTCAAAGGCGATACGCGCCTCCTCGGCCAACTTTTCCTGCCATTCCGGATGCATCGCCAGCAAGTACAAAGCCCAAGCCAGCGCCGAAGCCGACGTTTCATGGCCCGCCAGGAAAAAGATCGCGACCTGATCAACCATTTCTTCGGTATCAAAACGCACCCCAGTTTCAGGGTCTTCGGTGGTCATAATCTTGGTTGCTAGATCATCGGGGGCTGTTCCGGCCTTAATCTCAGCCATGCGGTCCTCGGTCAATTTGGCAATTAAGGCCCGAATATCACGCGCCGT
>DAOUQO010000171.1 GCA_030625565.1 Aliiroseovarius sp. | reverse complement strand
ATTTAAAGCCTTCGGCGAGGATATTTAAGGAACAAAGATGGAAATGCGCGTTGTGCGCAGTTCTTACAGGGTTATTTTGTGTTTTAAGAACAGTTTCTTAAGGTCTGTTTGCGCGCGCGCGCCAAGGTGGCTGATGATTTCAGAGGCGGCGATATTGCCCATCCGGCCACAGGTTTCCATATCAAAGCCTTCTGCCATGCCCCATAGGAATGCGCCGGCAAAAAGATCACCGGCCCCGGTTGCATCGACAACATTTGTTGGGATGGCAGGGATGTGCCAGCGGTTACCTTGGGTCAGGATATGGCAGCCATGTTCGCCTTCGGTGCAGGCGACAATATCGACTTGGGCAGCCGCGGTTTCAAGGGCGGCATCAAAGCTGTTTTCGTCTTTGTACATAGCTTCGATTTCAGAGCGGTTGGCGAATAGCAAATCCACATCGTCACGCAGCATTGTCGCAAAGGCTTCGCGGTGGCGGCTGATGCAAAACGGGTCGGAAAGTGTGATTGAAACACGCCCGCCCGTGCCCTTGCAGGCGGTAATGGCCTTGGCGAATGCTTCGTGACTTTCGGGGCCGTCAAAGCGGTAGCCTTCCAGGAATATCCATTCGGCATCTGCAACCTGATTGGTGTCGATGTCATCGGGTGACAGGTGTTCGGTCACCCCCAGATAGGTATTCATCGAGCGTTCGCCATCCGGGGTTACCAGCACAATGCAGCGCCCAGTTTCGGCCTTGGCATCTTTTGATGCAAGCGGGGTTTCATAAACTGCCCCCTGTGCGCGCAGATCATGGGCGAAAATCGCCCCAAGCTGGTCGTCCTTAACCTTGCCCACATACGCAGTGCGCCCGCCAAGATGTGCCATGCCGGCAATGGTGTTCGCGGCGGACCCACCGGACATTTCCGTCGCCGGGCCAACTTTGCCATATAGCTCAACACCGCGCGCCATATCAATCAGCTGCATAATACCTTTTTCAACGCCATTATCCGCCAAAAACGCATCCGAGGTTTGCGCCAACACGTCGACCATTGCGTTGCCAATGCCGACAACTTGAAATTTCTTTGTCATAGGTTTTTGTCCTCGAATAAACATAGATCGCGAATTAGGCAGGCGGCGCATTTTGGTTTGCGTGCCACACAGGTATAGCGGCCATGCAAGATAAGCCAGTGGTGAGCATGTCGTTGATAAGGCGCAGGAATGTTGTCTTCGACGGCGCGTTCAACAACGTTCACGTCCTTGCCAGGCGCAATGCCGGTGCGGTTGCCAACACGGAAAATATGGGTGTCGACCGCTTGCGCAGGCAGGCCCCACCACATGTTTAAAACCACATTGGCCGTTTTACGCCCAACACCGGGCAGGCCGATTAATGCGGTGCGCGATGACGGTACTTGGCCATCATATTCATCCACCAGAATGCGCGCCATTTTCATGACGTTCTTGGCCTTGTTGCGATACAGCCCGATTGATTTGATGTGTTCAATCAGGGCGTCTTCGCCTAGGTCCAGCATTTTTTGCGGGGTGTCCACGGCCTGAAACAGCGCCTTGGTTGCCTTGTTCACGCCAATATCGGTGGCTTGCGCCGACAGGGCGACCGCGACCACCAAGGTGTATACGTTTACGTGGTCCAGCTCACCTTTGGGCTCGGCCTCGGCCGCTTCAAAGCGCTGGAACACTTCGGTGATGGTTTGATAACTCATTTTCTTGGCCATGGAGGTGGTATTGACCGATTTTGGTTGTGGGGCAAGGAAAAAGGCGCTCGAAACGGGTCGCATTTCGGGGCTAAATGCGCCAACTTAACTGAAAAGGGGCGCATGATGGATCAAAATGAGCAAGCCTATCATTATCAGGTAATTTTACGCGCAATTAGGGCGATTGATGCCGCAGATGGCGCGCAGCTTTCGCTTGGTGAACTGGCGGCTAAGGTGCATATGAGCCCCGCGCATTTTCAGCGCCTGTTCAGTCAGTGGGTCGGGGTTTCGCCCAAGCGGTATCAGCAATATTTGGTGCTGGGCCATGCAAAATCCCTGCTGGGCAATCGTTTTACGACCTTGGAAACTGCGGGTTCACTGGGGCTAAGCGGCACCGGGCGCCTGCATGATTTGTTTGTGCGTTGGGAGGCAATGACCCCTGGCCAGTATGCCCAAAAGGGCGCCGGTCTGACGATTATGTTCGGCTGGTTTGACAGTGCTTTTGGCCGAGTGCTGGCGATGGGCACCCCCAAAGGGCTGTGTGGCATGGCATTTGCCGCCGAAATTGGCGAAACCGCCGCCATGGATGATTTGACCAGCCGTTGGCCAAATGCGGGTTTTGTTGAAAATTCCGAAGGCATTTCCATGTGGCTTAACGCGGCCCTTGCCCAGCAGGGGCAGGTCAGTTTGCACCTGTTAGGCGCGCCATTCCAGATCAAGGTTTGGGAGGCATTGCTGCGCATCCCTTCGGGCCATGTCACCACATATTCAGAAATTGCCATCGCCATCCAATCGCCCAAAGCCGTGCGCGCGGTTGGAACTGCGGTGGGGAGAAATCCGGTTAGCTGGCTGATCCCTTGTCACCGGGCATTGCGAAAATCTGGCGCGCTGGGCGGCTATCACTGGGGGTTGCCGGTAAAGCGCGCAATGCTGGCATGGGAGGCCGCGCGGCTGGATAATGGCGCGCCATAACGGCGGTTTGCCGCGCATTGGGATGCTTGATATTCGATAACAACACCAGATACGGTAAGGGTTATGTAATGTATATTAACCTAAAGCGAAGGCTGTCAAAATGAACCCTTTCAAAAAACCCATTATTATTGGGCTTACCTCTGTATTTGCGCTTACGGCCTGTACAACAAGCGGGCCGCGCCAAACTGATGGCGCCGCAATTGGCGCAGTTCTTGGGGGGCTCTTTGGCGCAACGCGGCCCGGCGGCAACCTTGGAACGGCCGCTATTGGTGCGGCTGTTGGCGGTGCAATTGGCGGCGCGATCGGCATGGAGCTGGACCGCCAAGCCGGTGATTTGCGCAGCGCCATGGGCAACAGTGATGTAACGGTGGTTAATACCGGAAGTGAGCTGGTCGTGACCATGCCAAACGACATCCTGTTTGCCACGGATTCCGCTGTGGTCGGCAATGGTTTGACCAATGATCTGGCGGCGCTTGCGCGCAATCTTCTGGATTACCCGAACTCGACCATCAACGTGATTGGCCACACCGATAATGTTGGCGATGCGGCTTACAATCTGTCGCTATCACGGCAGCGCGCGGCTGCAGTTGCAGCTGTGTTAACCAATAATGGGGTCAATTCTTTCCGCATCGTGACCATCGGGCGCGGAGAGGACGACCCGATCGCCTCGAACCTAAGTCCGGCAGGGCGTATGCAAAACCGGCGCGTTGAAATCATTATTCGCCCGAACTAGGCGCTGAATAAACACGTTGCAGGCGGTCAGGCATTTGCTTGGCCGTTTTGCGTTGTATACGCAGGGTCGCCCCCTTAAAATCACCTAAATTGGAGGGGCCATGCCATTTGAAAAAGTGCACGCTGACCGGCTGTCCACAGCCGTTATTCGCCAGATAGAACTGCTGATCCTGCGCGGTATTCTGCGCCCCGGAGAACGACTGCCTTCCGAACGGGGACTGGCAGAAAAACTGGGGGTCTCGCGGCCTTCGTTACGCGCTGCGATTTCTGATTTGCAAGACCGTGGGTTACTGGATGCGCGTGCCGGGGCAGGGGTGTTTGTGGCCGACGTTTTAGGGTCAGCATTTTCGCCAGCGTTGGTTGAATTGTTCGCCGCCCATGACGAAGCTGTGTTTGACATGCTGGCCTTTCGCCGCGACATGGAAGGGCTGGCCGCCGAGCGTGCCGCGCGCTTGGGATCTGACACCGATCTTGCGGTAATTGATGCGATATTTGTGCGAATGCAGGCAGGTACCAGTGCGGGGGTTGGGTCGGATCTGGATGCCGATTTTCACATGGCCATTATCGAAGCCAGCAATAATGTGGTGATGCTGCACATGATGCGATCAATGTATGATTTGCTGCGCGAGGGCGTATTTTATAACCGCCAGATGATGTTTTCGCAAAACATCACCAAGGCTGATTTGCTGGTGCAGCACCGGGCCGTTAATGACGCGTTGCAGGCGCGCGACCCGAAAGCCGCACGCGCCGCGATCAAGGCGCATCTGGATTATATTCTGGAGGCCTTTCGCGACCACCAAAACGCCGAGGCCAACGAAACCATTGCCCGTCAACGTTTAGCGCAAGATGCAATACGGGGATAAAATTCTTCGAAGAATTTTGGCCGGAATTTTCAAAAATTCCGGAATATTAACCCGTTGATTTCAGTCTCTTAAGCAGGCTTGAGGTGTCCCAGCGACTGCCGCCCATTTTCTGCACGTCTTTATAAAACTGATCCACAAGGGCCGTCACCGGAAGCGACGCACCGTTTTCATCGGCTGTATCAAGGCAGATCCCCAGATCCTTACGCATCCAGTCCACAGCAAAGCCATGTTCATATTCGCCGTCCAGCATGGTTTCAAACCGGTTCATCATTTGCCACGAACCTGCCGCGCCGCCGGAAATCACATCGATCACTGCGCGCCCGTCCAGTCCGGCCTTTTCAGCAAAATGCAGCCCTTCGGAAAGGCCCTGCATCAGGCCTGCAATGCAGATTTGGTTGACCATCTTGGTCAGTTGCCCCGCGCCATTTTCGCCAAGGCGCTTAATTGACCGGCCGTATGATTGCATCACCGGTTCAGCCGTATCAAACGCTGCTTGGTC
>DAOUQO010000082.1 GCA_030625565.1 Aliiroseovarius sp. | reverse complement strand
CCAAGATCAGCAAGGTGAATTGCAAGGTTTGCTAACATCCATATCAGCGTTGGCAATGATCATTTCCCCAATGTTAATGACTCAGATATTTGCCTATTTCACCGGACCTGCCGCGCCGGTTTTCTTACCCACAGCACCCTTTATTCTGGCCCTTGGAATGATAGTGCTTAGCTTGGTTATTTTTCTGACGGGGCGTCAAAAGTAATCTGCCTAAGGCCTTTTTACTTGCGATTTAGTCGCGTCCATGTCCCCCTGTGCAAAACCACAGGAGGCCCCCATGACCCTTATCAAAGCTGCCGTTTGCCATGAATTTGGCGCGCCTTTAGTTATCGAAAACATCGATCTGCGCCCCCCCGAAATTGGCGAAATTGAAGTTACGCTTGGGGCCTGCGCCATCTGTCACAGCGATATTTCCTATGCCGAAGGCGCGTGGGGCGGCACCCTTCCAGCGGTTTATGGCCACGAGGCCGCAGGGCGCATCACCGCCCTTGGCCCCAATGTGGCAGGGTTGAATATTGGCGATGTTGTGGTGGTGACTTTGATCCGCGCTTGCGGTGATTGTGTGCCTTGCGCATCCGGCAGCCCCGCAACTTGCGCCACGCCCCATAACGGCGACAAAGGCCCGATCCGCACCGATACGGGTGGGATTTTGCATCAGGCCATGGCCTGCGGTGCCTTTGCCGAAAAGGTCGTGGTGCATCATCGCCAAGTGGTGAAATTGCCCGATGATATCGCCATGGATGCCGCGGCAATGCTGGCCTGTGGCGTAATCACCGGCGTCGGAGCGGTTGTTAACAGCGCCGCCCTGCGTGCTGGACAAAATGCGGTTATCGTTGGTGCGGGCGGCGTTGGGCTGAATGCCATTCAAGGCGCGCGCATTGCCGGTGCTGCCAACATCATCGCCATCGACATGCATCAGGACAAGCTGGATATCGCCATGGAATTTGGCGCGACCCACGGCATTTTAGCCACCGAAGGTGCCCCGTGGAAAATAGTGCGCAAGATCACCAAGGGGCGCATGGCCGACGCGGTTTTTGTCACGGTCGGGGTAATTCCAGCCTATGGCACCGCGCCGCGTTATCTGGCGCGAAACGGACGGGTGATCATGGTTGGAATGCCACATGGAAGCGAAGTTGCCACATATTCTCCGGTCATGATGGCCGCGGTTTCCCAAGGCCTGATTGGCACTAAAATGGGCGATGTGGTGATTGCGCGTGATATTCCATGGATGGTTGATTTGTACCAGCAGGGCCGACTGAAACTGGATGAACTGATCAGTGGGCATTGGCGGCTGGACCAAATCAACGACGCAATCGCCGATACCAAAGCTGGCAAAGCCCGACGCAATGTTATCATGTTTGACCCCGATTAAGGCATCGGAAATGCGCAAATCAGCATGCGCGCAATGCTGCCCCAATTTGGCCACAAACCCTTGGCGCACGGCGGGACTTTTAAAAAGCCCATATCGACGGTGGCGAGGTAAGCAAGTGCTGCCTCAATTATGCCACATCCATCAGTCGGCCAAATCTTATGCCCAAATACCTGTATTTTGCCCCAACCTGCGGGCTTATAATACGTCCCAAACAGGGGAATTTTCACCGTGTACGCGTTAACCATGCGGTTACCAAAGGCAAAAGCCCCCACCTGCACCATATGCATCAAAGCTTTGTGTTAAGGTTAATAATGGCTTAGCCCGCATCAAACCGGATCATGCGCAGATCAATATTTACCGTGGCAAACAATACTGACAACTTTGCGAACAAAACCAACGGCACCACAATATAGCCGGCTAGAATCAAACAAAGTGAGTCGGGTTTTAATATTTTTCGCCAGAAATTTCGTTTGATTCTAAAAATTATGGCCGAATTATGACCAAGGTTTTGGTCAAAATGCATGAATTTTGCCCTGAAACACACTTATTGCAAATACGAAACAATGCCTTATTTTGGCCTGAAAGGACCTCATTTGGTGGGCGATTTTGCGATCAGACGACCAAATGATGCCCCCGCAATGTCGGAGCCGTTCTCTATAATATTTTAAAAAATATTACTAAATGCGCCTTACTTTGACAGGAAACAATTGGTTAACGCCCAGCCAAATCCACTTGTACTTTCGTTAGTATCACACCCATAAATTTGCAAAAATAGGCGGGATTTAAGGGTATTGGTTCCAAATTGGAAACACATTATCCCTATGGTTGTGCTTGCTCGTCACCAATACAATCTATGAACCACGATATTTCCGGCCTGAAATTCAGTTTTTGCTGCAACCTGAAACAAGGTCAAAATGACCGCTTAGCCACATTTCCCCACGCCAAAGTGGCCTGTATTTTAAAAACCGGTGCTATGTGCATTCACGGCAAAACGTACATTTGATTATGGTAAACTGCCCATTAGCCAACTTGACGCAGCCTAGTCTGAGCGCGTAATTATTACACAGACGGAAGGGCCGCTGCTGGTTCATTCGTTTAACTGGGTGGATAATTTTAATGTACTGTCTGTTGGCGGTGCGGAATTTCGGGAAACCGATCACGTAACAGGGCTGCTGCGAACCCCTGAACACACGATCTGAGGAAACCTGCGAGACAGTAGGCTAATGCGTTTTTCGCATGGCATGGCTTCTTGCAGCCTGATGAACCGCGCTGCAGTGAGCATCTTGGGGTATAAATATGTCAATCCATTATCATCCTAGCTTTCCATCTGTTGAAGTTGGATCGATCTCTCCGCTGAAGTTGCGGTATGAGCTGCGTCACGGCCTGTATCGTGACGCGATCAAGCGTATGTTCGATTTGCTTGCGGTCGCAATTTTGGCGATCCCGACCATTGCAATCCTGCTTTTGGTCGCCCCATTCATTGCCCTTGACGGGGTGTCCCCGATTTATCGTCAAGAACGTATTGGGCGTAATGGTCGCAAGTTCCAGATTTGGAAGCTGCGCTCGATGGTGCCCGATGCTGATAAAAAGCTGAAGGCATATCTAAGGGCCAATCCACAGGCCCGCATCGAATGGGACCATCACCAAAAATTGGTCAGTGACCCGCGCATCACACGTATTGGCCGTTTCATCCGCAAAACATCCATTGATGAACTGCCCCAGCTTCTGAACGTTCTTACCGGCCAGATGTCGTTGGTTGGCCCGCGTCCGATGATGACCAGCCAGCAAGATATATACCCCGGCAAAGCGTATTATGAACTGCGCCCCGGCATCACCGGCGCATGGCAGGTGTCAGACCGCCACGAAACCAGCTTTGCCGAACGTGCGCTGTTTGACACGCGTTATTACAAACAGGTTTCACTGGGCACTGATATTGGCATTATGCTGCGCACGATCGCGGTTGTTGCTAAGGCAAGCGGGGCGTAAGCGCCGCAACCTTTTCGCTTAACAATTCAGCAACACGCTGCCCCCACGCGTCCCAGTTCAGGTGCTGTTCATATTCCGCGCGCGAAGATCGGCGCAGCGCCTGATAGGCGGCAGGGTCATCCAAATACCCCAAAATCAAATCAGCAAAATCCTGCGCCGTCGCACCCGGCGCCAAGGCGTGGCCATTCACATGGTCATGCACCGGCACCCCGCCGGTTTTTAAGCAAAGCGATGGCAGCCCATAAGCCGAAGCCTCGCAAAAGGCGAACCCCCAGCTTTCGAAAGATGCCATGGTCAAAAAATGGGCTTGGCGAAACAGCGCGTTAAACTGGGCAAGCTGGTCGGGCTTGGATTTATCCAATGACGGATACACCCGCAGCCATTCCTGCGCCTTGATCGGCGGCGTGCAACCAACCACATTCAGGCGCGCATCAATGCCTTTATCACGCAGGACCTTAACAGCCTCACTAACCAATGGCCCGCCCTTGGCAAACCAGTCCCGCCCGACAAAAAGCAACGTGACCGAAGATTTGGACCCAAGCAACAACGGCGCATCATCAGGCTGGCCGGGGTCTTCAATATTTGCCCCCCACGGCACAATCATGGACTGGGCGTCCGATAAGTCATACAGCGCATCCGCCGTTTCTTTTTGCCATTCTGCAGGCCATAAAAGCAAATCAAGGGCTGAAAATATCCGCCGTTCGGATTTTAAAATTATCGGATCAAGCACCCTTGAAACGGATATATAATTGTCAAAATTTTGACCAATCTCGGAACGTTTATACCCTGTCGGGGTTGCATCGGCGGTGAAGGCCGTGACCATGGGGTATGGCGGGGAAATTCTGCTAAGGGATTGAAAGCTATAGGCACAAAATAGCACATCATAGTGTTCCTGCGCCAATTTCCGCTGGATATTACGGGCGATAAGGCCGCCCAGCGCCAGATGCAGACGCCAGCGCGCGCGCAGGTTTATTGCCTCGGGCATCTTATGCAAAAGGCGGCGCACAGGTTCGCCCAAACCCCAGTCATTACCAAGGATGGTGACGTCGCCCGCATGTTTGCTCAAGGCATCATAAATCCGCGCATTTCCGCCAGAATACAAATTCCGGTCCAGCGGGGAAATATCGGATAAATACGCAATTTTTAAACGTTTTGCCATGGCGTCAGCTTGGCTCTTAAAGGGGGTATTAACAACACCCCAAAGCTAAGTTTTAGCCCAAGCCCTTTAGAAACAGAGCTTTTCCATATCCGCTGCGCAATATTAGCGACATTTAGTGCATGGTTAGGTATATAACACCGAACATAACCGGGAAAATGACGACACATGCCCAATTTACTGGCATATTTGGTGCTTACAATCTGGCCCCTTGTCGGGATCATGCTGTTTCGCCGCCTTCCCATGGCGCAGGCCTTAGTCTGGACCATTTTGGCCGGATATTTAATTTTGCCCCCGCCCCCGGCGGCCTTTGATTTCCCAATTTTACCACCCCTTAGCAAGGAAACAATTCCCAGCATAACCGCCTTTGCCATCATCGTATTCATGATGGGCAGCAAGCTGCGCCTTATGCCGGAATCACGCATTGCCAAGCTGCTTTTACTAGTTTTCATCGCCAGCCCGCTGGTCACTTTTTATACTAATCAGGAACCGGTTTTCTTTGGCATTGTCGGTCTACCCGGCATGCGAATATCCGAAGGTTTTGCCCTGATGATGCAAAAATTCTTGCTGGTAATTCCGCTGCTGTTAGGGCGCGCTTTGTTGGTTGGCGAAGACGGGCAAAAAACCCTTATGGTCGCACTTTTCATCGGCGGTCTGGCCTATTCCCTGCCAATGCTAATCGAGGTCCGCCTAAGCCCGCAAATAAACAACTGGGTCTATGGCTATTACCAACACAGTTTTGCCCAATCAGTACGCTTTGGCGGCTGGCGACCCTTGGTATTTCTGGACCACGGATTATGGGCGTCATTTTACGCGATGATGGCCTTTGTTGCCGCCTTCGCCCTGTACCGCGCCAAGGCCATGCACAGCCCTAAAACCACCCTTGCCTTGTCAGGTTACTTAGGGGGTATTTTGGTATTAACCAAGTCGATGGGCTCGATCATATATGGCGTTTTAATCATCCCTATGATGTTGTTTTTAAATAGGAAATGGCAAATAAAAATAGCTGTTATTCTAACGGCCCTTACCCTTGCCTATCCGGTGATGAAAAGCGCCAATTTGATACCCGTTGGCTTAATACTGGAACAGGCAGCAAGCTTTAATCAGGAACGCGCTGGATCCCTAAGGTTCCGCTTTAACAACGAAGATATATTGCAAGAACGCGCCATGATAAAACCGGTTTTCGGCTGGGGCAGCTGGGGGCGAAACCACATCCTTGACCCCGTAAGCGGCAACATAAAAACCGTCACCGATGGCCGCTGGATCATCACCCTTGGAGTCTATGGCTGGGTTGGGTTTTTTGCCGAATTTTTGCTGCTGGCCTACCCGATTTTTGCCGTTTGGCGACACTCACGCAAACCGGGGGTGAAATTGCCATTACTTACCGCACCGCTGACTTTATTGCTGGCAATTAATCTGGTCGATTTGATCCCCAACGCCACGCTTACACCGCTGACATGGCTTATGGCCGGAGCGCTGCTGGGGACGGTCGAAAATATACGAAAAGCAGCCGCGCCACCACCACCGACCCCGAAAACTTATACGACCGTATTATGACCAAGGCGCATTCAAAACCACGCGTGCTAATCATCGCCGAGGCTGCAAATCCCGAATGGGTTAGCGTGCCACTTATCGGCTGGTCGCTGGCACGGGCCTTGTCAGATGTTGCGCAGGTGCATATCGTCACCCAAATCCGCAATCGCAACGCATTTTTGCGTGCCGGACTGGTCGAGGGCCAAGATTTCACTGCCATTGATAACGAAGCACTGGCGCGCCCGCTTTGGGCCATTGGCAAGGTGCTTCGCATGGGAGATGGTAAGGGCTGGACCGCCCTGCAAGCGGTCAGCGCCGCCGCCTATCCAGCGTTTGAACGCAAGGTTTGGCGCAAATTCGGGGCTGATATTCGCGCGGGCCATTATGATGTTGTGCATCGGATCACCCCGCTTAGTCCGACCATTACCAGCCCCATTGCCGCCAAATGTGCCGCGCATAATGTGCCATTTGTGCTGGGGCCGCTGAATGGCGGGGTGCCTTGGCCTGCCGCTTTCAAATCCGAACAACGCCGCGAACGCGAATTTCTGGCATCATTGCGCGGGGCATATAAACTTCTGCCCGCCAGACGCGCCACGCTAAAGGCTGCCAGCGCCATCCTGACTGGTTCGCTTCATACTGCCAGCGAAATCCCCGCGGCCTTTAAAAACAAGGTTATTCACCTGCCTGAAAACGCGATTGACCCCGCACGTTTTACCAAAACAGCGGCCCATAATGCCCCCCGCCTTAGGGTCGCGTTTGTCGGCCGCATGGTGCCCTATAAGGGGCCTGACATGTTGATCAAGGCGGCGTTACCCCTGTTGGAATCTGGTAAAATCGAGTTGGACATGATCGGTGATGGCCCCATGCTGGCAGCGCTAAAGGCCGAATTTTCACACCAGATTTCCAAAGATCATCTGCGATTCCACGGCTGGTTAGCCCATGAACAGGTGCAAGATGTACTAGCCCGCGCAACGCTAATGGCATTACCCAGCGTGCGCGAATTTGGCGGCGGCGTTGTGCTTGAGGCCATGGCGTTAGGCGTGGCGCCGATCGTTGTTGATTACGCCGGACCGGGCGAACTGGTGCGCGACGGGCTGGGTTTTAAGGTGGCGCTAAGCGATCGGGCTGGCATTATTGCCGATTTCAGGGCTGAGCTGACGCGACTGACTAACAAGCCAGAATTGTTGCGTACCACAGGTGCCAAAGGGCGCGCGCATGTGCAGGAATTTTTTACATGGCAAGCAAAGGCGCACCAGATTGCGCAGATCTATGATTGGGTGCGCGGGCGAAGCGCGCAAAAGCCGGAATTTTTCAACCCCGAACTATAACGCGCGCGCCGGAATTCCGACCATGGTTGCCCCTTCGCCCACATCCCCCGTCACGACCGCATTTGCGCCAATGCGCGCGTGGTTTCCAACCGATAATGGCCCCAGCAATTTGGCCCCTGCCCCCACATCCACATGCCCGCCCAGCACCACTGGTCCTGCAAGGGTAACTTGATGAAATATCATACAATTTGGTCCAATTTTGGCGTCTGGGTGAATGATGATTCCGGTTGGATGGGTCAGGCGCAGCCCGCCTTCTATTTGGCAATTCAAGTGAATTTCGCTCTGGGTTATGACGGACCAGAAAAGATGGTTAAGTGCCCAGTATTTTGACCTGACCTTGCCCAACACTCCGCCCCTTGCGCACGCCGCCTGATAGCGCCGGATTGCACGCAGCAATTTGGGGCCGGGATCCCAGAATTTTTGCACCACTTCACGCGACCAATCCGGCGTTTGCGCCGATACGTTTTTATCTGGATCCACGAATATCTCCTGCCACTTTCTGCTGATAAACAACCACTTTTTAACGCCGCAGGCAATAATATGTGCAAATCACTTTGATTTCCCCGCAAAGGCGCGCAAAATAGCGTTGGAAATGACCACCCCCAAACGAGGCCCTTATGTTAAAACGACTTATTCCACTGGCAATGCTGCTGGCTCTTGCCTTTCCTACCCTCGCCGGGGCCGCCGAAAACAGGGTAAAGCTGTACGCATTCGGAAATTCACTGGTGCATCACCTAAGTGATGATCCCGATACCAATGTGCCGGTCTGGCTGGGGCGGATGGCGCGGGCTGACGCCCGGCTTTTTTCCATGGATGGGCAATGGGGTTTTTTGCGTGATTTTGCCCGTGACCTGCCGCCAACCGCAAACTGGTCATTTCAAAGTGTGCGCGGGGCATGGAACCCCGAAGGACGTGAGTTTGGCAGCGCGGGCTTTAGCAACATCTTGATTACACCGGCAAACTTCATTCAATATCAAGGCCCTAACCTGCCTTTCGATGGGAACAACATTGATGATGCATCCCCTGTCACAACCACCTTGGAAATCATTGACTGGCTGTCCAGTACCGCGCCGAACGCCCGAATTAACCTATATGAAGGCTGGGCCGATATGGGCGAAATTGCCCATGATTTTCCGCCCAGCACCGCGGAATTTACAGCATATAATCGGCTTAATACGGGCCACAATCACGCATGGTATCTAACATGGCTGGCTGAACTTCAGGCCGCGCGCCCCAACGCTGATATCAACCTGATTCCGGTTGCGCCTATCTTGTCGCAGCTGTTCACAGGCACACCATTGTCGGGCATTGCGCCACAGGATTTGTATTCCGACACCGCTCCGCACGGCACAGCCACCTTGTATTTTCTTGCCGCTATGGTGACTTATTCCAGCCTGTTTGACGCGCCCCCTCCGGCCAGTTTCACCCCGCCTAACACCATTCATGCGCTGGTGCGTGAACATTATTCAGACCTTGCCGACACGATATGGAACGCAGTCACGGCAGGGACGGGCAGCATTTCCGAAATTCAAAATCCGGTTGTCCCCGCCAAGGTCACTGAGCCACCACAAGAGGCCGAGGTTCTGGTCGCCAGCCGCACCTTGGTGCCGGTTTTGTATGAGCGCCCGAATACCGGCCTTGAAAATCCGGCCTTGGCCATGGGCCTGAACGGTCTGGCGGATTGGTCGGTGCAGCATCCATTTGTTGACATCATGAAAACCGCGCGCACATGGATCGGCCATCGCGGTGATGAATGGGGCGCGTGGACCACCGCAGATTTGCAGGCTGGCAGACATCTGGATGATAACGGCTGGCCAACTTCACTGCCCGAAGGGGCCAGCAGCCTTGAGGCTTTGATTTTAACCGACCAGCCCGAGGCCGCGATTGGGCTGGTCGGGCGTTATCGCGTGACATTTCAGGGCGAAGGCAAACTGCGCGTTGTTGGCCGCGCCAGCAAAGTTTCGGTGCGCGATGGCGAAATCTGGTTCAGCTATGCACCCGGCGAAGGTGCGGTTGGCTTATCAATTCAAGAAACCGACCCGAACGGCACTGGCAACAATATCCGCAATATCGTGGTGACACGCGCCGCACATATCCCCCTGCAGGAAGCCGGAGTTGTGTTTAACCCTGACTGGCTTGAGGTGGTCGATGATTTGCGCGCCATCCGTTTTATGGACTGGATGCTGACCAACGGATCCCCCGTTACCAACTGGGCCGAACGGCCCGTGACCGGCGACTACACCTATACAAGGCGCGGGGTTCCGGTGGAAATCATGGTGCTTTTGGCCAATGAAATCGGGGCAGATCCGTGGTTTTCCATGCCCCATGCTGCCGACGATAATTATGCGCGCCAGTTCGCCGAATATACCCGTGACCACCTTGATCCCCGCTTGATCGCATATGTCGAATATTCGAACGAATTCTGGAATTTCATCTTCCCTCAAACGGCATGGGTCCGCGATCAGGCGCTGGCCCGCTGGGGCGCAGCAGCCAAAAA
>DAOUQO010000164.1 GCA_030625565.1 Aliiroseovarius sp. | reverse complement strand
GCTAAATTCCGCCCAGCTTTCCATCCAAGAAACAAGCTGCGTCAGCTCAGTTTCATTATGTGCCCCAACAATCCCGATGCCAATGGCCTGCTGCCACCAGCTTTCGGTTTCGCGGTCAAACATCACCATGTCGGAATTTCTGAGTTTGCCAGACACACCGAAATTCAACGTTTGCCCGTTGATACGCCGATCAAACACCATGCCCGAATTACACAGCGGGCAAAACGTAACCGCAACCGGCACCCCGCCGACAACGTCGTTAACAATTTCGTGCCATGTCAGGTAACGAATTGGATAGGCACGCGGGGTTTCGCCGCTTAGCTCCAGCGTAATTACGGGCTCGCGCCCATCGATACGGGTTTCGTCGGCAACGTTAAGGAATGCGGGGTCTGTGAGCGCCGGAATACCATCACGCGGCGGGCCACCGGACAGGATTTCATCCCAATCGGTGATACTGGTACGGCTGAAATCAGTGTTGGGCCATTCACGCGCCCAATCATCAGGTTCCGCCTGTAAAGCCGTGATAAACAAGCCAAGTGACACGGCAAGTGTTGTAAGGATCATTCGCATTTAGGGGCCTCCTCTGGCAAGGTTGATCTAAACCCTGCCAGAGGAAAGTGCTGAAAACCAGCCCCGCTCACGCGGGTTTGAGGTTGCGTGAAAGGCCGAAATTATTCGCCCTCAAGCACCCGCACGCTGCGCATCATATCTGGTGCGCCAATCACAGAACCGTTTGCGCCAAGCCCCAGCTTGATCGCCTGCACAACGGCAAAACCGGATGAAACCTGGCCGATCACAGTATATTGCCCGTCAAGAAAATCGCCGGGCGCCAGCATAATAAAGAACTGGCTGTTGGCGCTGTTGGGATTGGAGGAACGCGCCATGCCAACAATGCCCGCCGCAAAGGTTACGTCAGAAAATTCTGCTGGAATATCAGGCAAATCTGAACCACCCATCCCTGCGCGGCTGGTGTCGCCCGTCGCAAGCCCGAATTGTACATCACCGGTTTGGGCCATGAAACCATCAATAACACGGTGGAAAACCACGCCGTCATAATCGCCGCGCCGTGCCAAGGTTGTGACCTGTGCCACATGCAATGGCGCAAGGTCCGGCAGCAGGTCAATCACGACAATGCCATTGGCCTGTCCGGTTATGGTGATCTCAAGCTGAAGTTCGCCCGAGCCCGCCGCATTGGCCGCCCCCGGCAAAGGGCTGAATTCAGTTTTAAGCGCGTAGCCCACAACCAAAACAGCCCCCACCAGAAAGGCAATCCACGCATATAACGTGTTCTTATTCATCAGACGCAACCTTGACTGAAATCATCTTGTCAGGGTTCACAGGTGGCTCGCCTTTGGTGATTGCATCCACATGTTCCATGCCCGAAATAACCCGGCCATAAACGGTGTAGTCGCCGTTCAGGAAATGGTTGTCGGAGAAATTGATAAAGAACTGGCTGTTGGCGGAATTAGGGTTGGCCGAACGCGCCGCGCCAATTGTGCCGCGATCATGGGGCAGCTTGCTAAATTCGGCAGGCAGGTCAGGTTTGTCGGATCCGCCGGTGCCTGCACGGTTTGCATTGCCGCCTTCGCAGCCATGTTCGACATCGCCGGTTTGGGCCATGAAACCACCGATAACACGGTGAAAAATCACGCCGTCATAAGACCCGGCACGCGCCAGTTCCTTCATGCGTTCGCAATGCTTGGGGGCAACGTCGGGCATCAGTTCGATGACAACAGTACCGTCCTTAAGTTCGATCAGGATGGTGTTTTCGGGATCTTTGATATCGGCCATGTCAGGCTCCTTTTTGAAAAGTTGCCCGAACTTACTGGTAAGGTGCGAAAAGGGAAAGGGGTTGTCTTTGCCGCATTGACCAAAGCGGCCAAATATAGTGTCTATGCAGGAACAAAATTCCTGGGAGGGATGCGCGCATGGCTTGGAAAACACTGGATGACATGGACCTGAACGGCAAAGTAGTGCTGGTTCGTGTTGATATTAACGTGCCTGTTGAAAACGGCAAAATCACCGACGACACCCGTATCAGGCGGATTATTCCGACAATCCAAGACATCGTTGCCCATGGCGGCAAACCTGTGCTGCTGGCGCATTTTGGCCGCCCCAAAGGCGTGCGCGTGCCGGAAATGTCGCTTGAAATTCTGCGCCCGGCGCTTGAATCCGCCTTTAATCTGCCCGTCGCCTTTGCCGATGATTGCATTGGCGCACCTGCCAAACAGGCGGTGATGGCGCTTGGGGCGGGTCAGGTTTTGCTACTGGAAAATACGCGCTATCACGCGGGCGAGCCTGCCAATGATCCGGGCTTTGCCGCCGCCTTGGCAGCCCTTGGTGATGTGTATTGCAACGATGCGTTTTCGGCGGCCCACCGCGCGCATGCCTCGACCGAAGGTATCGCGCGCCTGCTCCCGTCCTGCGCCGGTCGCCTGATGCAGGCCGAATTATCCGCGCTTGAGGCCGCTTTGGCCACCCCCGAACGTCCTGTAATGGCTGTTGTTGGCGGTGCCAAGGTTTCGACCAAGCTGGATCTTTTGGGCAACCTTGTTGAAAAGGTTGACTTTTTAGTGATTGGCGGCGGCATGGCCAACACGTTCTTGGCAGCAAGCGGTATAGGTGTCGGTAAATCCCTGTGCGAACATGACATGGCAGACACCGCCAATGAAATCGTCGAAAAAGCGCGCAATGCAGGCTGTGAAATTATCCTGCCAACCGACATCATTGTGGCGCATGAATTCAAGGAAAACGCCGCGTCGCAAACCCTGCCCGTCAATGCCTGCCCTGCAGATGCAATGATCCTTGACGCTGGCCCCGAAACATCCGCCGCAATCAAATCTGCAATGGAAAAATCAAAAACCCTGATCATGAATGGCCCGCTGGGGGTGTTTGAGCTGGCTCCCTTCCACACGGCAACTTTTGCGATGCTGGATGAAATCGGTCGCCTGACCAATGCGGGAAATCTGGTATCAGTGGCGGGTGGCGGCGACACGGTTGCCGCGATCAACGCGTCAAACCACGCGGCCGATTTTACCTATATTTCCACTGCAGGCGGGGCCTTTCTGGAATGGATGGAAGGCAAAACCCTGCCCGGAGTCGCCGCATTAGAGGGCTAATTTTTAGGGATTCACAAAACTACCTGCCTGTGTCATAAAGGAAAAAAGCCCGAAAAGGGCACTAAAACGATGACGAGGCAGCATGAGCAATTTTCCAAAGCAAACCCTTTTCGGCTCGATCGGTGGTATGATTTTCTTTGTCACGATGTTTTGTCTTGGCCTTTATTTCACTTTTGCCTCTGTGCAAGGTGATTTCGGGCTGTTTGAACGCATTCAAATCAATGCCGAGGCCCAAACCCTGATCAATGAACGCGATGCCTTGGCGGTTGAAATTGCGGCCCTTGCCAATAAAACCCTTCGTTTGTCGGATGACTACCTTGATCTTGATTTGCTAGACCAGCAAGCGCGCGATGTTCTTGGGCTTGTTCGCTATGACGAAGTCGTCCTTCAATAATCCTGCCTGCCTCTTTTATTTTTTCTGTCGCTCTTTTGGGGATTTTGCTGTAAGGTATAGTTTAACGTTAAACTATATTTTACCAGCACAGGAGCCAATTCTATGGCCGCGCGTAAAACTGCAAAGAAATCAAACACTTCTAAAGAAGAGCTGCTAAGGCTCTATCGCGAAATGTTGCTGATCCGTCGATTCGAAGAAAAAGCAGGGCAGCTATACGGCATGGGTTTGATCGGTGGCTTCTGTCACCTTTACATTGGGCAAGAGGCCGTCGTTGTCGGGCTTGAGGCCGCCGCAGAAGAAGGCGACAAGCGCATCACATCTTACCGCGATCACGGCCATATGCTGGCCTGCGGCATGGATCCCAAGGGCGTTATGGCCGAACTGACGGGGCGCGCGGGCGGCTATTCCCTTGGCAAAGGCGGCTCGATGCATATGTTCAGCCGCGAGAAACATTTTTATGGTGGTAACGGCATTGTTGGCGCGCAAGTGCCCATCGGCACAGGGCTGGCATTTGCCGACAAGTACAAAGAAAACGGGCGTGTCACCATGGCCTATTTCGGCGATGGCGCGGCCAATCAGGGCCAAGTCTATGAAAGCTTCAACATGGCTGAACTGTGGTTGCTTCCTGTCATCTATGTTATTGAAAACAATCAATATGCCATGGGAACGGCGCTAAAACGTGCCTCGGCTACACCCGAATTATACACCCGCGGTGCTGCCTTTAATATACCGGGAGAAGCCGTGGATGGCATGGATGTTTTGGCCGTTAAGGCCGCCGGCGAACGCGCGCTGGCGCATTGCCGCGCAGGCAAAGGCCCCTATATTTTGGAAATGAAAACATACCGTTATCGCGGCCATTCAATGTCTGATCCAGCAAAATACCGTACCCGCGAAGAAGTTCAGAAAATCCGCGCTGAACGCGATGCGATCGACCATGTGCGCGGCCTGATCATCAAGGGCAAGCACGCCAGCGACGATGATCTGAAAGCCATCGACAAGGAAATCAAGGCAATCGTCAACGAGGCCGCCGAATTTTCGCGCACCAGCCCCGAACCCGATCTGGCCGAACTTTACACCGACATTTACGCGTAAGCGACTGGACTGATAGGAGAATATCACATGGCTACCAATATCCTGATGCCCGCACTTTCGCCAACAATGGAAGAAGGCAATCTGACCAAATGGCTGGTAAAAGAAGGCGACAGCGTTGCCGCTGGCGACATCATCGCTGAAATCGAAACTGACAAGGCCGTGATGGAATTCGAGGCTGTCGAAGAAGGCGTGATGGGCAGAATCCTGATCCCCGATGGCAGCGAAGGCGTAAAGGTAAACACGCCAATCGCGATCATGGTCGAAGTTGGCGAAGATGTGCCTGACAGCGTGGCCCAAACCGCCCCGGCGGCAAAGGCTACAACCGCCCCTGCCCCGCAAGCAGACACCCCCGCCGCACCTGTGGCGATGGCCCCGCAAGACGCCGAAATCCCCGAAGGCACCGAAAT
>DAOUQO010000276.1 GCA_030625565.1 Aliiroseovarius sp. | reverse complement strand
CCACTGCGCTGTGGGTGCTGGGGGGCTGTGTGGTGATTGCCGGCATGATTGGCGCGATGATCCCCTATGTGCAGCATAATTTCGAGACCATGTATTGGGATCGCAAACCGGCGCTGAAATTTGAAGAGGCGGCGCTAAAATCCTCGGCGGTGCTGGATTTCGGGCGCATTTACAATTTTCTAACCGCCAATATCGCCTACCATGACCTGCACCATCTGAACGCCAATATTCCCTGTTACAACCTGCGCAACTGTTACGATGCGGTCGAACATTTGCTGGACTCCAAAAAAATCGGGTTCATTCAGGCGTTGGGGTGTATGCGCTGGAAACTGTGGGACGAGACGCAAAAGAAACTGGTGCGGTTTCCGGCGTCTATAATTTCCCGAAGCTGACGCCGCGCCATGTCCAGCCATTTTCAGTAACGGCCTGTTGCAGCGGTTTTTTCAGCTCGGATGAATTAAAGCGGTATTTATAGACCTGCCCCGGCTTGAATTCTTCGGTGAATGCGTAAGCCGTGCCAAAGGACATTTCGGTTTTCTGGCCGCGAAACCCGGATGCGGCCAGTTTCAGGGTTGGAATGCCTGCCGTCCAGCTAACGGTGAAATCTTCATCCACTGCGCGGACCTCGGATTTATCATGGTCCAGACGCATTTTGATCCGGAAGGTTTTTTTCAACCCGGCCTTGGCGAAAATCTGGTACCATTGGGCGTCAACGATTTTCCATTCGGCGATAATATCACAACTGCCATCGTCGCAGGGCGTGATTTGAAAAGGTGCCGTGTCGCGGTTGACCGCAAGGATTGCTGCCTTGATTTCAGTCGCTGTGGCGACGGGCACGCCGGATTTGGGGCGTTTGGTGCCGGTGAAGAAATCGAATAAACCCATGATTTGGTCCTTATATATCGGATCAGGCCAGATGACCGTCGGAGGTGATTGTGGTTTTGCCGCCCAGATAGGGGTGCAGCACGTCGGGCAGGGTGACTGATCCGTCGGCGTCCTGTCCGTTTTCCAG
Source organism: Aliiroseovarius sp. (assembly GCA_030625565.1). Classification (GTDB taxonomy): domain Bacteria; phylum Pseudomonadota; class Alphaproteobacteria; order Rhodobacterales; family Rhodobacteraceae; genus JAAEUB01. The sequence goes on along the minus strand of DAOUQO010000276.1, from coordinate 1,303 downwards.
CACCGCAATCAGGCAACGCCCGACCGCAAGGCCGGAACCGTTCAGGGTGTGGACAAATTCGGGCTTGCCACCGCCAGCAGGTTTGAAGCGTGCGTTCATCCGGCGGGCCTGAAAATCACCAGCGACCGAGATCGAGCTGATCTCGCGGTAAGCATTCTGCCCCGGCAGCCATACCTCGATGTCATGGGTTTTGCGCATGCCTGCGCCCAGATCACCGGTGCAAAGGATCACGGTGCGATAGGCAAGGTTCAGCGCCTCTAAAATAGCCTCGGCGCATTTGGTCATGCGGTTGTGCTCGTCACCTGACACATCGGGATGACATACCGAGACCATTTCCACCTTTTCAAACTGGTGCTGGCGCAACATGCCGGATGTATCGCGGCCAGCACTGCCCGCTTCACTGCGAAAACACAGCGTATGGGCAACATAGCGGCGGGGCAGGGTGGCCGCGTCCAGCACTTCGCCATTGACGATATTGGTCAGCGGCACCTCGGCGGTGGGGATCAGCCACCAGCCATCGGTGGTTTTATAGCTGTCTTCGCCGAATTTCGGCAACTGCCCCGTGCCATACATCATTTCCTCGCGCACCAGAACAGGCACGTTGGTTTCCCTCAGATCGTGTTTGTCGATGTGGGTGTCCAGCATGAATTGCGCCAGCGCGCGATGCACACGGGCAACCGCGCCCGACATCACCACAAATCGCGAGCCGGACAATTTGGCCGCGACCTCGAAATCCATGCCGCCTTGGACGGCGGCAATTTCAAAATGCTCTTTGGCATCAAAATCAAATTTTTGCGGGTTGCCCCATGTGTGGATTTGGACGTTATCATCTTCATCCGCGCCATCGGGCACATCGTCGGCAATCAAGTTGGGAAGACTCATTAGCATATCGTGAAGTTCGGCATCTTTCGCCTTGGCCAGATTTTTGCGGCCAAGTATGTTTTGTTTATTGCGTTGAGCAGACACTTTGAGCGTTTCAGCTTCTTCGACATTTCCTGATCTAAATGCCACACTGATTGCTTTTGCTTCTGCGTTACTACTAGCTTGTTGAGATTCTGCGTCAGCAATCGCGCCGCGCCGCGCCGTGTCAATCGCCAGAACCGCGTCCGATATACCCGATAGCCCACGCCGTGCCATTGCAGCATCAAACGCAGCCGGATTTTCGCGGATCATTTTAATATCGTGCATTTCACTGGTTCCTGATTGATTGTCGTTATTACGCCCCCATATGCCCCAGATGCAGATGATTTACCACCCGCACATCTTGCCAAGCAAATAGGCCACATATAGGGTGCGCGCCAAC
>DAOUQO010000055.1 GCA_030625565.1 Aliiroseovarius sp. | reverse complement strand
CTGGCGGACAGACAGGGATTCGAACCCTGGAGACGGTCTCCCGCCTACACACTTTCCAGGCGTGCGCCTTCGACCACTCGGCCACCTGTCCGTGGGGGGCTTGTATCCTTGCTTTTGCACCTGATGCAAGGGGGCATTGGCTATTATCCGTTGGTTATTGGGGATAAGGAAAAACAAAGGTCGGATCAGGGCGTTTTGTTATTCGTCGCCCTCTCCGCTGCCTTCTCCATCCGTGTTTTGGCCAAGGTCATCGGCGTCAAGTGCGGCGCGGGCCTTGGTGGCATCGACATTCGGGGTCGGCACGCTATTGGCCGCAGCAGAGCCGCCTGTCAGCACCTCGGGATTGCGCAGCCAAACATCACGCTGGGCAAAGGGTATTTCTATGCCTTCTTCACCAAAGCGCCGGGCAATTTCGTGGTTCAGGTCACTTTTGACGCTTAGCACAAAATTCACATCCCTTAGGATTGCGCGAATTTCAAAATCCAGCGCATCGGCGCCAAAACCCTGAAACACCACCGAAGGCGGCGGGGTGATGGTGACCATTGGATGGGCCTCGGCCAGTTCGCGCAAGATGGCTTCGACCCGCTTGGTATCGGTGCCATATGCCACCCCCACCGGCACGATCACGCGGCCAATGGAATTACCGCGGGTATAGTTGGTGACCACCCCTGAAATCAGATCGGAATTGGGTAAAATCACATCGGTGCGATCAAAGGTTTCGATCCGGGTTGAGCGCACGGATATATCGCGCACATACCCCATCTGCCCGCCGACTTCGATCCAGTCGCCTTCGCTGATCGGGCGTTCAATCAGCAAAATAATGCCTGAGACGAAATTCGACACCACGTTTTGCAGGCCAAAACCAATGCCAACCGACAGCGCACCGGCGACTATTGCAAGCGACGAAAGGTCAACGCCAGCGCTGGTAATGGCAACAATCGCCGCTGCAAACACGCCCAAATACCCCAAGCCCGAAGTGATGGCGTTTTGGCCGCCTTTATCCAGACTGGTTTTTGGCAGGATCGAATTTTTCAGGGTTCCCTGAATTAGCCGCGTCAGGGCAAACCCGATGCTAAAGACCACAACCAATGTTAGCAGGGTTTTGGGGGTCACGCGCGCCTCGCCCAACACAAAACCCTGGCCTAGTGTCGCCCAAAGTTCGGTCAGGTCCGTCACCCGCGCGCCCCAGATCAGGGCCAGAACAGGCAGCGCCAACAGCGCGAAAACAAAACTGACCAGAACCGGCAGTAATGCTTCGTTTGCCTGACTTGCCTCGCGGCGGGCCAGAAGGCCGTACATGTCAGTGATAAACAGGTGCAGAATTTCCAGCATGGCCAGCACGCCAAGCGTCAAAATAGTGGGATAAACCAGCAATTCGGCCAGTTGGGAATAGCCGATCGCAGCAGCAGCCCCCCCAACCACGCCAAGTACCATCAATATCTGCCCCAAAAGCGGCAACATACGGGCGTGAAACCCCTGCCCCTTGGTGGACGTTTCAGTTTTTTGGCCAAGTTGCTTTAACAGCATTCCCAGCCGAAACAGAAATAACCCTGCCGCGATAATTAGTGGAAAGCCCAGCACAACAAGGGCTTCTGGGCTATACCCTTCGTAGGCGGCGATGTTTTTCAAAACATAGTCCAAACCATAAACCAGCCCCAAAAGCGCCATTAACAGGCGCCCCTGCGTTCGCTTTGCCGCACTTTCCAGATCAATCACAAAATGCTTGATTGTTGGTGCGCCAAACACCCGCCCGCCCAGCCAAAGAGCGGCGAAAAAAGCCATGCCCAAGGCTGGCAAAGAATCGACAATAACTTGCCCGCGCAGGTCCAGAATTCCGGCCCGCCTGACGGCTTCAAGTAGGCTGAATATGCCAATCAAAGGTGCCGCCACCTGCCCCAGCGAAACCACAAAGCCAAGCACCCGACGCCCGGGCCCGACCATGCGCTGTGAAATGCCGGCGCGAAAGCGCATGACCCATGCACGCCCGCGCAGCAGCAAAGCCAGGCCAATAATGGTCAAAACAATGGTTAATGGCAGATCACGGCTTAGTTCAGCCCACTGGATGTCCGAGCCCCAATTTGCCCCGATACTGCTGATCGAAAGGTTAATTGTTGTGCTAATAGCACGCGCAGCAATGGCCCAGTTCGCGGGCAAAACAGGCGATGGCCCATGCAAAACCAGCGCATCGCCCTGACGCGCACGTGTAAGGGCGTCAATCTCGCCAATCAGAACATTTGCGCGGCTTAGCGCCTCCTCGGCCGCCTGAACCGGAAGCTGGGCCTGACTAAGCAAAACATTCAGTTCATCACGACGTTGGGTCAAGATCGCGGGTTCGGTTTCACCATCCGCAGGCAGCGGGCCAAGCGTTGCAATTTGGGTGGTTAAGGTATTGATTTCAATATTATTTGCATCACGTATCAGGGAAAATTCAGCGCGCCATTCGACCAATTGTTCGCGCAGCGATAAAAACACCGTGTCGGATGCGCGCCCGACCTCTAACGCGGCCTCGATCCGGTCGGCCAGCCCCTGCCAAGCGATATAGTCAACGCCGTTCGGCGCGGCCAGTTCAGTGCCGGTTTCAACGGATGGCGCGGGGCTATCGGTTTGCGCCACAGCGATGGCGGGGGCAATGAAGCTTAGAAAAAATATTGCGTATAAAAAGTGCCGCACGCGCCTTAATCCTTAAACATTTCGGGCAAGTCACGCCCAGATTTCGCCAGCCATTCCGGTTGCGGAAGGCCTTTTTCAGCCAGAAAACCGGGGTTAAACAGCTTGGTCTGGTAACGTGTGCCATAATCGGCCAACACCGTCACAATCGTGTGCCCCGGCCCCATTTCACGCGCCATGCGAATGGCCCCTGCGATATTAATGCCCGATGAGCCGCCCAAAACCAGCCCTTCGTTTTCCACCAGATCAAAGATGATCGGCAGGGCTTCTTCGTCGGGGATTTGCCATGACATGTCGGGGGTGAAACCTTCCAGATTGGCGGTGATGCGGACCTGCCCAATGCCTTCGGCAATTGATCCGCCCTCCATCGCGATTTCGCCGGTGGTGTAATATGAATACAGCCCCGCGCCCATCGGATCAGCCAGACCAATTTTCACGCCTTTTGGCTGCAAAAATTCGGCCACACCGGCCAAAGTCCCGCCCGATCCAACAGCGCAGACAAAGCCGTCAACCTTACCGCCGGTTTGGTCCCAAATTTCCGGCGCAGTGGTTTCCACATGCGCCTGCCGGTTAGCGATATTATCAAACTGGTTTGCCCAGATCGCGCCGTTTGGTTCGGTTTGCGCCAGTTGTTCAGCCAACCGTCCAGAATAGCGCACAAAATTGTTGGGGTTGCGGTAAGGTGCTGCGGGAACTTCGACCAATTCAGCGCCAGCAAGGCGCAGCATATCTTTCTTTTCCTGACTTTGGGTGTCGGGGATTACGATCACGGTTTTGAACCCCATCGAGGCCCCGATCAAGGCTAGACCAATGCCGGTATTTCCGGCCGTGCCTTCGACAATGGTGCCGCCGGGCCGAAGTACGCCGCGCGCAATCGCATCGTTGATGATATACAGCGCCGCGCGATCCTTGACCGACTGGCCGGGGTTCATAAATTCGGCTTTGCCTAAAATTTCACAGCCCGTCGCCGCACTTGCCGCACGTAATTTAATCAAGGGGGTATTGCCGATACTGCCCACTAAATCCTGTTTGATGTCCATTTTATGCCCTTCACGCTGCATTCCATTATATGTGTATGCACGCGCCATCCAGAACTCAAGCCAAGGCGCATAAACGAGGACGCTTTATGCTTAATTCACACCCATACAGAACAAGCGGTCCGGATCAGGGTTTACCATGGAAAACCGGCCTGCGCCTTAGGACCAGCGTTGCGCGATTTTCGCGGTTATCCATCCGGAAAACAGCCCGCCAAGGGCCAAGGTCGCGATGACCTCGGGGGTGGCGGCCAGCCAAATGTAATCAACCGCAATGCCAAACATGCCCTGTAATGCCTCCATCGGGCCATCATAGCGGTTCGAGCGCATGGATATTTTCAGCATTTCATAGCCGGAAAAAACCAAAATCACCCAAAATGCCAATAAAAACGAAGACGTTATCCCGATTCCCAGACTACCGGCCCCTTCATCGGCAAGGCGTTTTCCGGTAAACCACCAGCCGACCATAAAGCCCAAAATTGCCGAAATCGGGGAAAACCGGCCCACGGACGTTCCTTCGGCCAGCAATGGTTTTACCAAATCAGCCGCAAACCAGCCAATGGCAGCGAACAAAATGGCCGAAATCAGACGTGCGCTTGTGGGCATAAAACACCTTTACAAAGAGGTACGATTTGAAAAACCTACCCCAAAAAGATGCCGTTTCCAAGGCCCGATGCAAAACTTGCGCCTTATAGCACCTGATCAAGCGCGGTGATCAGGTTGGTGACCTCGGCCTTGGTTGTGTAATGCACAAAGCTAAGCCGCAAAACGCCCTTGACTGGATCAATCCCCATGGCCGTCAGCGCGCGGTTGGCATAAAAATCACCGCCGCCCGCCATGATACCCAGCGGCGCAAGTTTTTCAGCCGCATGTTCGGCAATACCGGGCAGTTCAACCGCCACCGTTGGCACGCGGCCTTTGGCATCGGTTTTGCCAATCAGGCGCACATCATTGCGCGCTGAAAGATAGTCCAAAAGCGGCTGCAACAGCATGGTTTCATGGGCCTGCATCAGATCAACCACGCCGCGCAGGCGCGCGCGCGGCCCGCCTGTGACATCGTGATGGGCCGCCAGTGCCTCGATATAATCAACCATGCCTGCGGACGCTGCCACCTGCGCGTGATCCGGCCCTGCGGGGGTGAAACGTTTATACAGGCTGTCGGCGTTAAAGTGGTGACCCTGATTTGGCAGCTTCATGCCCAAATCACGTTTGATGGTCATAATGCCCTGATGCGGGCCATAGGTTTTATAGGCTGAAAACAAATAGATATCAGCGCCCAGCGCGCTTATGTCAGGAAATCCGTGCGGTGCATAGCTAACCCCGTCAACGCATGAATATGCCCCTGCTGCGCGGATTTTTGCACAGATTTCGGCGACATTATTGACCTCGCCCACCACGTTCGAGACATGGGGAAAACACACCAGACGCACCTTGTCGTCCAGCAGGTTTTCAAGGTCTTTTATGTCCAGATGGCCGGTATCTGGATCAATCTGCCATTCGCGCACCTCAAATCCCGCATCGGCCAACCTGCGCCACGGGCCGGTATTTGCCTCGTGGTCCTGATTGGTGACGATAATCGCGTCACCGGGCTGCATCATCGCGCGAAAAGCCTGCGCCAAAACGTACGTGTTTTGCGTGGTTGACGGCCCAAAGCTTAGCTCATCAGTGTCAACGCCCAGCATTGCCGCCAGCCTGATCCGCGCCTCGTCCATTTCGCGCCCTGCCAGCATGCTGGCCTCGTATGGCGCATAGGGCTGGACCTTGCGCGCCGTGTAAAAACGCGTCAGGCGATCAATGACAAAACGGCTGGTATAGGATCCGCCTGCATTTTCAAAGAACCCCATTTCGCCCAAGCCTGGTTCGTCAAAGGCGGGAAATTGCGCGCGGGTGAAATCAAGATCTAGCTTCATAATATATCCTTATAACGCGGCGCGAATACGGGCGGCATTGGCAGCAATTTCATCCATATCGCCCATATTACCGGGTGGTCCCATCGCCACACCTGCATGGCGCGGCATGGTGTGATAGTGCAAATGAAACACCTCTTGGCCGCCCGCGTCTTCGTTATATTGCTGGGTGGTTATGCCGTCAGCGTCAAAGGCCTGCATTTGGGCGCGCGCCACCTTTTGCACCGTCGCAAGGCAGGCGGCCAGTTGGGCCGCGCTGGCATCCAGCATATTGCGCGCGGGGGTTTTGGGGATCACCAGAACATGGCCCGGACTGCGTGGCATGATATCCATGAAGGCCAGCGTTTCATCATCTTCATACACGGTAAAATTCGGGATTTCACCGCGCAGGATTTTGGCGAATATATTATCGTTGTCATAGCCCATAACGGCCCCCCATTATATAATAAAATCAGGCATTTACATCCACAACCACACGACCCCGAACTTTACCTTTCACGATATCACGGCCCAGCGCTGGCACATCGGCCAAGGTTGCAGGCTGGATCATCGCTGCCAGCTTATCCATTGGCAAGTCACGCGCGATGCGTTCCCACGCCCGCAGACGGTTCTCATAAGGCTGCATCACGCTTTCAATGCCCAAAAGGTTCACGCCGCGCAAGATAAACGGCAGCACACTGGCAGGAAGCCCCGCACCACCGGCAAGGCCGATACTGGCCACCGAAGCGCCGTATTTCATCTGGCCCAAAATGCGCGCCAGCATTTCACCGCCCACGGCTTCGACGCAGCCAGCCCATGTTTCGCGTTCTAGCGGGCGCTTGGTAACTTCGTTCAATTCCTCACGGGCAACGATCTGGCTTGCGCCAAGATCGCGCAAATATTCGCCCGCTTCGGGGCGTCCGGTGACAGCCGCAACCTCATAGCCAAGGTTCGCCAGAATTGCCGTGGCAACCGAGCCAACACCGCCCGACGCCCCAGTGACCAAAACCGGACCCGCACCGGGTTTCAGGCCCTGATCCTCAAGCGCCATAACCGCCAGCATCGCGGTAAAGCCCGCCGTGCCCACAGCCATCGCCATTTTGGCGTCTAGCCCTGCGGGCATGGGCACCAACCAGTCGGCATTGACCCGCGCCTTTTGCGCAAAGCCGCCCCAATGGGTTTCGCCCACACGCCAGCCGGTTAGAACAACCTTATCACCGGGCGCATAGCGGTCGTCTTGCGACGTTTCCACAGTTCCGGCAAAATCAATGCCGCCTATATGGGGGAACACACGCAACTGGCCACCGGGGCCGCCCATGAACAGGCCATCCTTGAAATTCACAGTTGAGTATTCAACGGCGACGGTCACGTTTCCCTCGGGCAGCTGATCTTCGGTGATTTGTTTCACACCGATCGAGGTTTCCTTGGTTTCTTCGTTCTGTTCAACCAGTAAAGCATTAAACATAGTCATCTCCTAAGTGTCTGGCATAAAAGGAATATCGGTGTCGTCAGGCGTTGCACCCGCGGCTGTTAACATCGCATGCACCTGTCCGCGATGGTGGGTTTGATGGTTGAACAGCTGCGTTATAAGCATAGCGCGTGGGCGGGTGATTTCGCGCTTTATTGCATTTGAATACCAGCTTAGCTCACCCTCTATATCTGCCTGAACAACCTTGTTTGACCATTCTTCTATCCGCTTATCATCGCGCAAACGCACCGCTTTCAACAACCCCCAGCTGCATTCAACCTCGGGTAAATTCTTGCTGGAAAGCTTGGGGGCTTCCCAGCCGTCAAAGCGGCTCATCCAAATTTTATCGCCCCACGATATGTGGCTAAAAGTACGCTGAATAGAACCAAAAAACGCACCGCGATCCAGATCGCGCGCGCCCTGATCCAGAGTATCGGCCGCGCCATACAGGCTTTGGTTTTGCCATGTATTATAGCGCGCCATCATTTGGATGAATTCAGGTGTGATCACTCTCCGTATCCTTTGGGAATGGGTAGGCTTGGCAGTGTCTTAGCACGTTTTTGCAAGGCACGGCCAATCACGACACGGCTGACTTCGGTGGTGCCGTCAACGATGCGTAACATCTGCGAAAGACGGCTAAGACGGTCCATTCCATAAGGTTTCAGCAGGCCCATGCCGCCCAGAACTTGCGTGCAGGTATTAGCGGCGTCAACTGCGGCGTCCGGCACGAAACGTTTGGCGTGGGCGGCCATCAGCGGGCCTTCGGGGGTGCCCAGCGCGTTAGCAGCCGCGCGGTACAGGTGTTTTGAGGCCTCAAGATTGGTGGCAACATCACCCAGCATCCACTGGATCCCGTCCAGATCCAGATTTTTACGGCCAAACATTTTGCGATCTTTGGCATACGAAAGCGCTGTATCAAGTGCGGCCTGCATCAACCCGCAACAGCCCGAGGCAATAGAAACCCGTGCAATATCAATCGCCATAAGTGCGCCCTGCAGGCCTTGGCCGACGGGCAGGATGATGTTGTCTTCGGAAACCACCACGTTATCCATATACATTTCCGCCAGCGGCAGGAATTCATAGGATGGCGTTTCGTATTTGGGGCCAAAGGTCAGGCCGGGGGTGTCTTTGGGAATGGCGATCATTGCCATGTCTTGGTGGCCGGGTTTGTCGGTGGTCTTGACCACGGTCAGGTAAACGTCCGCCTCGCCTGCCAGTGAAACCCATGCTTTGGCGCCATTGATTGTCCATGTGCCGTTATCGTTAATCACAGCGCGGGTATACATGTTGGTGGCGTCTGAACCTGATTGGGGTTCGGTCAAAGCAAAGTTCGCCAGCTTGCGCCCCGAAGTAAGGTCGCGCGCCCATTTTTCCTTGAACGCGTCTGTGCCGTAACCGCAGGTCGCGAATGTGCAGATATTGTGCATACTTAGCGTAAAGGCATACGCCCCGTCGCCGCGCCCTAATTCTTCGTAAACGCGAATGCCTTCGCCCAGCGGCAGGCCTTGGCCGCCCCATTCTTCGGGCGCATACAACCCAGTCAGGCCAACAGCCGCGGCCATGGCGGATGCGGCGCGCGGCCATTTGCCGGCCTCGTTCCAGCCATCGACGTTAGGCAAGATCACCTCGTCAGTATGTTTGCGTGCTGCTGCTAAAATGTCGGTAATATTTGCGGCCATTTCACCCTCCTTGGCGTATGTGATACCCAAGCCTTGTCAGGTTTTTACAAGCCGCGCAAATCCAAGCGACACGCCGCGTTGATAACGCTGCGTCACCGGGCATGTAGCCGGAATTTTCAAAAATCAGAGGCCCGAAGCCGCGCGCCAAGACCCGCAAACAATACGGCCATGACGCCCATATGCCACGGCACATGCAAAACCAGCATCTCCAAGAATTCGGATTTGACATTCATGAACGGCAACATCGCCCCCCCGATAATGGCTCCAGCAGCAGTGACCAGACCAATCAGGGTCAATCCGCGCGGCACCGCCATTAAAAGCACCAGCAAAAGCGCCAAAAGACCGGCGCCAATGGCCCCGCCAGCCAGACCCGATACAATCAGGCTACCGCCAGTTCCAAATAAATCATGTGCAATAATAGCCGTCGAAAGCCCGCAATAATATAAAAGCGGCGTCAAAAAGGTCAGCAAAGCCACCTTCCACAGCGCCATGTTGAATTTCCAGCGCATCAAAGCCCCAAGGCCCAGACCAAAGCTGCCACCAACAGTGCCAAGGTACAAAAGCTCAGGCACAGGCAGGCCCACATATTCCAGCGCAGCAGTGATGGCAGGCGTCAGTATTGTGCCGCCCGCCCCCGTAAGAACGCCAAGCATCGCACCGGTTCTTATGTCTTGCAGATAATGTGTGGCCACGGCGCTGGGGCCCTCCGGTTAGTTCCAGTCAAAAGTAATGCTGGAACCATAGCTGCCCCAGTTTGAACTTGTAATGCCATTCAGTTCAGTTCCGACATAAGTTTCAAGCCCCTGAAGGCGCAGCACCACAAGATCGCCACCAGCTGAATCGATATAGCCTGCATGGCGCGCTGCGGTGCAAATATCACTGTCGGCAGTGTAAGGGTCGCTGCCCCAAACACCAGAATTGGCCCCGTCGGCAGGACATGCGCAATTGAAATTCACCGCATCAGCCGGTATTTGCTGGCACGTTGGCAGCCGCGGCTGATCTGTGCTGGTCGCGATTGGCGCGGCCACGGAATACACATCAAAGCTTTCGCCATAAGTGCCCCAGTCGTTGGTGGTTACACCGTTATTGCTGCTGCCTGAATAACTGGTCTGGCCATCGCGGCGCACGACCTGAATAAGGGTATCGCTGAAGCTTAGCAGCCCCGAATGCAGCGCCGCCGAACACACGTTACTATCACCTGTATATGGCCCCGAACCCCAAACGCTGCTTGCGCTGAAATCGCTGGGGCATTTGCAAATCTGTTCATTCACCCCGTTAGGTAATGCGGCGCAGACTTCGACATTGGCTATATCTATGACCGCCCCCCCCGTGGCATCCTTATCCTTGGCCAAAGCCGGCAGCGCGCAAAGCGCAGCGGAGGTCAAGATAACGGCAAATTTTGTAGTGGCGGGGTAAGTCATTAAGCAGTCCTTTCAAAAACATCGATTTGCAAAAGGCTCTACGATAAGTTGCAACCTGTCAACATTCTTGGTGTCGCATGCCGTGATTTGAGAATACTGGGGCTTGAAAATCCGCGCCTGCTTACATAGATAGATCTTGTCGGCTTGCCGACTATGAACATAAACGCGCTCGTAATAAGCGGATCGGACCCGGGGGCGGTACCCGGCGACTCCACCATCATATCCTTCATTTGGGGATCTTGGGGTCGAAACAGGATCGACGAACGTCTAAAGGGGTTAGCTTTGTTTCGGTTAGATACCACCGTTATCGGTTCAAACTGTACAATTGCAAATGACAATCGTGCTCCGGCTATGGCTATCGCTGCGTAAGCAGTGCTAGTTGCCGAAACTTAACTCCTTGCGCTTAGCGGTGTAAGGCGGGGTTCGCAGGTACCTGGCAACAGAAACCTGCACTTTATTTTCCAGCTCTGGCTATGCCGCCAAAATTCACCCCTTAGCGGCCAATTGCTCCCCCGGCACGTCTGCATCTTTGAGTGCGCGCGTGATATCGCCAGCGTCTTCGTTCAGCAATTCAGCGATCCAGCTAACAGAATCGGTGAAGCTGGCCGAGATAAGCGTGCGATCTTCGGGCAGAATGCCGGTCAGTTCGGAAAACACGCTTGCCATGCGTACAAAAGAATATGAATTATCGCCACCAACCAGATAAGCGCATGAAAAATTAGATATATCCCCCCCCAGTGCTGCCACCTTCATCAAATGCTGGCGGATTTCCGGCAGGTTCAGATTGCTAAAATCCGCCTGTCTAAGGTCAAACAAAACCGGCATGGGCTTTTCGACCACGCGACTATCCTCAAGCAGTCGGCGCAACAGCGTATAAAACGCATCCAGATCAAAGGGACCCGCGATTTGGATACAGTTTATCTGGTATTTTCCAATAAGCTTATGTTGCAGCATGAGACTAAATTCCTGTTTTTAATACCGCCACCTTAATAGAAACGGAACGAAATAGGAAAGACTAGATATGTACATTTTGTCTGGCTTGCCGAACAGCCAGCCAACAGGATTTCAGTCAAAACACGCGCCATATCAGGCAACATCAGACAAAGCGGTTGCCTTTACGGGTAAGGCCCGCATCGTTTTTCATGCCTAAACCCCCATTTCAGTGTCGGCCACACCGATCACTGTCATGAAGGTTCCCAGCGAAGTGGCAACCAGTTTTTCCACCCCGTCTTTTATGCTGAACACATCCGTATGGGAAACGCTTAGCTGGCGACCTGATCGCAGCACCCTACCCCGCGCAACCAAGGCATCGCCAATCGCAGGGGCCATCATGTTAACCTTGTATTCAACCGTCAAGATGGCATCTTTGGCCGATAGCAGGCTGAAGGCGGCGTAGCCTCCGGCATTATCGGCCAGCGTGCCAATCGCCCCGCCATGGAAAAACCCGTGCTGCTGGGTCAGCCCCTTTTGGTACGGCAGGCGAATTTCGGCAAAACCGGCACTGACCCCGGCCAACTCAACCCCTAAAAATGTCATGAATTCCTGTCGGGCAAAGCTGTGGCGCACCCGCTGGGCAAAGTCAGGATCGCGGGCTTTAAACGTGGTTTGTGACATAATTTTCCCCTTATCATCATCAGGCTAGGGCGGCTTTTCACATCGGGCAACGATAACGCCGCGTTATTTACCTTTACCGGCCCGCACCAGACGGGCAAACAATCGGATGAAACCAAAGACGGATACCACATCATGAGCACCGGCCTGCAAACGCCCAGCCTAGCCCAAACCACCCGCGTTTTTGCGCGCATTGGCCTGTTGTCGTTTGGCGGGCCTGCCGCCCAAATCGCGGTGATGCACAAGGAATTGGTCGAAGACCGCCCTTGGATGAGCGAAGACCAGTTCCTAAATGCCCTGTCATTTTGCATGTTACTGCCCGGCCCCGAGGCCACGCAGATGGCTACCTATGCCGGCTGGCGGCTGCATGGGGTTAAGGGCGGGATGATTGCCGGGCTGCTGTTTGTGCTGCCCGGTGCGGTGGTGATGCTGGCGCTGACGCTGGCCTATGCGATCTGGGGCAAAGTCCCCTTTGTCGAGGCCATGTTCACCGGCATCAAGGCCGCCGTT
>DAOUQO010000005.1 GCA_030625565.1 Aliiroseovarius sp. | reverse complement strand
CCGATACCATGATCGGGCTCATGACATTTGGCAGGATATGACGCAGGATCATCCGTCGGCTGGGCGTGCCGATGGAACGCGCGGCCAGCACGAATTCCTGTTCCTTGATACTTAGAACATCACCGCGCACGATGCGCGCTGTGTGCATCCAGCTGGTAATGCCAATCACGAACACAACCAGCAAGAACACGCCGGTTTCCGGCCCGAAAGCTCCGCGTAAAGTTTCGCGAAACAGCATGATAATCACCAACAGAAGCGGCAGGATTGGCAAGGCCAAAAACAGGTCGGTCAGGCGCATAAGCGGGCTGTCCAGCCGTTTGAAATATCCGGCAATAACGCCAACCAATGTGCCCAATATCAGCGCCAGCAGCATCGCGGTTACCCCAACCAGCAGCGATACGCGCCCGCCCGCCAGCATCTGGGCAAACATGTCGCGCCCCAACTGGTCGGTGCCCATCGGGTGGGCCAGTGACATACCTTGGTTTTTGGAACGGATATCGATGTAGCTTGGCTCAAGCGTCCACAGCATCGGGCCAAAGGTGACCAATGCACAGATGAACACAAAGAACGCCATGCCGATCATTGCGCCTTTGTGGGTGCGGAACTGGTCCCAAACATCGGCCCATTGCGAGCGCGGTTTTTGGATTTCGGTTTTTGCGGTGGTTGTTGCTGTATCAGTCATAGCGGATCCTCGGATCAAGGATGCCGTAAAGAATGTCGGCAATCAGGTTAAACATCACGATCAGTACCGCAAAGATGAATGTCAGCGTTTGCACCAGCGGAATATCTGCGCCTTGAATGCCGATGATCAGTAACTGCCCAATGCCGTTCACCTTGAATACGGCCTCGGTAATAATGGCGCCGCCAAAGATTGCCGGGATGCCTAGCGCGATCACTGTCACCACAGGGATCAGCGAATTGCGCAGCACATGCACCAGCAAAACCGTGGTTTCCTTCATGCCCTTGGCGCGTGCGGTACGCACATAATCCATGTTCAGATTGTCCAGCATACTGGCGCGCATAAAGCGGCTGATCTGGGCTGTGGTTTGCAGGGCAAGCACCATGACTGGCATCACCATTTGCCTGATTTGCATCATGAACGTGTCCCAATCGACCACCTTTAGGGTGGTGTCATATATTGACGGGAACCATCCCAATTGCACGGAAAAGATCACGATAACCAGAACGCCCGAAAAGAACGAAGGCACTGAAAAGCCAACCATTGAAACGAACGTGCCGGCCTGATCAAACCAGCTGTATTGTTTATAGGCCGAAATCACCCCGATCGGCACCGCAAGGATAATGCCAACCACATAAGACATGCCAACCACCCACAGGGTTTGGGGCATGCGCTCAACAATCAGATCAACAACTGGCGAACGGGTTGCCCATGACCGCACGCGCAGGCGGTCTTCGCAGCCCCAGGTGCAAACATCAAACATCTTGTCGATGATGTTCAGCGGCTCGTTTATGAAAAACTGCACGCACCATTTGAAATACCTGACCGGAAGCGGCTGACCCAAGCCAAGGCTTTCGCGGATCTTTTCGCGCACGTCCGGCGGAATGGTCATCGGCAGATTGCCGGTCGGATCATTTGGCGCCATGTCCAAAATGATGAAGATAATAAAAGAGATGAACAAAAGCACCGGAACGGTGAACATCAGACGTCTGAGAGTATAGTTCAGCATAGGTGACTCAGTTCAGTTCTTTTCAGGGATGGGGTGGCAAGAATGGGGTAGGGTGGCCGCCCCGCGCGTGTTGATTGCGCGGAGCAGCCGGTATTTATCGGCTTACATGTCGCCGCGTGTCCAGTCAGCGATGTTCCACATTTCGCTGTCCCAAGCATTCAGATCAACACCGAGCAGGGTGTTTGCATGGGCCGAAACAGCGCCACGGTGAACCAGCGGAATGATTGCGCCAGCTTCCATCAGCATGTTGTTCAGCGTTTGGATAATCGCTGCGCGCTCATCCAGTGCCGAGGTGCTGGAAAGTTTTACAACCAAGGCGTCATAATCCGCGTTACAATAACGTGGCATGTTGTTGCCCTGCCAGCCATTGTCAGGACCGGGGATTTGGCCACATGTCCAGCTGTTCATGTACGTTTCTGGGTCTGTGCCGTCGAACCAGTTGGTGTACATTTCAATGTCAGCATAGAACTTTTGGTATGTATCCGGCGATGCAGGATCCGAACCAAAGAACACAGCCGCATCAATGTTGCGCAATTCGGTTTCTACACCGATTTCGCCCCACCACTGCTTAACCAGCGCTTGGGTGTCCTGACGAACAGCATTTGTCGATGTTTGATACAAGATTGAAAGCTCAACACCGTCTTTATCGCGGATACCGTCGCCGTTGCTGTCAACCCAGCCAGCGCTGTCCAACAATGCGTTGGCGCCTGCGATGTCTTGTGTCAGGCACCAGTCATTTGCAGTTGATGCATAAATCGCCGGGGCAGGAACCACGTTACAGGTTTCTTTACCTGCAGCGCCATAGCCGACTTCGACCAATGTTGCGCGATCAATTGCCATGCTCAATGCGCGGCGTACGGCAGGATCAGCCAAGTAAGGGTGGCCGCCAGCTTCTGGTGTGGAACGTGCGTCGCCCGCTGCTGCGGTTGAATCTGTCAGGTTAACCAACATACGTTCAACCATTGTGCCGAAGGCTGAAACAACGCGGCCTTTGCCTGCTGCTTCCATGTTTGACAGAACTTCTGGGTCAACTTGCATGTTCCAGGCGTAATCGAATTCGCCAGTTTCTAGAACCGCACGTGCTGCCGCTGCTGCATCGCCGCCACCTTTGAAGGTCACAGATGCGAAGGCTGGTTTGGCCGAGTCGCGGAAATTAGGGTTGGCGACATATGAAATGGTGTCATTGGCGCGGAATTCGGAAACCATGAACGGGCCGGTGCCGATTGGGCCAAAGTTTGCATCCGTACAATTAGGTGCGGCTGCACCGAGGCAATCTGCGAACTGGGCAGCTTGGATGATCGGGCTGGCATTGCCAACAAACGGTCCATACGGGAATGGTTTAGGCTTTGAGAACGTGACTTTGACAGTCCGGTCATCGATTGCTTCAACATTTTCCACATCAGCAAAAGCAGTGGCAGAGGCGCAACCGCCATCTTCGGCCATGCAATATTGCGCCGTGAACACAACGTCAGCCGCAGTAAGGGCTGTGCCGTCAGACCACAGGATGCCTTCGCTCAGGGTCCATGTGATGCTTGTCAGATCTTCGGAAATGCCGCCATTGGCCACAGTCGGGATTGTGTCGACCAGATAAGGCACCATTGCGCCGGTTGGGTCATAGCGAACCAGTGGCTCGATGATCAGGGCCGATGCGTCACGGTCTTTGGAACCACCTGACAGATACGGGTTCAGGATGGAAACCGCTTGCCAGTAAATGATGTTCAATTGGCCATCCGAGCCGCGCTCGGCTTGGGCCGCAAGTGGCGCCATGGCTACAGCAGCAGCTGCGCCTAGCAAAAGTGTTTTAAGTTTCATTTTCTCTCTCTCCTTGTTGATGGCATTTCAGCCGAAAAGTCGCCGGTTTACCGGCGATCTAATTAGTGGTTTCGTTGTGGTGGTGGCAGGCCACAAAACGGCCCGGTGATACCTCGCGGAATTCCGGTTCATTTTCGTGGCAGATATCCATGACCGCCGGGCAGCGCGTGCAAAAATTGCAGCCCTTGGGCGGGTTTGACGGGCTGGGCACGTCGCCCTGCAAAATCACGCGGTCGTCTGTTGTGACGTCAGGATCAGGTTCTGGCACCGCAGAAAGCAGCGCTTTGGTGTAGGGATGCAGTGGGTCGCTATACAGCGCGTCGCGCGGGGAAACCTCGACGATTTTGCCCAGATACATCACCGCCACACGATCCGCGATATGGCGCACCATCGAAAGATCGTGACTGATAAACAAATATGTCAGGCCCAGCTTTTTCTGAAGGTCCTCAAGCAGGTTCACCACTTGGGCTTGAATTGACACATCCAGCGCCGCGATCGGTTCGTCACAAACAATGAATTTCGGGTTCAACGCTAGTGCGCGCGCAATGCCGATCCGTTGGCGTTGCCCACCGGAAAATTCATGCGGATAGCGACTGGAAAATGCCCGGTTCAGCCCGACCGCGTCCATTAATTCATGTACCTTGGCCAGCTTGCCCTTGCGGTCTAGATCGGTGTGTTCGCTTAACGGCTCGCCAATAATTCCCTCGACAGTCATGCGCGGGTTTAGCGACGCTTGCGGATCCTGAAATACCATCTGCATGGTCGGACGCATCTTACGTAAATCGCCTTGCGGTGTAGCACCAATTTCGCGCCCGCCAATTTTGACCGAGCCTGAGGTGATATCATACAGCCGTAAAACAGCGCGCCCGCAGGTGGATTTACCACAGCCGCTTTCGCCCACAAGGCCCAAGGTTTCGCCATCAAAAATGTCGAAGGATACGCCGTCCACGGCTTTTACGTCGCCCACATGTTTGCGAAACAACCCCGCATAAATCGGGAAGTGCATTTTCAGGTCGCTTACCTCGACCAGTTTTTCGCGCTTTTGGCCGTTATCAAGCATTCATGCTCTCCTTTTCGGCCAGAAAACAGGCCACATCATGGCCGGCACCTGTATTAACACGTTCGGGATTTTCGCGCTCGCAACGATCATGCGAAACGTCACAGCGATCACGGAAAGGGCAGGCGGTGGGGGCGGCACCCAGCATGGGTGGCTGGCCTTCGATTACCTGCAAACGCTCAGATCGTTCGCCGCTGACATGGGGAATAGTTTGCAGCAGCGCCTTGGTATAAGGGTGCTGCGGGTTCTTGAAAATTTCGCGCACAGGGGCCTGTTCAACCACTTGGCCGCCATACATAACCATGACGCGATCGGCGATGCCGGCAATGACGCCCAGATCGTGGGTGATCCAGATGATCGCCATGCCCAGTTTCTGGCGCAGTTCTTTGACCAGCTCAAGTATCTGTGCCTGAATGGTGACATCCAGCGCTGTCGTTGGCTCATCCGCAATCAGAACTTCGGGGTCACATGCCAGTGCGATGGCAATCATCACCCGTTGGCGCATACCGCCGGAAAACTGGTGTGGAAAATCTTTCAGCCGCTGGGCTGCATCCGGAATACCGACCAGATCAAGCAGCTCAACCGCTCGCGCATTGGCGGCCTTTTTATTCATGCCCATGTGGCGAATAAGTGGTTCGCGCAACTGATACCCAACCGTGAAAACAGGGTTCAAAGATGTCATCGGATCCTGAAAAACAAAGCCAATCCGTGCCCCGCGAATATCACGCAGCGTGTTAGCGTCGGTTTGCAGCAGGTCACGGCCATCAAACATAACCTTGCCGTTGCGCACTTCGGCAGGGGGCGATGGCAGCAGGCCAATCAGCGACATCATTGTTACCGATTTTCCGGATCCGCTTTCGCCAACCACGCCCAGCAATTCGCCTTTTTTCAGGCTAAAGCTGACGTTGTTCACTGCGTGAACTTCGCCGCCTCGTGTGGCAAAAACAGTATTCAGGTTCTGGACATCCAGAACCAGCGGGCCCCCATCGGGCATGCGCATCTCCCCAGCAGATATATAACAGGCGATCTATGCCGCCTTGTGAACATGAATTGTTAACATGAATTTTTGGTGCAGCAACACTTAACTTTACCAATTTGCATAAAATTTGGGTGATTAATTAAATATCAGGCGCACTTGACCTTTCAGGTGCGCCCCGACAGGTTGCATCAACACAAAGGGGATGCAGTGTGAAACAGCTTAGCGCGCGCGAAATAATGGAAATTCTGGTGGCGTTTCCAACCGTTAGCCGGGAATCCAATTTGGAACTTATCGACTGGGTTGAAAGCTATCTGAACAGCTTTGGCGTCACGGCCCACAGGGTTTACAACGATGACGGAACCAAGGCCAATTTATACGCAAATATCGGACCCGAGGTCGAAGGCGGCGTTGTTTTGTCGGGCCATACCGATGTTGTGCCCATCGACGGGCAGGCATGGGATAGCGACCCTTTCACGGTCATCGAAAAAGACGGGCGCCTATACGGGCGCGGCACTTGCGATATGAAAGGCTTTGACGCGCTGGCGCTGGCGGCGGTGCCTTTGGCCCTGCAATCTGACCTGAAACGCCCACTGCAAATCGCGCTTTCTTATGACGAAGAGGTCGGCTGCATTGGCGCCCCGCGCATGATTGCAGAAATGGCCGGAAAACTGCCGCGTGCCGCCGGCGCCATCATTGGTGAACCCAGCGAAATGCAGGTCGTAACCGGCCACAAGGGCGGCCATTCAGTCCTAACCGAAATTCGTGGCTTTGAGGTCCATTCGTCCCTTATGCATACCGGCGTGAATGCGGTGATGGAGGCCGCCAAACTGATTGAATGGGCCAACGACCAAAACGCGCGCTCGATGGCGGCGAAACCAAACGCCATTGCTGCCATGTTTAACCCGCCATGGACCACGGCCCATGTGGGGCGCATCACGGGGGGAACGGCGGAAAACATCACCGCCAAAGATTGCCAATTCGTCATGGGTTTCCGGGTGTTGCCCGGCGAAGATCCCGCTGACTGGCTGGGGCGCTATCAGGCTAAAGTTGACGTCGTTCAGGCCGCCATGCAGGCGATCCAGCCCGACACATATATTCGCATAAATCCCAGCTTTGGTGTGCCGGGTTTAAAGCCCGAAACCGATGGGGCCGCCGAAACCCTTGCGCGGCGCTATACCGGCGACAACGCCATCCATATGGTCAGCTACGCAACCGAAGCAGGGCAGTTTCAAAATGGTGGATATTCAGCCGTTATTTGCGGCCCAGGCAATATTGAACAAGCCCATCAAGCCAATGAATTCATTGAAATAAGCCAATTTGAAGCCGGATGGGTGTTCATGGAAAAACTAGTTGCAGACCTCTGTAGATGACACCATTCCCGATCTCTGAAACCAATCCGGTTGAACATGATGGCCCCTTGCCGAAAGCGGCCGATTGTGTGGTCATTGGTGGCGGGGTTATCGGGATCTGCACGGCGCTATTTTTGGCGCGCTCCGGCCAGAAGGTTGTGGTCCTTGAAAAGGGTCGCATCGCGGGCGAACAAAGTTCGCGCAACTGGGGCTGGATCAGGGTTCAGGGGCGCGACGCAGCAGAAATTCCCATTGCGATCGAGGCCCAAAACCTTTGGCGTGAACTTGCCCCGCAACTGGATGTTGATATAGGCCTGAAACAGGTCGGCGTGGCCTATTTGGCCAACACCAAAAAACAGGTTCAGGGCCACCGTAAATGGCTGGACCATGCGCGTGATTTTGGACTGGATTCACACCTTTTAAGCACCGATCAGGTGCGCGACTTAATCCCCGCCGCAGCCACCACGTGGCAGGGCGGGCTGTTAACCCCGTCCGACATGCGTGCCGAGCCATTTTTGGCAGTGCCCGCGCTGGCACGATTAGCGGCGCGCGAAGGCGTTACCATCGTTGAAAACTGCGCGGTTCGCATTTTGGACATAGCAGGCGGGCGCATCAAAGGCGTGGCCACTGAACAGGGCATGATCGAAAGCCCCAAGGTGGTCGTGGCAGCGGGCGCATGGTCATCGCTTTTCTTGCGAAATCACGGCATTTCCTTGCCGCAGCTTTCGGTCAAATCAACCGCCGCCCAGACCGAAGCCTTGGGCGAAGTTTTTACCGGCGGGGCCGCGGACAAAAAGCTGGCATTTCGCCACCGTGCCGATGGCGGCTATACGCTTGCGCCTGCGGGCTATCATGAAATGTTTATTGGGCCGGATGCTTTTCGTAACTTACTGAAATTTATGCCACAATTTATGACTGACCCATTTGGAACCGCGCTTCGCCCCAAGGCCCCGCGTGGCTTTCCCGATGCGTGGAATGTGGCCCGAAAATGGTCTGCGGATGATGTATCGCCGTTTGAAAATCTACGGGTGCTGAACCCCGCGCCAAACATGGCCAAAGTGGCCGGAATTACACGCCATTTCACCAAAAATTTCCCCAACTTGGGGTCGGTTAAAATCAAATCGGCATGGGCGGGGATGATCGATGTCATGCCTGACCTTGTGCCTGTTGTGGACCGCGTTTCCGCCCTGTCGGGATTGGTGGTTTCAACTGGAATGTGTGGCCATGGTTTTGGCATTGGTCCTGCCTTTGGGCGCATAAATGCCGACCTTGTGCTGGGGCGTGACCCCGGCCATGATCTGACCCGTTTTCGCCTGTCGCGCTTTAGCGATGGATCAAAATTAAACCTTGGAACAAGCCTGTAAAACAACAATCCTGTGAGGAGGAACATCATGCCGATTAAAAACCGCTTTGGCGAATTGCACGCAGAAATCACCGAATGGCGCCGCGATATCCACGCCCATCCTGAATTGCTGTATGATACTCACCGCACCTCGGCTTTGGTCGAAGAAAAACTGCGCGAATTTGGGTGTGACGAGGTGGCAACAGGCATTGGCCGCACTGGTGTTGTCGCTGTTATCAAAGGAAAGTCCAACACGTCAGGCAAGGTTATTGGCCTGCGCGCCGATATGGATGCCTTGCCGATATTTGAAGCAACCGGTGTTGATTACGCCTCAAAAGAAGACGGCAAGATGCATGCATGTGGCCATGACGGGCACACGGCAATGCTGCTTGGCGCGGCAAAATATCTGGCGGAAACCCGCAATTTTGATGGCACCGCCGTGGTGATTTTCCAGCCCGCCGAAGAAGGCGGGGCAGGTGGCAAGGAAATGGTTGATGACGGCATGATGGAGCGCTTTGGCATTCAGGAAGTGTACGGAATGCACAACATGCCCGGCCTGCCGATTGGGCATTTTGCCATTCGTTCAGGTGCGTTTTTTGCCGCTACGGATGAATTTGAAATCCACGTCGAAGGCCTTGGCGGGCACGCGGCCAAGCCTCATGATTGTATTGATACAACGCTGGTTGGCAGTCATATTGTCGTTGCATTACAATCTATTGCCAGCCGTAACACCGACCCGTTGCAGGCCGTTGTGGTTTCCACCTGCACCTTCCGCACCGAAAGCGAAGCCCATAATGTGATCCCGCAACATGTGATTTTGCGCGGCACGGTGCGCAGCCACGATAAAGACGTGCGGGACATGGCGGAAAAGAACCTGAAACGCATCGCAACCTCGACCGCCGAAGCGTTTGGAGCAACCGCGCAGGTTGATTTCAAACGGGGTTATCCGGTGATGGTGAACTCGGTCGAGCAAACGGAATTTGCGTCAGATGTTGCCGAAAAAGTCACAGGCGCGCGGCCTATGGACGTGCCGCCGATCATGGGCGGCGAAGATTTCGCCTATATGTTAGAGGCCCGACCGGGCGCTTATATTCTGGTTGGAAACGGCGACACCGCGATGGTACATCACCCCGAATATAATTTCGATGATGCCGCGATTCCGACAGGGTCTTCGTGGTGGGCGGAAATTATCGAAAGCCGGATGCCTGCGCTTTAAGCGCAGGTGTTAGCCCCCTGTGTGGCTCATGTACCGTTTGGTTTGGCCACTGGTTTCTTGACGTGAATAGTCAAAATCATGGCCCTTGGGCTTTAGCGAAATTGCGGCGCGAATGGCGGCTTCCAGCTGGGTCATGTCGCCCGGATGTGTGCGCAAAGGTTCGCGCAGATCCGACTTTCCATCTTGGCCAAGGCAGGTGAACAATTCGCCCGTGCAGGTCAGGCGCACGCGATTGCAGCTTTCGCAGAAATTATGGCTAAGCGGTGTGATGAAACCGATTTTCTGGCCGGTTTCGTTGACGCGCACATAACGCGCGGGGCCACCTGTGCGTTCGCTCAGGTCCGTTAGGGTATATTTTCCGGCCAGTTCCGCGCGCAAATCTTCCAGTGGCCAGTATTTGCCGATATGGCCATCTTCGCCCATATCGCCCATCGGCATAACTTCGATAAAAGTCAGATCAATGGCTTGGTCGGCGCAGAATTTGGTTAGGGTGAACAGTTCATCCTGATTGAAATCCTTGATCGCAACGGCGTTCAGTTTCACCTTCAGCCCGGCATCTTTGGCGGCTTGAATGCCATCCAGAACCTGCGAAAGGCGGCCGCGTCGGGTGATGTCTGCAAATTTTTGCTCGTCCAGCGTGTCCAGCGAAATATTCACCCGCTTCATGCCGGCATCGGCCAGATCCTGTGCGAATCTGCCAAGTTGCGAGCCGTTTGTCGTCAGGGTCAATTCATCCAGCGCGCCGCTTTCAAGGTGGCGCGACATTGCTTGGAAAAACCCCATAATCCCGCGCCGCACCAGTGGCTCGCCGCCAGTAATGCGCAGTTTACGCACGCCAAGACCAATAAAGGTCGTCGCCACCTGATCCAGTTCCTCAAGCGTTAACAATTCCTTTTTTGGCAGGAAGGTCATCTGTTCTGTCATGCAATATGTACAGCGAAAATCGCAGCGGTCAGTGACCGACAGACGCAGGTATGTGACAGGGCGTAAAAACGGATCTATGAGCGAAGTTTTAACCATGCGTGGACATTATTCGCGGGTTTCAGTCGGGGCAAGAGGCAAACGTCGTTGAAAATGCCGCATGAATAGGTCACTTTGGCCTTATGAAACGTATTTGTCTTATATGTGTGGTCAGTTTGTCGCTTGGCGGCTGTTCGCAACTGCCGTCCGGTTTTCAGGCATTCATAAACGGGCCTGCGGATGTTGCTGGTGAAGCAACAGGCAGTGATGTTGTGCGCCCAAAACCGCGCCCTGCTTCGTTTGCGCCTTTGCCGTCGGAAAATGCGGTAACGGTCGAAGATTTTGACACAACCAGTAGCGCTGAACGCACGGCAGCAAGCGCCACCGCTGATGCCAATACCGAAGAGGATCTGGGTCAGACGATAGCCACCTTGGGGTCCCCCGCAACGCCCGGTTTC
This sequence comes from Aliiroseovarius sp., assembly GCA_030625565.1. GTDB lineage: Bacteria > Pseudomonadota > Alphaproteobacteria > Rhodobacterales > Rhodobacteraceae > JAAEUB01. The sequence goes on along the minus strand of DAOUQO010000005.1, from coordinate 25,127 downwards.
TGGCTGGAAACCCCTTTGGTCAGCCAACGCAGGCCGGGCCGTGTGGTGGCGGTTGAAAACGGGGAAAGCGTGTTGGTTGAACTGATACCGGTTGACGGCCCCGCAGGGGCGGGCAGCCACCTGTCACTGGCCGCGCTTCGCCTGCTGGGTGTCGGGCTGACAGGCCTGCATGAATTACTGGTTTTTGGCCGTTAAATGCTTTGCCGCTTCGTGTCTGGCGAAGGGTTTCATGCGCGCGCCATATGTTTCCAAAAACGCCTGAACCCGATCGGCATCGCGTTTTGATAGGTCACGCAGCCACCATGCGATAGCCTTTTGAATGAACCAATCACGGTCATCAATATAACCTGCAGCCCAGCCAAGCACTTGTTCACGAACAGTTATTTCATCAGGTTTGGGGTAACGCATCTGGGTCCATGGCAGCGTGACAACCAAGGCTGCACGACGGGTCCACATGTGATCTGACTGTGTCCAGCCGACCACCTGATCAATGCGCGCGGGGTTGGCTGTAAGCCGTTTGCGCCCCGCCATGCAGACGTGATCGGCAATGGCCCAGCTGTCAAAATCCGGCACCCAGCTTGCGATCATATCCCAGACCGCCTGATCCGGATTAATTCGGGCTTGGGTCAGTAACTTTGCGGCAGAAATGCGGGCTTCGAATATATCGGTTTTCCATAATTCGTCGGCTAAAATCAGGCGTGCTTCAAGGTTTAGGTTTTGGCGCCATTCTTGGGTCAGGGCGTTTATTGCCGGATTTGGTACGCCCAAAACCTCGCGGCTTTGTTTGTGATAGGCGGTCGATTTTTCGGCACGCCCCGGCTCAATATCGGCCTTCAGGGCAGCAAGGGCGTCTTTTAACATCATTCAACTGTTACCGATTTTGCCAGATTTCTGGGCTGATCTACGTCTGTGCCGCGTGCAATTGCGGCGTGATAGGCCAATAATTGTGCTGGAATAGCATACAAAATTGGCTGAAGCATTTCCGGAGATTCGGGCATGATCAGGCTTTTCCACACCCCTTCACCGGCTTCTTTGCAGGCCTTGGAATCCGCAATCAACAGAACCTTTCCGCCACGCGCCATGACCTCTTGCATGTTAGAAACTGTTTTGTCGAATAAGGCATCATGGGGGGCCATAACCACCGTTGGTGTTGCTTGGTCAACCAAGGCGATCGGCCCGTGTTTGAGTTCGCCTGACGCGTAGCCTTCGGCATGTATGTAACTGATTTCTTTCAATTTTAACGCGCCTTCAAGCGCAAGAGGGAACATTTGCCCGCGCCCCAAAAACAGCACATCATTTGCTTCGGCCAAGGCGCGGGCAACGGTTTCTACCTCGTCATTTATTGATAAGGCATGACTTATTAGCCCCGGCAGTTTTCGCAAGTCATTTAGGTATTTTTCCATCTTGTTATCATCTAAATGCCCACGTTCACGGGCCGCGCGCAACGCAATCAAAGCAAAGGTGGTTAACTGACAGGTGAAGGCCTTGGTTGAGGCGACCGACACCTCGACCCCGGCGTGAATGGGTACCGCAACGTCGCTTTCACGTGCGATCGAACTTTCGGGTACATTGACCAGACTAAGGATCATGTCGGCCTTGCCCTTGGCATAACGCAGGGCGGCCAATGTATCGGCGGTTTCGCCTGACTGGCTGACAAAAACGGCAACTGTTCCGGGCACGAAAGGTGCTTCGCGATAACGAAATTCGCTTGCAATATCAACGTCTACGGGCAGGCGTGCGTAGCGTTCGAACCAGTATTTTGCAACTAGGCAAGATAGGTATGCCGTGCCGCAGGCAACAAGGCTTAGCCGTTCAATTTTGGTGAAATCAATGCCCTTAAGGTCCATGGTAATGGCGTTGTCCTCGGCTGACATATAGGCATTCAGAACGTCGCCTATCACCACTGGTTGCTGGGCGATTTCCTTGGCCATAAAATGTTTATATCCGGCCTTTTCAATTTCGGCCCCGTCAATATGCACCTGACGTATTTCACGATTGGCGCGCTGGCCATTTTCATCGAAAATTTCGGCCCCGGCCCGCGTAATAACGGCGTGGTCTCCTTCTTCAAGATAGGTGATCTGGTCAGTCATTGGCGCAAGGGCGATAGCATCCGAACCAACAAACATTTCGCCGTCCCCGTGGCCAATTGCCAAGGGGGAACCTTTGCGCGCCGCGATTATCAGGTCATTTTGATTCATAAATAGAAAACACAGGGCAAAGGCACCTTCCAGCTGCGCCAGCGTTGTTTGGACGGCTTGGGCCGGGTCTTGCCCCTGATCCAAATAATGCTGGGTTAAAAGCGCAACAATTTCTGTGTCGGTATCTGTTTGATATGCAATGCCTTCGTTAGCAAGGAAAGCCCGCAATTCACGGTAGTTTTCAATAATACCATTATGAACAACCGCCACTGATTTTGCCTGATGCGGGTGTGCGTTGTTTTTTGTCGCCGCGCCATGCGTGGCCCAGCGTGTGTGGCCGATGCCTGCTTTGCCCTGTAAGGGCGCGTGCACTAAATGGTCTGACAGATTGACCAGTTTGCCAACCGTACGGCGGCATTCAAGCGTCCCATTGCTGCTAATCGTTGCAATGCCGGCGCTGTCATAGCCCCGATATTCCATGCGCTTTAGCGCCTCAATAAGGATAGGGGCCGCCTCATGGTTGCCTAAAACGCCAACAATTCCGCACATGTTAATTTCCTTTATCGGGTATGTATAAGGGCGGTATTAAATTCGAACATATTATATTTTTCGAACATTTTATATGCTTTATCAGTCAGGTTTCTTTGCGGCCTTGAATTTTTCAAACAGTTTTTGGGCCAAACCAGGTTTGATCTGCATTTTGGTCCGGCCGATTGCCAAGGCTGCGTTTGGAACGTCGCCGGTTATGGTTGTGCTTGTGGCGCTCATCGCGCCGTCCCCTATGGACACTGGTGCGACAAGCATTGTGTTTGATCCAATAAAGCTGTGCGCGCCAATATGTGTGTGGTGCTTGGAAAAGCCATCATAATTGCAGGTAATCGTGCCTGCGCCAATATTTGTCGCCTCGCCAATAAAGGCATCGCCAATATAAGAAAGGTGGTTCACCTTGGCCCCAGCGCTGATTTGCGTATTTTTGATTTCAACAAAGTTGCCGACCCGGGCCGATTCGGCCAATTCTGCCCCCGGGCGCAAACGCGCATAGGGACCAACGATTGCCCCGCGTGAGACATGGCAACCCTCAAGGTGGCTAAAGGCCCGAATTCGCGCGCCGTTTTCAACCGTTACACCGGGGCCAAACACCACGTATGGCTCAATCACCGCGTCGCGGCCCAGTGTCGTGTCATAGGCAAAAATAACGGTTTCTGGTGCGGCTAATGCAACGCCATTTTCAAGGGCTTCGGCGCGTGCGTGGGCCTGAAACTGCACCTCGGCGGCCGCAAGTTCCTGACGTGTATTGACCCCCAAAGTTTCGGCCTGCTTGCAAGTCACAACGCTGGCTTTCAAGGCGCGCGACCGGGCAACCGCAATAATGTCTGTCAGATAATATTCGCCTGAGGCATTGTCGTTTCCAACCGCCTGTAGCAGGTCAAACAAAAGATCCGAATTAAGGCACATAACGCCGCTATTACAAAGCGTTACCTCGCGCTCTTTTGCGGATGCATCTTTGTATTCAACGATTTTTTCCAGTGTGTCGCCTTGCAAAATCAAGCGGCCATACCGGCCCGGATCTGCCGCCTCAAAGCCCAAAACCACCAAGTCAGAACCCGTATGACGTGCCTGTTTTATCTTGCTTAATGTTTCGTCGGAAATGAACGGGGTGTCGCCGTACAGCACAAGTGCGTCGCCTGAAAAGCCCTGCAATGCGGGGTGGGCCTGCAATGTTGCGTGGCCTGTGCCAAGCTGTTCATCCTGGCGTACAACTATAATTTCAGGATCCAGTGCAAGCGCGGCTTTTTCGACCGTTTCGGCGCCATGACCTGTTATCAAAACCACACGTTCAGGCAAAAGGGCGGCACCCGAATGCAATGCGTGGGCAAAAAGCGGCGCCCCTGCCAATTCATGCATGACTTTGGGCAGGTCGGAATTCATGCGATTGCCTTGGCCAGCGGCCAAAATGATTAATGCGGTGCTCATAGATGGCCCTTTTCTTTTTGTTGCGCCCGTTTTACCGTTTGCGGTGGGGCTCGCAAGGGCGAAGACTTCACTTCTTTTTTCGTCAGGTTACAGATTTGGCGTAATCTTGCCGAGGGGGCAGCATGAAAACGGTTATTTTTGATCTGGACGGAACCTTGGCCGATACATCAGGTGATCTGATTGCCGCTGCAAATGCCTGTTTTTGTTACCTTGGACATGGGAATATGCTGGATCCGGTGGGCGATATGGCAACTGCGTTTGCCGGCGGGCGGGCAATGCTGCGGTTGGGGTTTGAGCGGCTGGGGCAGGGTGATGAGGATGCGATTGAGCACGCATTCCCCCGGCTTTTGCAATATTATGGTGAGAATATCGATGTTCACACCCGGCTTTACCCCGGTGCCAAAGCGGGCGTCGAAAGGTTAATTTCGGCGGGCTATGCAGTTGGGATTTGCACCAATAAACCAGAAGGTCTGGCCGAAGAATTGGTGGGTCGTTTGGGAATTCGCGACCTGTTTGCATCCTTTATTGGTGCCGATACGCTGCCCACGAAAAAGCCGGACCCTGCGCCGTTCATTGCCGCGGTCAAGCGGGCGGGCGGGGATGTCCAGAAATCTTTGTTGGTGGGTGATACAATAACCGACCGAAACACTGCCCGCGCCGCCGGGGTGGCGTGCTTGATGGTGACGTTCGGCCCTGATGGGCATGGGGTTTCGCGCCATGCACCCGAAGGGTTGCTGCATGATTTTTGCGACATCGAAGACGCGGTGCGCGCGCTGATCGGCTAAGCCATACCGTGACTGGACCTTGACGGGGCGCTTTCCGTGTGTGTATTAAATGAACAAGTGTTCAATAACCTTGCCGGAGGCCCCAATGTTTACTGCCAGTATGAATTTTGACCTTGGCGAAGACGTCAATGCCCTGCGCGATATGGTGCATCGTTTTGCCCAAGACCGGATTAAGCCGATCGCGGCTGAAATTGACGCCAAAAATGATTTTCCAGCCGAACTTTGGCGTGAATTTGGCGACCTTGGTCTGTTGGGCGTCACCACACCCGAAGAATACGGCGGCGCCAACATGTCCTATCTGGCGCATGTGGTTGCGGTTGAAGAAATCGCACGGGCCTCGGCCTCGGTCAGCCTGTCATATGGGGCGCATTCCAACCTGTGCGTTAACCAAATTCGTCGCAATGGCACAAATGAACAGAAGCAAAAATACCTGCCAAAACTGATTTCCGGTGAACATGTGGGGGCCTTGGCAATGAGCGAGGCAGGCGCAGGCTCTGACGTGGTTTCAATGAAGCTGAGGGCAGAAAAAAAGAACGGGTATTACACCCTGAACGGCACAAAATTCTGGATCACCAACGGGCCGGACGCCGACACCCTGGTGGTTTACGCCAAGACCGACCCTGATGCTGGCCCCAAGGGGATCACCGCCTTTATAATTGAAAAATCCATGCGCGGATTTTCCACTGGTCCACATTTTGACAAGCTGGGAATGCGGGGCAGCAACACTGCCGAACTGATCTTTGACGACGTCGAAGTCCCGTTCGAAAATGTGCTGGGTGAGGAAGGGCGCGGCGTTGCGGTTCTTATGTCGGGCCTTGATTATGAACGCGTGGTTTTGTCGGGCATCGGCACCGGCATCATGGCCGCCTGCATGGACGAGGTAATGCCATATATTGCCCAACGAAAACAATTCGGTAAGCCAATCGGTGACTTCCAGCTTATGCAGGCAAAAATCGCCGATATGTACACCGCAATGAATTCCGCGCGGGCTTATATATACGAGGTCGCGCGCGCCTGTGATCGTGGGCAAGTGACCCGTCAGGATGCGGCCGCTTGCGTGCTTTACGCTTCTGAGGAAGCGATGAAAGTCAGCCACCAAGCGGTGCAAGCAATGGGCGGCATGGGGTTCATGAACGAAAGCGCTGTGTCGCGCATTTTCCGCGATGCAAAACTGATGGAAATCGGCGCTGGAACCTCGGAAATCCGGCGCATGCTGATCGGGCGTGAATTGATGGGGGCGATGAAATAATGAAGCTTTCAAGTAACTTTATTACGGGGACCGATGCGGCGCGTGAAAACCGTGAAAAACATCTGGAGCGTCTGGATGAAGTCGCATCTGTTGCAAAAAACGCTGCCTTGGGGGGCAGTGAAGGGTCGCGCAAGCGTCACCTTGGGCGCGGTAAAATGCTGCCACGTGATCGCGTGGCGAATTTGCTGGATGCCGGTAGTCCGTTTCTTGAGGTTGGCGCAACCGCCGCGCACGGGCTTTATGGCGGGGTCGCGCCCTCGGCAGGGATCATTGCGGGCGTCGGGCAGGTGCACGGCCAAGATGTGATGGTTATCGCGAATGATGCCACCGTCAAGGGTGGCACATATCTGCCAATGACCGTGAAAAAACACCTGCGCGCTCAGGAAATTGCCGAAGAATGCCACCTGCCTTGCGTCTATCTGGTTGATAGTGGTGGGGCCAACCTGCCTAACCAAGACGAAGTATTTCCCGACCGCGACCATTTTGGCCGGATTTTCTATAACCAAGCCCGGATGAGCGCCAAAGGCATCCCCCAAATTGGTGTGGTCATGGGGTCATGCACCGCTGGTGGGGCGTATGTGCCTGCCATGTCGGATGTGGCAATTATCGTTAAAGAACAAGGGACTATATTTCTTGCAGGCCCACCTTTGGTCAAGGCCGCCACTGGCGAAGTCATTTCTGCCGAAGAACTTGGCGGCGGTGATGTGCATACCCGACTGTCGGGTGTGGCCGATTATCTGGCCGATGATGATGCCCATGCTTTGGCACTTGCGCGGCGTTCGATCAAGTTTCTGAACCGCGCAAAACCATCATCTGTACAGCTGCAAACGCCCGAGGGTCCTGCCTATGATCCCGAAGAATTACTAGGCATCGTGCCGCCGGACAATCGCACGCCATATGATGTGCGCGAGGTGATAATGCGCGTCGTAGATGCCTCATACTTTGACGAATTCAAGCCGCGTTTTGGCGAAACTTTAGTGACTGGTTTTGCCCATATCATGGGTATCCCCGTGGGCATTGTCGCCAATAATGGCGTGATGTTTGCCGACAGCGCTGCCAAGGGCGCGCATTTCGTTGAGTTATGCAGTCAGCGCAATATCCCGTTGATTTTCTTACAAAACATCACCGGTTTCATGGTGGGGCGACAGGCCGAACATTCCGGTATTGCCCGCCACGGCGCCAAAATGGTCACTGCAGTTGCTTCGACCAATGTGCCGAAAATCACCATGATGATAGGGGCCTCGAACGGGGCCGGAAATTACGGCATGGCAGGGCGCGCCTATAGCCCGCGTTTTTTGTGGGCATGGTCCAACAGCTCGGTCGCGGTGATGGGGGGCGAACAGGCGGCGGGCGTTTTGGCCACGGTAAAACGCGACGCAATTGAACGCGATGGCGGCACATGGTCGTCTGACGCCGAGGCCGAATTCAAACAGCCAACCCTTGATATGTTCGCCACGCAAAGCCATCCGCTTTATGGCAGCGCGCGGCTTTGGGATGACGGCATAATCGATCCGCGACAAACCCGCGATGTGCTGCATTACAGCCTAAGTGCTGCCCTGAATGCCCCTATCGAGCCAACAAAATTTGGCCTGTTCAGGATGTAATATGGGGAAGAAAAACGTTGTTCCATTTAGCCGTGATCGTCGCAGCCCACCCAAATGGGGTATGGGATTGCCCCCCCATAAGAAGCCGCACAGGCAGCTTCACCTTGGTAAATGGCTGGTATTATTGTTTGTTATTCTTGTCGCCTTTGCGCCGATAATTGATGCTGTAAAAGGATTCTTAACCCCGTCTGACGGGTGCAAAGTTTGGCAAATTACTGACGGTGACACGGTGAAAGTATCGTGTGGGCCCCAAATCCCGGACCGTGCGCGCATTATCGGTTACGACACGCCGGAATTGTTTTCACCGGGTTGTTTTAGTGAGGCTGTGATGGCTGTGCGGGCGACGTTTTACCTTCGGTGGAAGCTTTGGACCGCTCGGCATGTTTCTGTCTATGTTCGGGGGAAGGATCGGTATTCGCGCGCACTTATACGCCTTGAATTCGACCATATTAACATAAGCGAAACCATGATTAATGCAGGCCTAGCCGTACCATATACAGGTGGGCGTCGAATTAATTGGTGTCAAAAACTACGTAGCAGGGGAAATACCTAATGTTTCAGAAAGTTCTGATTGCAAACCGGGGCGAAATTGCCTGCCGGATCATGGAAACAGCACGCAAGCTGGGCGTTGAAACTGTTGCGGTTTATTCGGATGCCGACGCGGGCGCGCGTCATGTTGTGCTGGCCGATCAAGGCGTTCATATCGGCGGGTCAGCTCCGGCTGACAGTTATTTGCGCGGTGATGTGATCATTCAGGCGGCGCTGGATACCGGCGCGCAGGCCATCCACCCGGGCTATGGTTTTCTGTCGGAAAATCCTGAATTTGTTCAGGCGGTTGAGGCCGCCGGTTTGGTCTTTATTGGCCCATCCTCTGATGCAATTCGGGCGATGGGGCTGAAAGATGCCGCTAAGGTTTTGATGGAAAAGGCAGGCGTTCCTGTGGTGCCGGGGTACCACGGATCCGATCAAGATGATGATGTTTTATATAATGAAGCCAACAAGATAGGGTATCCAGTTTTGATCAAAGCTGTCGCCGGTGGTGGTGGTAAAGGTATGCGGATGGTTGAGGCCTCCAGTGATTTTTCCACCGCTCTTGCTTCTGCCCGCGCCGAGGCGCGCACTGGCTTTGGCAATGATGATGTGTTGGTTGAAAAATACATTCAGATGCCGCGTCATATTGAAATGCAGGTCTTTGGCGATGGCACCGATGCGGTGCATTTGTTTGAACGTGACTGTTCCTTGCAGCGCCGCCATCAAAAGGTAATCGAAGAAGCACCCGCGCCGGGCATGACCGACGAGATGCGCGCCGCTATGGGGGCCGCCGCCGTCGCTGCCGCGCGCGCGATTGGCTATGCGGGGGCGGGCACGGTTGAATTTATCGTGGATGCATCAGACGGGCTGCGCCCTGACCGGTTTTGGTTCATGGAAATGAATACCCGCCTACAGGTTGAACATCCGGCCACCGAGGCCGTGACCGGTATTGATCTGGTCGAATGGCAGCTGCGGGTTGCATCGGGTGAAAGCCTGCCGTTGGTGCAGGATGAAATATCGCTGAAGGGTCATGCATTCGAGGCGCGCCTTTATGCGGAAAATGTTCCCGCCGGTTTTTTGCCTGCAACCGGGACGCTGACGCATCTGACATTCCCCGCCGGAATTCGCGCGGATACCGGCGTGCGTAATGGGGATACGATCACGCCGTTTTATGACCCGATGATTGCAAAAATAACTGTGCATGGGCCAACCCGCGCCACCGCTTTGCGCCAGCTCTCCACTGCTTTGGAGCAGACCAAGGTTGCGGGGCTTGTCACAAATCTGGGGTTTCTAAGCGCGCTGAGCCGCCATGATGGTTTTGCCGCTGGTGCGGTTGATACCGGGCTGATTGCGCGCGATCTGGTCGCGCTTTCGGCGGCCACCCCCCCCACCTTGGCGCATAAGGCCATGGCGGCCTTGGCCGTAACAAAATTGTTGGACAGGCAGGGTTCAGGATTTCATATCTGGACTGCATTAGAGCAGGAAATTCACCTTGGGCATGAAGATGAAGTGTTTGAAATTAAAATAAAAACCCTCAATTCAGACAAACATATTTTGACAATTGAAGACACGAAAATCACAGCGTATTTCCGGCATGGGCAATGGGAAATTGGTGGGATGCGCGCCCCGTCTTTTGCAATTAATAATGATAGCGTCACGTTGTTTACCAATGCCGGAATGGTTTTTGATATTATTGACCCGCTGGCCAATGCCAATGGCAGTTTGGTCGGGGCCGGTATTATTGTTGCACCGATGCCGGGGCTTGTGCGTGATGTGCTTTGCGCCCCCGGTCAGGCCGTGGCGGAAGGCGAACGCCTTGTGGTACTGGAGGCAATGAAAATGGAACACGCACTTACAGCGGCGCGCGACGGAATTGTCGCCGAGGTGCTGATTGCATCTGGTAATCAGGTCGAGGCGGGCGCGCCCTTGATACAGTTGGAAGACGAAGAAGACGAACAATGACTGATTACGTCGAAATCTTTGAGGTAGGCCCGCGTGACGGGCTGCAAAACGAGGCACGGATGATTCCGGCCGCCGAAAAAATCGCCTTGGTTGATTTGCTCAGTAGCGCAGGGTTTTCGCGTATCGAAGTGGCGTCCTTTGTGTCGCCAAAATGGGTGCCGCAAATGGCTGACGGGGCCGAGGTTCTGGCCGGAATCCAGCGCAACAGGGCCGTATCATATGCAGCGTTAACGCCAAATATGAAGGGGTTTGAACGGGCAGTGGCAGCCAAAGCCGACGAAATAGCAATATTTGGGTCGGCCAGCGAAGGCTTTAGCCAGAAGAATATAAATTGTTCGATAAGTGAAAGTTTAGAGCGGTTTTTACCGGTATCTGCGGCAGCAAATGCACTAAATATGAAAGTTAGGGGGTATATTTCCTGCATAACCGACTGCCCTTATGACGGCCAGATATCCCCTGAACAGGTGGCACATGTGGCTGAGCGACTGTTTGATATGGGGTGTTATGAGGTCAGTTTGGGCGATACAATCGGCCAAGGCACACCCGAAACAATTGCCGCTATGCTGGACGCGGTTTTGCAAGTTGCAAACGGGCGTCCATTGGCAGGGCATTTTCATAATACACGCGGTTTGGCGCTGGAAAACATCACTGTTTCACTGGAAAAAGGGCTGCGGGTGTTTGATGCGGCGGTTGGTGGCCTTGGTGGTTGCCCCTATGCGCCCGGTGCTGCGGGCAATGTTGCCAGCGAAGCGGTGCATGATCATGTCACGGCCTTGGGATATAAGACCGGGCTTGACCGTGATGTGCTGATAAAGGCTGCCAAACTGGCACAGAATATGCGAAAGGAAACTGCATGAGTTTCGAGACAATAAAGATTGCTTTGGATAAGCGTGGGGTTGCAACGCTGACGTTGTCACGTCCGGAAAAACATAATGTTTTGTCTGCGCAAATGATTGCTGAACTGACACAGGCGGCAGGCCAGCTGGGGCGCGATGATGCGGTGCGGGTTGTGGTTCTGACAGGCGCTGGCAAAAGCTTTTGTGCTGGAGGTGATTTGCGCTGGATGCAGACACAGATGCAAGCCGACAAGGCTACGCGTAAAGCCGAGGCTCGCAAGTTGGCCGAGATGCTTAAGGCGTTGAATGAAATAGAAAAACCATTGATTGGTTGCGTGCAAGGTCAGGCCTTTGGCGGCGGTGTTGGCATGATGGCTGTTTGCGATGTTGCCATTGGCGTGCAGGGGGCAAAATTTGGCCTGACGGAAACCCGGCTGGGGATAATTCCGGCAACGATTGGCCCTTATGTAATGGCGCGGATGGGCGAAGCGATGGCGCGTCGCGTATTCATGTCATCACGTGTTTTTGAGGCGGATGAGGCCGTGACTTTGGGGCTGTTGGCCAAGGCTGTAACTGCGGCTGATCTGGATGATGCGATTGAGGCCGAGATTGCACCTTATCTGGCCTGCGCCCCCGGCGCGGTGGCCGAAGCCAAGGCGCTGGTGCGCCGGTTGGGCCCGCCAATAACCGATGCTATAATTGATGATACCATTGATGCGCTATCAACGCGCTGGGATAGTGACGAGGCGCACGAGGGCATTTCCGCCTTCTTTGAAAAACGCCCCCCCCGCATGGCGTAACGGTTCGTAAAATACCGGCTTATACACGGTTTTAGGGCTGGATTTTGGCAAAGTTGATCTAGGTCAAACCCCAAAGGGGCGGACGGTATACAAAAACATACAGTAAAGCAGGATTCCTTAGCTGGTTCTGTTGACCCTGCCGCAGGGCGGCGTTAAACCGCCAACAGAGCTATATATGTGCGCAAACGTCGCATGAAAAGGAGCCAGCGTGGACGAACTTCTTCGAAACTACCTTCCCCTCGTTATTTTCCTTGGCCTTGCGATTGCCCTTGGCCTTGTTTTTATCGTTGCTGCCGCAGTTTTGGCGGTGCGCAATCCTGACCCCGAAAAAAATTCAGCCTATGAATGTGGGTTCAATGCATTTGATGATGCGCGGATGAAATTCGATGTGCGATTCTATTTGGTCGCAATCCTGTTCATCATTTTCGATCTGGAAATCGCGTTTCTGTTTCCATGGGCGGTTGCGTTCAAGGATGTCGGGTTGATCGGTTTTTGGTCGATGATGGTGTTTTTGGCAGTTCTGACCATAGGGTTCGCCTATGAGTGGAAAAAAGGAGCCTTGGAATGGGAATGATTACTGAGGGCGTCCAGACCGGGGCAAACACCGCCGGTGGCGACCGCGAGGTTGCGACGCGCATGATTTCCGATCAGCTGGCCGACAAGGGTTTCTTGCTGACCACCACGGACGATATTATCAACTGGGCCCGCACGGGTTCGCTGCACTGGATGACCTTTGGTCTGGCGTGTTGCGCGGTTGAAATGATGCATGCCGCAACGCCGCGCTATGATATTGAACGCTTCGGGACCGCGCCGCGTGCGTCCCCGCGCCAGTCTGACCTGATGATCGTGGCCGGTACTGTCACCAACAAGATGGCGCCTGCTTTGCGCAAGGTTTACGACCAGATGCCTGACCCGCGCTATGTTATTTCGATGGGTTCGTGCGCCAATGGTGGTGGTTATTACCATTATTCATATTCGGTACTGCGCGGTTGTGACCGCATTGTGCCTGTTGATGTTTATGTGCCGGGTTGCCCGCCGACTGCCGAAGCACTGGTTTACGGCCTGCTGCAACTTCAACGCAAAATACGCCGCACCGGCACGATTGTGAGGTAGGGGATGAGCGAGCATTTAAAAGAACTGGCAGATATCATCGAGGCAAAGCGCCCCGATTGTGTGGTTTCATCAGAAATTGTTAACGGCGAGCTGTCGATCATCTGCCCGCCTGCCTGTCTGTCTGGTTTGGTTGAATTTCTAAAGTCGGATCGTAATTGCCAGTTTTCAACCTTGGTTGATATTACGGCGGTGGATTACCCCGCACGTGATGCGCGCTTTGATCTGGTTTACCATTTCCTGTCGATGTATCAAAACCACCGCATCCGGATAAAAACCGCGCTGCGTGATGGCGATGTGATGCCTTCGATCACCGGCTTGCATCCAAGCGCTGGCTGGTTCGAACGCGAAGTTTTTGACATGTTCGGTATTGTCTTTACCGGCCATGCCGATTTGCGCCGCTTGCTGACGGATTATGGTTTCCGTGGTCATCCGCTGCTTAAGGATTTCCCAACAACCGGCTATACCGAAATGCGGTATGACGAAACGGAAAAGCGCGTGATTTACGAACCGGTTAACCTGACGCAGGATTACCGGCAGTTTGATTTCATGAGCCCATGGGAGGGCGGCGAATATGTGCTTCCGGGTGATGAAAAAAGCGGTGAGGCTAAGGGATAATATGACCTTGCAGATGGACAGGATGGTGCGCTCATGATGGATGGCACGAAGAATTTCACTGACACGCTGACCGGCGAGCAGCGCATTCGTAATTTCAACATTAACTTTGGCCCGCAGCACCCAGCCGCCCACGGCGTTTTGCGCATGGTTCTTGAGCTGGACGGCGAAATTGTTGAACGGGCTGACCCGCATATTGGCCTGCTGCATCGCGGCACTGAAAAGCTGATGGAAAGCCGCACGTACCTGCAATGTCTGCCGTATTTTGACCGGCTGGATTACGTGGGCACGATGAACCAGGAACATGTCTGGTGTCTGGCGATTGAAAAAATGACCGGCACCCAAGTGCCCCGTCGCGCCAGTCTGATCCGGGTTTTGTATCTGGAAATGGGCCGCATTCTGAACCACCTGCTGAACATCACAACGCAAGCGCTGGACGTTGGTGCGCTGACTCCGGTTTCGTGGGGCTTTGAGGAACGTGAAATCCTGATGGGATTTTATGAACGCGCATCCGGTGCGCGCCTGCACGCCGCGTATTTTCGCCCCGGTGGCGTGCATCAGGATCTACCTGATGATCTGATTAATGACATCGAAACATGGTGCGGGAAATTCCCGGATTTCATGGCTGACCTTGACGGGTTGCTGACGGAAAACCGTGTGTTCAAACAGCGCAACGTTGATATTGGTGTCGTGACTGAACAAGACATTCTTGACTGGGGATTTTCCGGCGTAATGGCGCGTGGATCTGGCCTTGCTTGGGATTTGCGGCGTTCGCAACCCTATGAATTGTACGATGAATTTGATTTCAAAATCCCTGTGGGTAAAAACGGCGACTGTTATGATCGCTATTTGCTGCGCATGGCGGAAATGCTGGAATCCAACAAAATCATGTTGCAGGCAATTGAAAAACTGCGTGCCCCCGAAGGGCAGGGCGACGTGCTTGCGCGCGGCAAACTGACCCCGCCAAAACGCAACGATATGAAAACCTCGATGGAAAGCCTGATCCATCACTTCAAACTGTATTCCGAAGGCTTCCACGTGCCTGCCGGCGAAAGCTATACCGCTGTTGAGGCCCCCAAGGGCGAATTCGGTGTGTTCTTGGTTTCGGATGGGTCAAGCAAGCCGTACCGCGTAAAAATCCGCGCGCCGGGTTTCCCGCATTTGGCCGCTATTGAGCATATCTCAAAGGGCCACCAGTTGGCCGACATCGCAGCCATTATCGGCTCGCTCGATGTTGTGTTCGGGGAGATCGACAGGTGATCTTCAGCGCTGCTAATATCAATATTCAGCCGGGTGCTGAAACCCCAAAATCGGGAAGGGGGTGGTCATGTTAACATTGCCTTTACCCCTGATGATTTTGGCTTGGCTGCTAACCGTCTTGGTGACTTTTCTGGCATTCCTGTTCTGGCGTTCGCCGGAAAAAGGCATGGCGTTTGCCACCCATCGTGACGCGCAATTGCCGCAAGTCATGGTTAACCGATATGTTATTATCGCCTTGTTTATGGGCGGCGCGCTGTACACCGCAGATCCGGGCATCATTGCCTTTGCGTTCTTTGCTACGGGGATTGGGCCGGCGCATGATGCTTGGATTTACTATCGGGCTGGTCAGCCCTTTCAAAAACACTTACCACCCGCGATCTTAAGTGCTGTTGTCGCTGTGTGGTCCTTTATCCTTTACACTAATTCCGGAGCTGTCTGATGCTGCGCCGCCTCTGTGCTGAACAACCCGAAAGCTTTGCTTTCACTGACGCTAACCTTGCATGGGCCAAGGTCCAGCTGACCAAATATCCCGAAGGCCGTCAGGCATCGGGTGTGATCGCGCTGTTGTGGCGTGCGCAGGAACAAGAAGGCTGGCTAAGCCGTCCGGCGCTGGAATATGTCGCCGACATGCTGGGCATGGATTACATCCGTGTGCTTGAGGTCGCGACATTTTATTTCATGTTCCAGCTGCAACCAGTTGGAACTGTTGCGCATTTTCAGATTTGTGGCACCCTTAGCTGCATGATCACCGGTGCCGAAGACCTGATGGAAATCTGCAAAACCCGTATTAATGCAAAGCCGCATGAATTGTCCGGTGATGGGCGTTTTAGCTGGGAAGAGGTCGAATGCCTTGGTGCCTGCACCAACGCCCCGATGGCCCAGATCGGCAAAGATTATTATGAGGATCTGACGCCAGAAAGCTTTATCGCGCTGCTGGATGAATTTTCTGATGGCAAAGAGCCGGTTCCGGGCCCGCAAAATGGCCGTTATTCCTGCGAACCTTCGTCGGGCCTGACAGCACTTACAGCCCACGAAAGCGGGCGCACCCAATATAATGCCAGCGCCCAGCGTGCGGTTGATATTGGCGACGGGATCAAGCGTATTGATGGCACCGAAGTGCCCCTTACATCGCCATGGCAGGGCAAGGCGCAGGGCAAAAAACCCGCTGCGAAGCCTGCTAAAAAAGCTGCTGCAAAATCCGCATCCGGCAAAAAACCCCGCACCATGAAGGCCCCGCGCAAAGCGGGCGCGGATGATCTGAAAATGATCAAGGGTGTTGGGCCAAAGATGGAAAAAATGCTGCACGACCTTGGCTTTTTCCACTTTGATCAAGTTGCCAAATGGACCACAGACGAGGTTCGTTGGGTTGATGAAAACCTGCAAGGTTTCAAAGGCCGCGCCAGCCGTGACAGCTGGATCGACCAAGCAAAAATTTTAGCCGAAGGCGGCGAAACTGAATTTTCCAAGAAAGTTGGAAAGGGCGGCGTTTATTAACGCCGGGTAACGTGATGATGAAAATGAAATCGATACAAAAATCGAACGGGCGCATTAGCGCTATTTTGCATCATGTATGTGGAAACCATGATCAACAACAGGGAATGGTAAAATGAGTGAGACTGAAAACAACACAATGTCACCGTGCATGCGCACATGCTGGATTGCTGGCGGCCTTTTGGGGCTGGCGGCATTCGTTATCTTGCTAAAGCGGATGGATATGGGGATGCTTGTATCCTTGATCATCGGCCTTGTCGTGATGGCAATCGCGGCGTTTCTGATTGGCAAGGTTTTTTGCAACAACACTGAACACGATGAGGTGGCCCAAGCTGTGGCTACACCTGCGCCCGTCGCTGAACCTGCTTCGGCACCCGTTGCTAAGGCGGCTCCCGCAGCCGCGCCTGCACCTGCTGCAAAAGCCAAGCCAAAAGCTAAAGCTAAACCAAAGGCAAAGCCCGTGGCCGCCGATGGCCGCCCCGAGGCACTGGAAGGTGCGCGCGATGGCGGGGCAGATAACCTTAAACAAATCAAAGGTGTAGGTCCAAAACTGGAACAGCTTTTGAATTCGATGGGCTTTTACCATTTCGACCAGATCGCTGGTTGGCGTGCCAAGGAAGTCAAGTGGGTCGATGAAAACCTGCAAGGCTTCAAGGGACGGGTAAGTCGCGATGAATGGGTTTCCCAAGCCAAGGTTTTGGCCAAGGGCGGCACGACTGAATTTTCGAAGAAAGTGAAGAAGGGCGGCGTTTACTAAGTCGCAATAAGAATGAGCAACGATCTGGATCATAAAAACGCCCGTGATGGCAAAATGGCTGCGCTGGTCATTATGGCAACTGGCGTGATCTGGATCGGCGCAACTTGGGCGGGGGCGCGTTTTGGCTGGGCCGAACGAACCCGCGCTTTGTTTGATCTACTGGCTTTGGCGGGTTTCGCCTTTGCTTTGATAATGACGTTTCGGATCTGGCGTGCGCGTCAGAGGGATGAAGGATGATAAAATGCTGAAAGATCAAGATCGGATCTTTACCAATATTTACGGTATGCATGACCGTTCGCTCAAGGGTGCGCTTGCGCGTGGCCATTGGGATGGAACGGCTGGAATCATCAAAAAGGGCCGCGACTGGGTCGTGGACCAGATGAAGGCATCCGGCCTGCGTGGTCGCGGTGGTGCGGGTTTCCCCACCGGCCTGAAATGGTCGTTCATGCCTAAAGAAAGCGACGGGCGCCCCGCCTATCTGGTGATCAATGCTGACGAAAGTGAGCCGGGCACCTGTAAGGATCGCGAGATCATGCGCCATGATCCCCACACCCTGATCGAAGGCGCGCTGATTGCCGCTTTTGCGATGAACGCGCATGCGTCCTATATCTATATCCGTGGTGAATATATTCGCGAACGCGAGGCCCTTCAGGCGGCGATTGACGAATGTTACGATGCTGGTCTGCTGGGCAAAAACGCCTGCAAATCCGGTTGGGATTTCGATTTGTATATAGCCCACGGCGCTGGCGCTTATATCTGCGGCGAAGAAACTGCATTGCTGGAAAGCCTTGAAGGCAAAAAAGGCATGCCGCGCATGAAGCCGCCATTTCCTGCCGGTGCTGGCCTGTATGGCTGCCCGACAACGGTGAACAACGTGGAAAGCATCGCGGTGGTTCCGACCATTCTGCGCCGTGGTCCTGAATGGTTTGCAGGCTTTGGCCGGCCTAATAATGCGGGCACAAAATTGTTTGCCATATCCGGTCATGTGAATAACCCTTGCGTTGTTGAGGAGGCCATGTCGATTTCCTTTGAGGAACTGATCGACAAACATTGCGGCGGTATTCGCGGCGGCTGGTCCAACCTTAAGGCTGTGATCCCCGGTGGGTCATCCGTGCGGATGGTGCCCGGCAAGGTCATGCATGAAGAAGGCATCATGGATTTCGACTGGCTTGGCAGCCAGAATTCCGGTCTGGGAACGGCGGCGGTGATCGTCATGGACCAATCGGTTGATGTAATCAAAGCGGTCTGGCGCTTGGCCAAGTTTTACAAACACGAAAGCTGTGGCCAGTGTACGCCGTGCCGCGAAGGCACCGGCTGGATGATGCGCGTGATGGAACGTCTGGTAACAGGCGAGGCCGAGATCGAAGAAATCGACATGCTGCTAAGCGTGACTAAACAGGTTGAAGGCCACACAATTTGTGCCCTAGGGGACGCGGCTGCATGGCCGATCCAAGGCTTGGTTGCGCATTTCCGTGATGAAATCGAAGACCGCATTCGCGCCCGCCAGCGCGGTGCAACATTTGCGGCGGAGTAAATAACAATGTCAGGATTTATGCATATCACCCCCACCCAAATGAACGGCGTATTCACGCCGAGTTTGGCGCGTGGTTATTGCATAACAAAGACCTGTGGCCCCATCTCTTTTCTATCGAAAGGAGCAATTATGCGTAAAATTACACATATTATGGGTTTGGCCACGGCGGGGCTTGCCATGGCTACGGCGGCACTGGCGGCGGATTATCAAGCCTTGCGCGATGACGCGCGGGTGCATTCTGAACTGCTGGGGGCGTCCTTGGCCTATCTGATTGACGAAGGCTGCCCGACCATCAGCCTGCGCAAGTTAACTTTTGTCGGCAAGGCACTGAGCTTGCGTTCTTACGCCAAGGGGCTGGGGTATTCGGGTGGCGAAGTTGACGCTTATGTTAACGACAAGACAGAACAGGACCGGTTTCGCGCCATTGCCAGTGCAAAGCTGGCGGAAAATGGCGCGGTTGCGGGCAATGCGGCAAGTTTCTGCACCGCAGGGCGCGCTGAAATAGAAGCAGGAACCTTCACTGGCGCGATCCTTCGCGGCGGCTAGGTTTTTGAAAACAAGATAGCAGGGCGTGTTATGAAAATACGCCTTGTTGATGAAAAAGTTGGGATGAGGGTGCGTGAATGAGCGACCTTAAGAAAGTTGAAATCGACGGCAATGTTGTCGAAGTGGACGGGGCAATGACCCTGATTCAGGCCTGTGAAGAAGCCGGAGCTGAAATCCCGCGTTTTTGTTACCACGAACGCCTGTCGATTGCCGGCAATTGCCGCATGTGTCTGGTCGAGGTGGTCGGTGGCCCGCCCAAACCTGCCGCAAGCTGTGCAATGCAGGTGCGCGATCTGCGCCCCGGTCCCGAAGGCCAACCGCCTGTGGTGAAAACCAACAGCCCGATGGTTAAAAAAGCCCGCGAAGGCGTGATGGAGTTCATGCTGATCAACCACCCGCTGGATTGCCCAATCTGTGATCAAGGCGGTGAATGTGATTTGCAAGATCAGGCAATGGCTTATGGCCTGTCTGAAAGCCGTTATAGCGAAACCAAGCGCGCCCAGGATGCGCTGGACCTTGGCCCGCTGGTTTCAACCACCATGACGCGCTGTATTTCGTGCACCCGTTGTGTGCGTTTCACAACTGAAGTTGCCGGCATTCAACAGATGGGCCAAACTGGGCGTGGCGAAGACGCTGAAATCACCAGCTACCTTAGCCAGACGCTGGATAGTAACATGCAGGGCAACATTATTGATCTATGTCCGGTTGGCGCGCTGACCTCCAAGCCCTACGCGTTTTCCGCGCGGCCTTGGGAGCTGACCAAGACCGAAAGCATCGATGTGATGGACGCGCTGGGATCAAACATTCGCATTGATACCAAGGGCCGTGAAGTCAAACGCATCATGCCACGCAACCATGATGGTGTGAACGAGGAATGGATTTCCGATAAATCCCGCTTCGTTTGGGATGGCCTGCGCCGTCAACGTCTGGATACGCCTTATATTCGTGAAAACGGCAAGCTGCGCAAAGCAAGCTGGGGCGAAGCACTGGGTGCCGCCGCCACTGCCATGAAAGGCAAGAAAGTCGCCGGTCTGGTTGGCGATCTGGTCTCAACCGAAGCAGCCTATAGCCTGACAGCGCTTATTCAGGGGCTGGGCGGCAATGTGGAATGTCGTATTGATAATGCCAAACTGCCTGAAGGCAACCGTTCGGGTTACGTTGGAACCGCCACTATTGAAGACCTTGGCAACGCCAAAATGATCCAGCTGATCGGAACTAATCCTCGCGAAGAAGCACCAGTTCTGAATGCGCGCATTCGCAAGGCATGGCTGGACGGCGCTGAAATTGGCCTGATCGGTGAACAGGTCGATTTGACCTATGATTACGCCTATATGGGCGACAGCCGGCTGGACCTGCAAAAACTGTTAGACGTTGATTACAAAGGCGTTTTGGATATGCCTTCGGTCATCGTGATCGGCATGGGTGCCCTGAACGAGGCTGACGGTGCCGCCGTTCTTTCAACCGCGATGAAGATCGCGGAACTGACGGATTCAAAATTCATGGTGCTGCATAACGCCGCCGCGCGCGTTGGCGCGATGGATGTTGGCGCTGTCACCAAGGGTGGCATGAAGGCCGCGATTGAAGGCGCGGAAGTGATCTTTAATCTTGGCGCGGACGAAGTCGAAATTGAAGCCGGCCCTGTGGTGATTTACCAAGGTAGCCATGGTGATCGTGGCGCACACCGCGCTGACATCATTCTGCCCGGTGCTGCATATACCGAAGAGCAGGGCATTTTTGTTAATACCGAAGGCCGCCCGCAACTGGCCCAACGTGCCGCGTTCCCGCCCGGTGACGCCAAGGAAAACTGGGCAATCTTGCGCGCACTTTCCGGTGAACTGGGCGCGACCCAAGGCTGGGACAGCCAATCCGCGCTGCAGGCAGCAATGGTTAATGACGTTCCGCATCTGGGCCTGATTGATGAAATCCCAGAAAACAAATGGAAGGCCGAGCGCCTGAAAAAGACGGCGAAAGCCAGCTTTGTTAACATCGTTAAGGATTTTTACCTGACCAACCCCATCGCGCGTGCAAGCCAAGTGATGGCCGACCTTTCGGCCAACGCCAAAGCCCGCGCAACAAAAATGGCGGCCGAGTAAGAATATGCGCACCTCTTTCGCCACATCAACCTTGGGGATCGCCGCTTTGGGCGGTCTGATGGCATGCGCGCCAACCCAAGGCGCTGTGGACGAAGATATGCCTTTCACCCCGCAATATCTTGGGGTGCAAACAATGCTTCTGGAAGGCGACCTTGTGTCGTTTCAGGTTAGCATGAAAGGCGCGCGAAATAACGAAGATGTGGCGCAATACGGCGAATGCGCCGCGGCGCAATACGCGCTGATCCGCGGCTATGGATTTGCCCGCCATGTGCGCACACAAATAGAACAACAAGGAAGCATCTGGCGCGGCGATGCAGGCTATGTCATTAGCAATGCATTGCCACAAGGATTGCGCACTATCGACGCTGAAGTAACGGTGCAAAATTGCATTGAAAACAGAATACCCACGGTCTGAGGTCACG
The DNA here is from genome assembly GCA_030625565.1 of Aliiroseovarius sp. Classification (GTDB taxonomy): domain Bacteria; phylum Pseudomonadota; class Alphaproteobacteria; order Rhodobacterales; family Rhodobacteraceae; genus JAAEUB01. The sequence continues at coordinate 3,420 of DAOUQO010000005.1, read as the reverse complement.
AAAAAGGTCATGAAAAATGATTGAGTTCTTTACAACAACAAATCTAGGCATAGCGCTTTTGATCCTAGGTCAAAGCCTGCTGATCGTCGTGCCGCTTCTGGTGGCGCTGGCGTTCCTTTTGTGGGGTGACCGCAAAGTCTGGGCCGCTGTGCAGTTGCGCAAGGGGCCAAACGTGGTCGGGGCCTTTGGCCTGCTGCAAAGCTTTGCCGATTTTGTTAAATACATCCTGAAGGAAATCGTTATTCCTGATGGGGCCGACCGGTTTGTGTTTCTGCTGGCGCCAATGATCACCTTCGTGCTGGCAATGATGGCCTGGGCGGTTATTCCGTTCAATGAAGGCTGGGTTCTGGCTGATATCAACGTGGCGATTTTGTTCGTGTTCGCGGTTTCCTCGCTTGAGGTATATGGCGTGATCATGGGCGGCTGGGCGTCGAATTCAAAATACCCGTTTTTGGGTGCTTTGCGGTCCGCCGCACAGATGATTTCATACGAAGTATCGCTGGGCCTGATCATCATCGGCATCATTATTTCCACCGGATCAATGAACTTCGGCGATATCGTCATGGCCCAAGAGGGGCCGGGCGGTGCGCTGAACTGGTACTGGATCCCGCATTTCCCGATGGTTTTCCTGTTTCTGATATCATCCATGGCAGAAACTAACCGCCCGCCTTTTGACCTTCCCGAAGCGGAAAGCGAACTGGTTGCTGGCTATCAGGTTGAATATTCGTCAACGCCGTTCTTGCTGTATATGATCGGCGAATATGTGGCGATCGTGCTGATGTGCGCCCTGATTTCGATCTTGTTCTTTGGCGGCTGGCTGTCGCCTGTTGCGGCCATTCCAGACAGCATTTTCTGGCTGCTGGGCAAGATCGTGTTCTTCTTCTTTATCTTCGCGATGACGAAGGCGATCGTGCCGCGTTACCGTTATGACCAACTAATGCGCATCGGCTGGAAAGTATTCCTGCCAATGTCGCTGGCATGGGTTGTTCTGGTCGCATTTTTTGCCCAATACGGGGCGTTCTGGGGCACCTATGCCCGCTGGGCTGTAGGGGGGGGCTGAACCAATGGCATTTGATTACGTTCGCGCAACCAAGTATTTCCTGCTTTGGGATTTTCTTGTCGGTTTCAAATTGGGCATGAAGTACTTCTTCAAGCCCAAGGCAACCTTGAATTATCCCCATGAAAAGGGCCATCTTAGCCCGCGTTTTCGTGGTGAACACGCCTTGCGTCGTTATCCCAACGGCGAAGAACGCTGCATTGCCTGTAAATTATGCGAGGCAATTTGCCCCGCGCAGGCAATCACGATTGATGCAGAACCTCGCGAAGACGGCAGCCGCCGTACAACGCGTTATGATCTGGACCTGACCAAGTGTATTTTCTGCGGTTTCTGCCAAGAGGCATGTCCGGTGGATGCCATCGTTGAAGGGCCAAATTTTGAATATGCCACCGAAAGCCGCGAAGAATTGTTTTATAACAAAGCAAAACTTTTGGATAACGGCGATCGTTGGGAAGTGGAAATTGCCCGCAACCTAGAACTGGATGCGCCGTACCGATGATTTATTCAACCTGTATATCCCCCCGCTTTACTCAAAAGGAGTGGAACGCATGAGCGTCGCCGATTTCGCCTTTTACGCCTTTGGTTTTATCATTCTGGTTTCAGGCCTGATGACTGTTGCCTCGAAAAATCCGGTGCATTCGGTTTTGTGGCTGATCGCCACCTTCCTTGGTGCAACCGGGCTGTTTGTTTTGCTGGGCGCTGAGTTCCTCGCCATGCTGCTGATGATCGTCTATGTCGGCGCGGTGGCGGTTTTGTTCTTGTTCGTTGTGATGATGCTGGACGTGGATTTTGCCACTCTTAAGGGCGGGCTGGCTGAATATCTGCCGATTGGCCTGTTGATTGGTGTCATCTTGCTGATGGAACTGGGTATGATTTTCGGTGTCTGGCAGTTTGCCGACGGGGCTGAAGCCGCGCGTGCCGCGATTACGCCGAATATCGGCGAAATTCATAATACCGCCGCGCTGGGGCAGATCATCTTTGATGACTACATCCTGATTTTTCAACTGTCGGGCTTGATCCTGCTGGTGGCAATGATTGGCGCGATTGTGCTGACGATGCGCCATCGCCCGAATATCAAACGTCAAAACGTTGTGGCGCAGATGCACAGGGATCCGGCAAAAGCGATGGAGCTGAAAGATATCAAACCGGGGCAGGGGCTGTAATGTTTAAAACAATCCTGACAGCGTTGATTGCATGGCCGGCCTTCGCCGGTGCTGCGCTTGCGCTGTCAATCCCACCTGCCAATTGCATTGACCCGGACGGGACCGAATATTGGGAGGCATTCCGATATTACAGTCAGGATTTAGTGACTGTAACGATCAGCTCTCGTGATATGTGGGAACAAGAACTTGAACAGGTGGCGCTGGTTTCATGCAGCAGTCAAAAACAAGTGGTCGCAACTGTGTCCTCAAGCGATTTGAGCGCCTATAGGGTCACTAATATTTTTGGCGCCCTGATCAACGATACAGTAAGTCACACATTCGCAGATACTGTGCTTCATCTTGCCGAGGCAGGATATGACGCACGCATAGGTTTCTTTAACAACAATGCGTGCCTTTGCGGCGCCTATGTGTTGAAGGAAATGAATTCTTTAGACCGGATCGAGGACAATCAATGATCGGACTTGAACAATATCTAAGCCTTGCGGCTGGCCTTTTTGTCATCGGCATTTTCGGGCTTTTCCTGAACCGTAAAAACATCATCATTTTGCTGATGTCGATCGAGCTGATGCTGCTAAGCGTCAACATCAATCTGGTCGCGTTTTCGCATTTTCTGAATGACCTTGTAGGTCAGGTTTTCACAATGTTTGTGCTGACCGTCGCCGCCGCCGAGGCGGCAATTGGTCTGGCCATTCTGGTCAGTTTCTTCCGTAACCGCGGCTCGATTGCTGTGGAAGACGTTAACGTGATGAAAGGCTAAGGATATGGTTAGCATTATCCTTTTTGCGCCCCTGATTGGTGCTTTAATCGCTGGTTTCGGCCACCGTATAATTGGCGACAAGGGTGCCCAGCACCTGACCACGGCGCTGCTGTTTTTATCGGCGGCGCTGAGCTGGGTTGTGTTTATGACCCTGCCCGAAGGCACGCAGCATATCCAAATCCTGCGCTGGGTTGAAAGCGGCAGTCTGAGCGCTGATTGGGCCATTCGGCTGGATCGTTTGACCGCCATTATGCTGGTGGTTGTGACCACGGTTTCCAGCCTCGTGCATATGTATTCACTGGGCTATATGGCCGATGATCCGCAGTTTAAGGGCGAAAGCTATCGACCGCGTTTCTTTGCTTACCTCAGCTTTTTCACCTTCGCCATGCTGGCGCTGGTCACTGCCGATAACCTGCTGCAAATGTTCTTTGGTTGGGAAGGAG
>DAOUQO010000138.1 GCA_030625565.1 Aliiroseovarius sp. | reverse complement strand
GTCTGGGTCAATGCGACCAACCTGTTTGACGCCGCCGCCGGATTTGGCGGGGTACGCGAAAGCGGCTTTGGGCGCGAAGGCGGCTGGGAGGGCCTGCTGGCCTATACCAAACCACGGGTGAAATCCACGGCACTCAAGCCTGTTACCCCAGTAAAAGCCCCGGCCAATGCAGAAATTCCTGCGCTAGATCGAACCGCAAAGTTTTACATCGGCGGCAAACAAAAACGCCCCGACGGGGGCTATTCGCAAGCGGTATGGTCCAAGAAAGGCAAACTTTTGGGTCATGCGGGTATTGCGGGACGCAAAGATGTGCGCAACGCGGTCGAGGCCGCACATGCCGCCAAGGGATGGTCCAAAACCACCGGACACCTGCGCGCACAAATTATGTATTATATCGCGGAAAACCTGTCAGCGCGCAGCAGCGAGTTTGCCGCAAGCATTGATGCCATGACCGGTGAAAAAAATGGCGTACAAGAGGTCGAAGTCGCAATTTCGCGCCTGTTCACCTATGCGGCATGGGCCGATAAATATGACGGCGCGGCCAAGGGCGTGCCCCTGCGCGGCATTGCACTGGCAATGAATGAACCTGTCGGCGTGATAGGCGCATTTTGCCCAGACAACGCCCCGCTGCTTGGACTGGTGTCACTAATGGCACCGGCGATTGCCATGGGAAACCGGATCATCCTTGCGGCCAGCCAACCTTATCCGCTGGCGGCAACGGATTTTTATCAGGTTTTGGAAACCTCGGATTTGCCCGCAGGTGTGGTTAACATCCTGACCGGACCCCATGGTGATCTTGTAGACACAATGGCAGGCCACCTTGATGTGGATGCAGTCTGGAACCAATCGGGTGCTGACCTTTCACGTGCTATCGAGGATGCATCCGCAGGTAATTTGAAGCGCACATGGGTCAATAACGGCCAAGGGCGCGACTGGTTCACCCCCCAAGGCGAAGGCCGTGAATTTCTAACCCATGCCACCGAAGTAAAAACAATCTGGGTGCCGTACGGCGAGGGGTGATTTTTGTCAAAAGGCGCGCTCCCGCCCCACGCAAGTGCATCAAAGATGCACCCGCGTGGGTTGGGCCAAGCCTCGCTTTGCTCGGAAAAGATTTTAGCCTCCGGCGGGGATATTTAGAGAAAAATGAAGGGCTTATTTGGGGACGATTTGCCCCCAAAGATCGTATTCTCCGGCCTCGTCCACTTTAACCTTCACGATATCGCCGGGTTTAAGGTTAGTGTGGCCTTCATCTATGAACAGGTTGCCATCAATTTCGGGTGCGTCGGCCATTGTGCGGCAGGTAGCGGCGTCTTCGTCAACTTCATCGACGATGACTTCTAGTACTTTTCCAACCTTTTTGGCTAGTTTTGCTTCGGATATAGCCTGTGATCTTTCCATAAAGCGATCCCAGCGGTTTTGTTTGACCTCAGCCGGCACATGATCCGGCAGGGCATTTGAGGCAGCCCCCTGTACATCTTCATATTGGAAACAGCCGACACGATCCAACTGGGCCTCGTCCAGCCAATCAAGCAGGGTTTCAAATTCGGCCTCGGTCTCACCTGGGTAGCCCACGATAAAGGTCGATCGCAGAGTGATATCCGGGCAAGTCGCGCGCCATGCAGTGATTTCATCCAGTGTTTTGGCCGCCGCTGCCGGACGTGCCATGCGTTTTAAGGTATCAGCATGGGCGTGCTGGAAGGGAATATCCAGATAGGGCAGGATTAGCCCTTCGGCCATAAGCGGGATCAGATTGCGCACATGTGGGTAAGGATAGACGTAGTGCAGGCGCACCCATGCGCCGAGCGAGCCAAGGTCGCGGGCAAGGTCGGTGATATGGGCGCGGTGGCCTTTTTCGTCGGCATGGCGGATATCAACGCCATAGGCTGATGTGTCTTGGCTGATTACCAGCAATTCTTTGACGCCGTTTTCGACCAGTTTTTCGGCCTCGCGGATCACTGCATGGGCTGGACGCGAGGCCAAGCGGCCGCGCAAATCTGGGATGATGCAAAATTTGCAGTGATGATTGCAGCCCTCGGCTATTTTGAGAGACGAATAATGGCGCGGGGTCAGGCTGACACCGGATGCGGGCAGCAAATCAACGTAAGGGTCGGGGTCTGGCGGCACGGCTTTGTGCACCGCATCCAGCACGTCTTCGTATTGGTGGGGGCCTGTGATGGCCAGCACTGTGGGGTGGGCGCCGGTGATATATTCGGGTTCGGCCCCCAAGCAGCCGGTGACGATGACACGGCCATTTTCGGCTAATGCTTCGCCGATGGCCTCTAAGCTTTCGAGCTTGGCCGAATCAAGGAAACCGCAGGTATTTACAATCACTGCATCAGCGCCGGTATAATCGGGTGAAATGGCGTAGCCTTCGGCGCGCAGGCGGGTCAGGATACGTTCAGAATCAACCAGTGCTTTGGGGCAACCAAGGCTAACCATACCGATACGCGGCTGGCCTGATCGGGCATCGTGTTTGACACGGGCATTGGCAAGATCGGGGCGCAAATTTGGGGGGTTTTGGCTCATGGTGGCTTTCCGGTTCAGGTTTACATAGGTGATGGCCGCAAAAGCCCCGCTTGTGAAGCCTATTTTTCTGGCATAGTTTATGCGGGTGTTTAACCCTGCCAAGTCACCCCGCCAAGTTAACCGGTAAAATCTGCGCGGGCAGGTAAAGAAAGCAAAGCAAAATGGCCACAAAAACCAAGTTTGATATCATTGTGATTGGTGCGGGACCTGCCGGGCTTGGATTTGCCAAGGCGCTGGCTGGTACCGGACTGGATATTGCCATTATTGAAGCCCAGAGCAAGGCTGTTTTAATGGCCCCCCCCGAGGATGGACGCGATATTGCGCTGACCCATACTTCGGAAAAAATCATGGCCGATATGGGCATGTGGGCGCATATTCCCGACAATCAAGTGGGCACGATTCGCGACGCCAAGGTGATTAACGGCCAGTCCCCTTTTGCGCTGCATTTCGACAGCCAAGGGTCCGGCGCTGATTATCTAGGGCGCATTGTGCCGAACCATTTGATCCGGCATGCGGCCTATCAGGTTGTGCAAGATCAGGCCGACCTGACCTTGCTGTGCGATAGCGAAGTAACGTCGGTTGAGACAGATAATACAGGCGGGCGTGTTGGGCTGAAGGACGGCACCGAACTGCATGCCGCTTTAGTCATAGCCGCCGACAGCCGGTTTTCCACCACTCGGCGCAAGATGGGGATTGCGGCGAATAGCCTGGATTTCGGACGCGTGGTGATCGTGTGCGAAATGGAACACGAATTACCCCATAACGACACCGCGTTTGAATGTTTTCACTATGACCAAACGCTGGCAATTTTGCCGATGTATGGCAAAAAATCATCCGTGGTGGTGACCCTGCCTTCGGTGCAGGCCGAGGGCGCGACAAACATGGATGGTGATGCCTTTGCCGCCGATATATCCGCGCGCTTTGGCGACCAGTTAGGCGCAATGAAGCTGGTAACCAAACGCCATGCCTATCCGTTGGTCGGGGTGCTGGCACGGCAATTTGTGGCCACGCGGTTTGCGCTAATCGGGGACGCTGCTGTGGGTATGCATCCGGTAACGGCACATGGCTATAATCTGGGTCTAAGTGGTGCAGTCTTGCTTGCGGGCGAAGTGCGCGATGCGTTGCAAAACGGGCGTGACATTGCCGATATGGCCGGACTGAAACGGTATGAGGTTGGGCATCGCAAGAATGTACTGCCGCTGTATCACGGCACCAATGCGCTGGTGCGGCTGTTTACCAACAATACAATGCCGGGAAAATTAATGCGCGATGTCGCCTTGCGCATTGGCAGCCTTTTACCGCCGGTCAAGTCGCGCATTTTGCGCCAGTTGACCCACATTGAAAATCACGTGCGTTAACGCGACCCTATTCGAAAATAGCCGAATTCTTCGAAGAATTCGATTCGGAAAATTCAAATTTTCCGGCTTACGCCCAAATTTACCGCTTGCGATCACGCCGCGATGACATTGGCTGGAATGCCACGCTAACATGTGCTTCGCAATAAGGCTTACCGGTTTCTGATGGCAGACCACAGAACCAGAATTCTTCGGTTGCAGGGTCCCCAATGGGCCACTTACAGGTGCGTTCGGTCAGCTCCATCAAGCCCAGTTTTTTCGCGCCTTTTTCAACTTCTTTGACCGAAGCCAAAGCCTCGGGGCTAATTTCGTTAGCGGAACGTTGTGGCGGCAAAGGCTGGCCTGCAGGCACGATCGGTTTGCGCACATGCACTGCAACGCGCGTTTCCGGCGCAGGTGGTTCGACCGCAACTTTTTTCTTTGGCTCTGGCCTTTTGGCCGCCGCGCGTGGCTTGGCAGCCGCGCGCGGTGCGGCCTTGTCCTTGGCCGCAGCTTTGGAGCCGCCCCCGCCATTGCGGTTTGACAGGCCCAAGCGGTGCACTTTGCCAATCACCGCATTGCGGGTGACCCCGCCCAGTTCCTTGGCAATCTGGCTGGCCGATTGGCCTTCGCCCCACATTTTTTTCAGTATCTCAACGCGATCGTCGGTCCAGGACATGTCATTTCCCATATGTCACAAATTCAGTGGCCTATTCTAGCTATGCTGGCGGCGGATACAAGCGCCATCGGCAAAGAAACAAACACCTATGGACAGCGCGCGCGCAATCCCCTATCCAAACCCCATGATCAAAGCCGCACATATCACAAAGCTCCGACGCCGACGTTAACCCGTCTGACGTCCTGCCTGCTATGATCACGCGCCAAAGGCGCACACCAACACCCAAAATTGTTGACACTTGCCCGCCCATGCGGCACCCATTTGCTTCTATTGTTAAGGATAAAACCATGATCACCACCGTTCTTCCAACCTATGCCCGTGCAAATCTGACATTTACCAAGGGCGAAGGCACTTGGTTGGTTGAGGCGAGCGGCACCCGATACCTTGATCTGGGCGCGGGCATTGCGGTGAACGCACTGGGCCACGCGCACCCAGAGCTGGTTCAGGTACTGACCCAACAGGCCAGCCAGCTTTGGCATATCTCGAACCTGTACAACATCCCCCAGCAACAGGCATTGGCCGATGCGTTGGTCGCGGCAACCTTTGCCGACACCGCATTTTTCACCAATTCCGGCACGGAAGCCTGCGAATTAGCGGTCAAAATGGCGCGTAAATACTGGTTCGAAAAAGGTGCGCCTAACCGCACCGACATCATCGCCTATGAGGGCGCGTTTCATGGCCGTTCAGCTGCGGGCATCGCCGCTGCGGGCACTGAAAAAATGACCAAAGGTTTTGCGCCGCTTTTGCCGGGATTTGCCCAGCTGCCATTTGGCGATATCGATGCAACCCGCGCGGCCATAGACGAAAATACCGCCGCAATCATTATTGAGCCAGTGCAGGGCGAAGGCGGCATTCGCCCCCTGCCCGACGCTGACCTGCAAGCGCTGCGCGCGCTGTGCGATGAAACCGGGACCCTGCTGATCATGGACGAAGTACAATGCGGCGTTGGCAGAACAGGCCGCCTGTTTGCCCATGAATGGGCCGGGGTCACGCCCGATATCATGATGGTTGCCAAAGGCATTGGCGGCGGTTTTCCACTAGGCGCAGTGCTGGCCACTGAAAACGCGGCCTCGGGCATGGTCGCGGGCACGCACGGGTCCACTTACGGTGGCAACCCGTTGGCCTGCGCTGTTGGTAACAAGGTAATGGAAATCATCAGCAACCCTGATTTTCTGGCCGAAGTGAACCGTAAATCCGGCCTGCTGCGCCAAAAACTGGAAGGCTTAATCGCCAGCCATCCCGACATCTTCACAGGCGTGCGCGGCACCGGCCTGATGCTGGGCCTGATGTGCAAAGCCCCCAATATGGACGTGGTTAATGCAGGTTATGCCCAGCATATACTGACAGTGCCCGCCGCCGACAACGTGGTGCGTTTGCTGCCGCCTTTAAACATCACTGACGACGAAATTAGCGAAGCAGTCGCGCGCCTTGACGCCGCTGCAACGGCCCTTGAAGGATAAGACATGAACCATTTTCTTGATATCAACAAAATTGACCCTACGGCCTTGCGGGGTATGATCGACAATGCTCGTGCCATGAAAGACGCGCGCGCAGGCCTGCCCAAGGGCACACCTGATGCAGACCAGCCGTTGAAAAACCGCATCGTCGCGCTGATTTTTGAAAAACCCAGCACCCGTACCCGCGTTAGTTTTGATGTGGGCGTGCGCCAAATGGGCGGTGAAACCTTGGTGCTTTCGGGCAGCGAAATGCAGCTGGGGCATGGCGAAAGCATCGCTGACACGGCGCGGGTTTTATCGCGCTATGTCGATATGATTATGATCCGCACCTTTGACGAAAGCGCGCTGCTGGAGCTGGCGGAACACGCCACCGTTCCGGTCATTAATGGCCTGACCAACCGCACGCATCCCTGCCAAATTATGGCGGATATCGTC
>DAOUQO010000262.1 GCA_030625565.1 Aliiroseovarius sp. | reverse complement strand
CGCGCTGACGGCCTTTAACTGGAAGCTGACCCATATTGCACTGACCCACCACCATTATGATCATATCGATGGTATTGACGATCTGGTGAAACGGTTTGCCCCCCAAGTGATCGGTGCCAAGGCTGATGCGGCGCGCCTGCCTGCGCTTGATGTTGCAGTGGGCGATGGTGATAGCTTTGATTTTTCTGGCCACAAGGTGCAGGTCTTTGATGTTTCAGGCCATTCCAGCGCTGATTTGGCCTATTATATTGCCGATTCCAAGGCGGTGTTTACTGGCGACAGCCTGATGGCCCTTGGCTGTGGGCGCCTGTTCGAAGGCACTGCGCCACAAATGTGGGAAAGCCTGTCAAAACTGGCCGCCCTGCCCGGCGATACGCAGGTCTGTTCTGGCCACGAATACACCACCGCCAATGCCGCCTTTGCCGTCACGATTGAACCTGAAAACACCGCCCTTGCCCGGCGCCAAAAGGATATTGCTGATGCACGCGCCGAAAACATCCCGACAGTGCCATCGCTTTTGTCGCTTGAACTGGCGACCAACCCGTTTTTGCGTGCAGGACTGCCCGACGTAAAAGCCGCGATTGGCATGGAAACGGCGCCCGATGCTGACGTTTTTGCGGAAATTCGCCGCCGAAAGGACAATTTTTAACGTTTAGGCCGCATTTTTGCAAAATAATGACGATTATAGGGTTGAACATGCCTGCCGAACACCGAACTTTAAGCATATCAGCCCATAATAGCGCTGGGTCCTACCGGACCGACCCTTAGTATATCGGAGAGAAACGTGCCGTCTTTTTCAACCACACTGGAACAGGCCATTCATGCCGCACTGGCCCTTGCCAACAGTCGCAACCATGAATTAGCAACGCTTGAACATCTGCTTTTGGCGCTGCTGGATGAACCCGAAGCAGAACGCGTCATGCGCGCCTGCTCTGTTGATCTGGATGAACTGCGTAAGGTTCTAAAGACATTTATCAACAAAGAATTGTCGACACTAGAAACCGATATTGAAGGCAGCGAAGCCGTTCCTACGGCAGCCTTCCAGCGGGTTATTCAACGCGCCGCGATCCATGTTCAAAGCTCGGGCCGAACCGAAGTTACCGGCGCAAATGTGCTGGTCGCGATCTTTGCCGAACGCGAATCAAACGCGGCTTTTTTCCTGAATGAACAGAACATGACCCGTTATGACGCGGTTAACTATATCGCCCATGGTGTTGCAAAAGACCCCAGCTTTGGCGAAGAACGCCCCCTTACCGGCGCCGATGACGACGCCTTTGAAACCGATATCCCTGATATGGATGATGAGCCCGCCGAAACCGCCCTGTCAAAATATTGCGTTGATCTGAACGTCAAGGCCGAAGCCGGCGATATCGACCCACTGATCGGGCGGGACCACGAGGTTGAACGCTGCATTCAGGTTCTGTGCCGCCGCCGCAAAAACAACCCCCTTCTGGTTGGGGATCCCGGCGTTGGTAAAACCGCGATTGCCGAAGGACTGGCGCACAAAATTGTCAAAGGTGAAATCCCCGAAGTGCTGTCTGAAACCACCATATTTTCGCTTGATCTGGGCGCGCTTTTGGCTGGCACACGGTATCGCGGCGACTTTGAAGAACGGCTTAAGGCTGTGATGGGGGAACTTGAAGAACACCCCAATGCTGTTTTGTTTATTGATGAAATTCATACGGTTATCGGTGCAGGTGCCACGTCTGGCGGGGCAATGGATGCGTCAAACCTGCTGAAACCCGCGCTTCAGGGTGGCAAACTGCGTTGCATGGGTTCAACCACCTATAAAGAATTCCGCCAGCATTTTGAAAAAGACCGCGCCCTTGCGCGTCGCTTCCAGAAAATTGATGTGAAAGAACCTTCAGTCGATGACACAATCAAAATCTTGCGCGGACTTAAACCTTATTTTGAAGCGCATCATTCGGTCAAATATACCGCCGAGGCGATCAAGTCCGCGGTTGAACTAAGTGATCGTTATATTAACGACCGAAAACTGCCCGACAAAGCCATTGATGTTATTGACGAAGCAGGCGCAGCCCAGCATCTTTTGACCGCCTCAAAGCGGCGCAAAACCCTTGGGGCCAAGGATATCGAAGCCGTCGTTGCCAAAATTGCCCGCATCCCGCCCAAAAGCGTTTCCAAAGATGACCAGGAAGTGCTGCGCGACCTTGAAGTTTCGCTAAAACGCGTGGTGTTTGGCCAAGACAAGGCAATCGATGCTCTGGCCTCAGCAATCAAACTTGCACGCGCCGGACTGCGTGAACCAGAAAAACCCATTGGCAATTACCTTTTTGCGGGGCCAACCGGCGTTGGCAAAACCGAGGTCGCCAAGCAATTGGCCGACAATCTTGGTGTTGAACTTCTGCGGTTTGATATGTCGGAATACATGGAAAAACACGCAGTTTCACGCCTGATTGGTGCCCCCCCCGGCTATGTCGGCTTTGATCAGGGTGGCCTGCGGACCGATGGCGTTGACCAGCACCCCCATTGCGTGCTGCTGCTGGACGAAATCGAACAGGCGCACCCGGATGTCTATAATATCCTGCTGCAAGTAATGGACCACGGCGAATTGACC
>DAOUQO010000157.1 GCA_030625565.1 Aliiroseovarius sp. | reverse complement strand
GCCAGCGATGGATGCTGCATCTTCCAGAGCCGTACGAACAACTTTCGCAGGATCAATCACGCCGAAGGCGAACATGTCACCATATTCTTCGGTTTGCGCATTGAAGCCGAATGTCACGTCGTCGCTTTCGCGAACTTTGCCAGCAACAACCGCACCGTCAACACCAGCGTTTTCAGCGATCTGACGCAGAGGTGCTTCGATTGCTTTACGCACAATCGAAATACCAGTGGTCTGGTCGTCGTTTTCGCCTTCCATGTCCAGCAGGCCTTTGGCCGCCTGAACCAGAGCAACACCACCACCAACAACAACGCCTTCTTGTACGGCCGCGCGGGTCGCATTCAGGGCATCGTCAACGCGGTCTTTGCGCTCTTTTACTTCGATTTCGGTCATGCCGCCAACGCGGATAACAGCAACACCACCGGCCAGTTTGGCCACGCGTTCTTGCAGTTTTTCACGATCGTAATCGGAAGAAGTGTCTTCGATTTGTGTGCGAATTTGCGCAACACGTGCTTCGATTTCAGCTTTTTCGCCATGGCCATCAACGATAGTTGTTTCGTCTTTGGTGATCTCAACATTTTTGGCAGTGCCAAGCATGTCCATAGTGACGCTTTCCAGCTTCATGCCCAGATCCTCAGAAATCACTTGACCACCGGTCAGGACTGCAAGGTCTTGCAACATGGCTTTGCGACGATCGCCAAAACCAGGTGCTTTAACAGCAGCGATTTTCAGACCACCGCGCAATTTGTTCACAACCAAAGTGGCAAGGGCTTCGCCCTCGATGTCTTCAGCAATGATCAAAAGCGGTTTTGTTGACTGGATAACGGCTTCCAACAAAGGAACCATTGATTGCAGCGACGAAAGTTTCTTTTCGTGCAGCAAGATCAGGCAATCTTCCATTTCAGCGATCATTTTGTCAGAATTAGTAACAAAATAAGGGCTCAGGTAGCCACGGTCAAACTGCATGCCTTCGACAACTTCGGTTTCTGTTTCCAGACCCTTGTTTTCTTCAACAGTGATCACGCCTTCGTTGCCGACTTTCTGCATCGCGTCAGCAATTTGCTGGCCGATAGCGGATTCGCCGTTGGCGGAAATTGTGCCAACCTGTGCAACTTCGTCGCTGTCTTTAACTTCGCGTGAAGCAGCTTTGATCGCAGCAACAACTTTGGCAGTCGCAAGATCGATACCGCGGCGCAGATCCATTGGGTTCATGCCAGCAGCAACCGATTTCAGGCCTTCGCGAACGATCGCTTGTGCCAGAACTGTTGCAGTTGTTGTGCCGTCGCCAGCTTCGTCATTGGTGCGCGAAGCCACTTCTTTGACCATCTGCGCGCCCATGTTTTCGAACTTGTCTTCCAGTTCGATTTCTTTGGCAACAGTTACACCGTCTTTCGTGATGCGCGGTGCGCCGAAAGATTTGTCGATGACAACATTACGGCCTTTGGGACCGAGTGTTACTTTTACAGCGTCGGCGAGAATGTTCACGCCAGCCAGCATACGATTGCGGGCATCGGTGTCGAATTTGACGTCCTTAGCAGCCATTGAGCTTGCTCCTATTCAATAAATATTGGGGTTCGCTTAAGCGATAATGCCCATGATGTCGGATTCTTTCATGATCAGCAGTTCTTCACCGTCAAGGGTGATTTCAGTGCCGGACCATTTGCCAAAAAGGATTTTGTCACCCTCTTTAACGTCCATTGCAACGCGCTCGCCGTCTTCGTCACGTGCGCCTGCGCCAACAGAAATAATCACCCCTTCGGATGGCTTTTCTTTTGCGCTTTCGGGAATAAACAGGCCGCCAGCAGTTTTTTCGTCGCTTTCAAGGCGGCGAACAACTACGCGGTCATGCAGGGGAGTAAATGCCATTTCAGGGCTCCTCAGCTCTTACGGTTTCAATTTTGGCACTCACGGGTAGCGAGTGCTAACAGAAAGGATTTAGGGGCGCTAATAGCACGAGTCAACCACACGAGCCGTAATTCTTGAACTGAATTGCGAAAGTAGAAGGGGATCTAATGGGTTATGATCCACCTACAGCAGCCATTCCAGCAAAAACAGGCCGAAGCCAACCATAAAAAGTGCGCGGCGGGAAACCAAAAACTGCTGGGTTTACATTGTGAAAAATCTGGCATCTAAATTCCTGAAACCAATCAGTAGGGAACCCGCAAAAGTGAAAACATCCCAGTTTGATATCCTGTTTGAGCCGATAAAAATCGGGCCGGTAACAGCGCCAAATAGGTTTTACCAAGTGCCCCATTGCACCGGTATGGGCCACAGGTATCCACAGGCCGAAGCGCGGTTGCGTGGCATCAAGGCCGAAGGCGGCTGGGGCGTTGTTTCAACACAAGAGGCCGAAATCCACCCCACATCCGACCTCACCCCCGCCAATGAGGCCCGCATTTGGGGCGAAGAGGATATTCCAACCCTGCGTCGGGTTACAGATGCCATCCACGAACACGGCAGCCTTGCCGCGATCCAGCTTGTTCATAACGGGCTGCACACGGCCAATCGCTATTCGCGCCTTTCCCCGATCGCCCCGTCATCGTGTTTGGTCGATTCAAACGATCCTGTTCAGGCCCGCGCCATGGACAAAACCGACATTGCCGATTTCCGCCGTTGGCACAAAGAGGCCGCCCTGCGCGCCAAGGCCGCTGGCTTTGATGTTATTTATGTTTACGCCGGCCATGACATGACGCTGTTGCAACATTTCCTGCTGAAGCGGCATAATCACCGAACGGATGAATATGGCGGCACGATGGAAAACCGGCTGCGCCTGTTTCGCGAAGTCATTGCCGACACCAAAGATGCAGTTGGCGATACCTGCGCGGTTGCTGTGCGCCTTGCGGTGGATGAGCTGATGGGCGATGGCGGTTTGCGCCATGATGGCGAGGGCCGCGAAATTATCGAAGCCTTGGCAGAAGAACCTGATCTGTGGGATGTGAACCTGTCGGACTGGTCCAATGACAGCCAGACCGCGCGGTTTTCCGACGAAGGTTTTCAAGAACCCTATACCAGTTTCGTGAAATTGGTGACCACCAAACCTGTGGTTGGCGTTGGCCGCTACACCTCGCCTGATAATATGGTGCGGGTGGTCAAAAGCGGCCTGCTGGATTTCATCGGGGCCGCGCGCCCCTCAATCGCTGACCCGTTTTTGCCTGAGAAAATCAGGCAAGGGCGGCTTGAGGATATCCGCGAATGTATCGGCTGTAATATCTGTGTGATGGGCGACAACACCAATGTTCCCATGCGCTGCACCCAAAATCCAACCATCGGTGAAGAATGGCGCAAAGGCTGGCATCCGGAAAACATCCCGCCGCTTGAAGCCGCGCAAAATCACCTGATTATTGGCGGCGGACCTGCGGGGCTGGAAGCCGCCCGCGCGCTGGCCCAACGTGGGGCCGAGGTAACGCTGGCAGATGCACGCGGCACATGGGGCGGGCGTGTTACACTTGAAAGCGGCCTGCCCGGTTTGTCATCATGGGGGCGGGTGCGCGATTGGCGGCTTTGGCAGTTACGCCAAACCGCACAGGCATCTTTGTACCTTGAAAGCCGTCTTAGTTCTGATGACGTCTTGGATTTTGGCATTGCACATGTTGCCATCGCCACTGGCGCTGAATGGCGTATCGATGGCGTTGGGCGTCACCACCGTGAACCGCTGGCGTTTCTAAGGCAGGCGGCAATTGTCAGCCCTGATACGCTGATGGAAAAGGGCGCGGGTGCAATAACGGCAAATGGCCCGGTTGTGATCTTTGATGATGACCGGTTTTATCTGGCAAGCGTACTGGCGGAACTTACCGCAAAAGCCGGGCACAAAACCATCTTTGTCACGCCCTCCCCCATCGTTTCACCGTGGTCGGAAAACACGCTTGAGCAGGTGCGCATCCAAAAACGCCTGATTGATCTTGGGGTTGAGATCATAGCCTCGCACGAACTTGCGGATATGGATGGTGACAGCCTAACATTGGCGTGCTGCTATTCAGGCAAACGCACGCAAATTGCCTGCGCAACGCTTGTGCCGGTAACGTCACGGCTGCCCGTTGACCAGCTGTGGCATGACCTGATGGGCGCACAAAGCAAATGGGCGGATGCAGGTATTAAAAGCGTCACGCGGATCGGCGATTGCTATTCGCCCGGCCTGATCGCGGTGGCATGCCAATCCGGCCACGGATACGCACGCGATGCTGGCGCAAAAACCGCGCCACTCCCGTTGCGAGAGGATTTCAGCCCTAAATAGATCCCTCAGCGCAGACTTAAATCTTGATCACATCACCTGCGCCCAGCTTGGGCATTGCAAAGGCCGCGTGGAAGCGCGCCAGGTATTCAAATTCAACACAATGCATCGGCAGCAACAGTTCGATATTTTCCTTATGAAACCAGTCAATGGTTTCGTCCACAGGCGGGATTTCTGCTTTCATCATGTGAAAGCCACCAATCACAGCATGAAGGTTCTGGCCTGTAATCTTTTTGGCATGGGTTGCGATATTGCAGATGCCCGCATGGGCGCACCCTGCGATCACAACCGCGCCTTTGTCGGTTTTAAATGCCAATGCGGTGTCGTCCTCCATTGGGTCCTCAAACGACATGCCGCGTTCAAACGGTGTTACACGCGGAATTTCCCCCAGGAAAAAGGCGCCGGCGGTCAGCTCAACCGGGGCGCGTGACGTTTTCACCAGAAAATCTTTGTTAAGCGTGGCGCGAATATCGCGGTAATCCTGCATCGCTTGCGCATCATCACTGTCATAGGCTTCGGTTAAAACGCGTGGGTGGCAGACAATGGTTTTGCGTGCCTTAAACTGGTGGGATAGCAGGCCGCGTGTATGATCATCGTGGAAATGCGACAGGGCAACCACATCAATATCATTCAAGTCAATTCCAGCAATCTTTGCATTTCTAATCCATACATCGGAATAGCCGGTATCGAACAAAATTTTCTGATTGTTATATTTAATCAACGCCGAAAATCCCCATTCGGCTTGCCAAACAAGGCCGCTGGCAGAGTTTTCACAAAGTAACTGGATTTCCATCGGGCCAAGGCTAAACAAATCCCCTGACAAGTCAAATTTATGGCGGAATTATGGCGCCAACCTTGACAAATGCATGATTTTATGGAACATAATTAATGTCGTTTTTGCAACGGCAATTTTATTTCATTCTGCCTTTTTTTGCATAAACGATATTGAACTGTACCCTGTGGGAATTTGCTCTGCCCCCCATAGGGCTCTGCTTGTATATTAACGGAGCATGGAGAACATCATGAAAAAATACTTATCACATCAGTCACTGCTGCACTGGCCTTAGGCTTTGCAGCACCAAGCTTTGCCGACGGTAAAAAC
>DAOUQO010000237.1 GCA_030625565.1 Aliiroseovarius sp. | reverse complement strand
CACCACGCTGTTTGCCAGCCCGCGCGGCTTTCGCATGGCGGTCGATCAAATGCTGCACCCCTATGCGGGCATGCAAATTGACAAGGTTGTCGGGCTTGAGGCGCGCGGCTTTATCCTTGGCGGCGCGATTGCCCACCAGCTAACCGTTGGTTTTGTGCCGATCCGCAAGAAAGGCAAACTGCCCGGCGCGGTGATCTCCGAGGCATACACGCTGGAATATGGCGAAGCGGTCATGGAAATTCACGATGATGCAATCAAGCCCGGTGAAAAGGTTCTGGTGGTCGATGATTTGCTGGCCACCGGTGGTACCGCTGCGGCAGGCATCAAGCTGATTGAACGACTGGGGGGCGAAATCGTATCGGCCTCGTTCATCATTGATCTGCCGGAACTGGGTGGACGCAAAGTGCTGCAAGACATGGGCATGGACGTACAGGTTTTATGCGAATTTGAAGGCGAATAAACCTCAAGCACACTAAACCTTTTGGTAATCTTTCCAGGCTAAACAGGACTTGCCTGTGGGAGCACAGGCGCTGCTTGTGCACATGTGAATGTCACATTGAAACGCCTCGCCTCACCCCGGCGGGGCGTTTTTTTTGCAAAGCCCGCTAAATTTTCCTATTTCCATTTTGTGCTTGAAACAAAGTGTGGCTCAGACATGATAGGGCAGCATTAAGGGGGCCACGGCTATGAAAATATGTGTTGCCGGTGTCACCGGATGGACCGGATCAGAGGTCGCGCGCGGCGTGATGGCCAGTTCGGATTTACAGCTAACCAGCGCCATGGCGCGATCTGCAAAGGGGCGCGATGTTGGTGATGCGCTGGGTATGGGGCAGCCCTCGGGCGTCATAATCTGCGACAATATTCGCGATGCGTTATCATCCCAAGTGGATGTTTTCATTGACTATACACAAACGCAATCGGTCAAGGAACATGCCATTTTTGCAATATCCCAAGGGGTTAATGTGGTCATAGGCACTTCTGGGTTGGCGGCCGCAGATTACGACGAAATCGCGTTGCGGGCCGAAGAAAAAGGCGTTGGCGTAATCGGCGGCGGAAATTTCAGCCTGACCGCAACAATGATGCAGCACTTGGCGCTGATTGCCGCGCAACATATTCCCCAGTTCGAAGTGCTTGAGCATGCTTGGGCCGAAAAAGAGGACGTGCCCAGCGGCACCGCCCGTGAATTGGCGGAAAAACTGGGTGACGTGCAAAAACCACAACAGGCCAGACCGATAAACAGCCTACATGGGCCCCGCGAAACCCGTGGCGCAACAATCAATGGTGTGCAGGTTCATTGCGTCCGCATGCCCGGATTCACCCTGCGTTGCGAGGCAGTTTTCGGCATGAAAGGCGAAAACCTGACCATACGCCACGAAGCCGGCCAAAGCGCCGAACCCTATGTCGCGGGCACCTTGCTGGCCGCACGCAAGGTGGCAAAAATCACCGGACTTGTGCGCGGCCTAGACGAACTTTTGTTCAAGGATGTCACATGAACCAAGGTTTAATCTGACGGCAAACCATCGCTGACAGGACCGTGGCGCAAGGCAACACCATCACCATTGAATTCTGAAAACCGTGGGAGGTCATCCGCGATATCAAACCATGAAATGCGTTCAGAATCAAAGGAATGGCCGTTTGGAACCAGAACATCCGGATTATCGAATGTGCTGATATGAATTTCAAAAATCAGCCCGCCACGTGTGCTGCTGACCCCTTCCCATGTCAAAGGCGTTCCGCATTTACCGCAAAATGCCCGCCCGACACCGGGTGAGGATTGGTATATTTTGCGCGCCTCGCCGCTAAAGCGAACCTGATCCACCATATATCCGGCCAAAGTGACCACTGCCGCGCCAGTATGGCTGCGGCAACTATTGCAATGGCAATGATTAACGCCAAAGCTATCACCTGCGGCCTCAAACCGTACGGCACCACACATGCAGCCACCTGTCATTGCTGTTTTATCGCTCATATTGCTCTCCAAAATTCATCATGTAGCTTAGGTTAAGGCCCCAACACGGCCCCCGGATTCATAATTCCCAACGGGTCCAGCGCCGCCTTAAGGCTGCGCATTGCAGCCAGCCCCGCAGGATCACCATAGCGTTGCAGTTCGGCCATTTTCAGACGGCCAATCCCGTGTTCTGCACTGAATGATCCATCATATTCATGTACCATTTGATAAACCAGATCGCGAATTTCAACCTTGGCAGCAGGAAAATCTGTGCGCGCCATGCCTGTTGGCGGAAAAACATTGTAATGCAGGTTTCCGTCGCCCAAATGGCCAAAGGCGTTTACCCGAAAAGGCCCAAGCGCGGCAATGGCACGATCCGTGCGCAAAATGAATTCAGGGATATGCGACAAAGGCAGGGAAATATCGTGCGAAGACACCGACCCAAGCTGTTTATTGGCAGCTGGTATTTCCTCGCGCATGGCCCATAATCGCGCGCGCTGCGCCTGTGACGACGCCAGCACCCCGTCAAAAACCAAACCTGCTGCATCGCCAGCTTCAAACAAAGCCTCCAGTGCGGCATCGGCGTTTTGATCTGGGCCCAAGCCCAGTTCAACCAAAACCGCCCATTCAGGAATATCGCTAAAGGGCGCGCGCGCGCTACAACCCGTTTCAGCCAGAAACCCCATTCCGGTACCGCTGATTAATTCAAAGGCACTAATGGCCGGCCCGATCCGTTCTTGCGCCAGCGCCAGCAATGCCAATGCCGCGGCAGGATCAGGCACCACCAATAACGCGGTGCCAATTTGGGCAGGCTGTGGAAACAGGCGCAAAGAAGCGGCCGTAATCACCCCCAGCGTGCCCTCAGCCCCAACCAGAAGTCCGCGTAAATCATATCCGGTATTGTCTTTTCTTAGCCGCTTTAAACCATGCCAGATTGACCCGTCCGGCAACACGGCCTCAAGCCCAAGACATAAATCGCGCGCATTGCCATAGCGCAAAACATTAACACCACCGGCATTGGTCGAAAGCACCCCGCCAACCTGACATGACCCTTCTGACGCCAACGATAACGGAAATAAACGCGCCGCTGCCTTC
>DAOUQO010000003.1 GCA_030625565.1 Aliiroseovarius sp. | reverse complement strand
ACCATTCAGGAAGGCCGCCAAAACGCGGCCTTCCTTTTGTTTCAGCAGCTTGACGCCACGATTACGACGCGCTAATCCTCGCGCCATTGCGGGTGTAGCTCAATGGTAGAGCAGCAGCTTCCCAAGCTGAATACGAGGGTTCGATTCCCTTCACCCGCTCCACCTTTCGAAATATTGCAATCCAGCAGCTGTTAAACTAAATAACGGGGCCATGAATACAGCACCCTGCCTGCCTTCGTTGCGATATGCCCACATATATCTGACCGTATTGGTGACCTTGCTGATCGGGCTGTTTATTGATGGCGTTTGGATTTCAAACATAATGCCACATAGCCAATGGGTAACCAATGCGCTTACCTTTATGGTATTCATATGGGTCTATAGCCAAGTATCGCCCCGCCTTAAGAAACTGATACTTTACGGGCTGGTCATTGCCTTAGGCGGAGAGCTGGTATTTTCTCTGGGGCTGGGGATGTATACATACCGGCTGCACAACCTGCCTATTTACGTGCCGCTTGGCCACACCCTGATCTACACCGCCGTTTATTACCTTATCAAAGAACCGCGCATCAAAGCGATGCAGCCGGCCCTTACCAAGGTGCTATTTTGGGCGATGATCCTTTATTCCGCCGGATGGCTGATTTTTGCCCGTGATCTGTTTGGCTTTGCCTGTACATTGTTGATTTTGTGGGTTTTTCACAGGCGGCCCCATACCAAGCCATATTTTTTAGCGATGTTTTTCGCCGTCGTGGTTTTGGAAATTCTAGGTACATATTTTCAGTGCTGGGCATGGCCGGAAATATGGTTTGGAAAATTCACATGGGTTTCCAGCGCCAACCCGCCCGCAGGGATCGCGGTGTTTTACTTTGGCTTTGATGCGGGATGCTTGTGGTTTTACAAAAGGTTAAATCCACAAATTTGGGATAGGTTTATGCGCTTGCGCTAAGGCTTTTGGCCCAAATACACGCTCATCTGGGGGCTATTGCAAAATCGGTGCCATTCCAGCGCCAGCGTAAAAGGCATGTTGGTTCAAGCCCTTGATAATGACAATCCGAAAGCCCTATTCCAACCAAAAGGTCAGATGGTTTTGCCGGATCAAGAACCACGCCTTGGCCCAAAAAATCAATTGCAGGTAGCCCCTTTGCAACCCGGCTGGATATGAAAACCAGTTTTGAACATTGGGATGCACCGCATTGTCCGCCACCATAAAGGCTCGACATTGGGCCGCTTTGGCAGCTTACGCCAGACCAATCCAGCACAAGGTCCCTGCGCCCATCCCCGTCAAAATCGCTTTGTAAAATTGTGTGTGGACCAATAAGCGCACGGGACTGGCATACGCGGTTTGCCTCGCTCACCAAGGCGCGCATCACTGCCCCCTCAGGTTGGGGAACTGGCGCATGCTGGCTGACCACAGGCGGGGCAATTCCGGCCCGAAGCGCATTGATAAACCCAACCTGACCTTGCGGAATTCGGTGACCCAACCGGCCCCAATGGGCATCACATGCCCGCAATACCGATGCTAATCCCAAGGCCAAACCCGTATCTGGAAAACGTGCCAGAACCGTGGTTTGGTTCTGCGCGCGAAAGCCACCATTATTCAGAATTTCCAAAATAAGCGGGTCAGAAAACGGTAAAATGGCCTGCCATTCACCAATCATTTCATTATACATAAATTCGGGAACACGAAATCCTTTGCCGCCGGACACGATTGCGATATCACGGCGCAGATACCATTCGCCGCCCTGTCCCTCGCTAATGACCTGATTGCCCGAAAACCGTAGTTCGATTGTATAAGGCTGGGTGATCCCGTCCCCTTCCAACTGGATGGGGTCCGCGGGGGGGTAATATCCGGCGCAGACAAAGGATGCCTTGCCGTCCATCGCGCTTAGGGTTTCAAAAAATATCCCGTCCACCAAGTACGGTTGATGACGCCAGCCTTGGTTTTGGCTCTGAGCCTGCGCCTGGCCCGAAAAAAATGAAACTGCAATTAGCGCTATGCCTAAAAACACAAAAATTCGCACCGTCAAAACACCTCTGAAAAATATAAATACTCTTAATATTAGCCGTAAAGCGTGATGCAAGTCTTTAACTTTTATTGCTCCCAAGTGCAGCCACCAGCATTTGGGTTGAGCCATCTTTGCCGTCATCAGGTGCGCCACCTTGCAGCACCGGCAGCAGGGCCGTGGCCAGTTCTTTGCCCAGTTCAACCCCCCATTGGTCAAAACTATTTATGCCTAAAATCACCCCTTCGCAGAACACGCGATGTTCATACAGCGCAATAATCTGGCCTAAAACATACGGGGTAAGGCGCGGATAAATCAACGTTGTCGATGGGCGGTTCCCCGTAAAGACCCGATGGCGTGCTTGGCGCTCCAGCTCATCACCATCCAGCCCCTTGGCGGCCATCATTGCACGGGCTTCATCCAGGTCACGGCCCCGCATCAGGGCTTCGCTTTGGGCAAGGCAATTGGCGGCAAGTAACTGATGCTGATGGGCTAATTCAGGCTCAAACCCTTCGCTGCCCAGCATAAACTCACACGGGATCACGTCGGTTCCCTGATGGATCAGCTGGTAAAATGCGTGTTGGCCACCTGTGCCCGGCTCACCCCAAACCACGGGGCCAGACGGGCGCACCAGTGCACTTCCGTCCATCCCGACACCCTTGCCGTTGCTTTCCATTTCCAGCTGTTGCAAATACGCAGGCAGGCGTGAAAGCCGTTCCTCATAAGGCAGCACCGCGCGGCTGGAATACCCCATGACCTGACGGTGCCACATCCCCACCAGTGCCAGCATTAAGGGCATGTTTTCAGCACCCTGCGCGGTTTGAAAATGCATATCCATTGCGTGAGCACCAGACAGCATGGCGCGAAAATTCTGCGGCCCAATCGCCAGCATCAGGCCCAAACCAATTGGTCCCCACAGCGAATACCGCCCGCCGACCCAGTCTTCGAAACCAAAAACCCGCGCGGGCGGAATGCCAAAGGCGGCGGTTTTATCCACCGCTGACGAAAGCGCCACGAAATGGCCCGACGCGGCCTCTCCAACCGAGGCCCGCAGCCATGCAAGCGCGGTTTGGGCGTTGGTCATGGTTTCAATCGTGGTGAAGGTTTTTGAGGCAATTATCACCAGCGTTGTTGCCGGATCCAGCCCGCGCACCACGTCGCTAAAATGTGCGCCATCGATATTTGAAACGTAATGAACCCTAGGGCCATCATGGTACGGCGCAAGGGCGCGAGTGGCCATAACTGGGCCAAGATCCGAGCCTCCAATGCCGATATTCACCACGTCGCTATAGCGTGCACCAGCGGGCGTGCGTATTACACCAAAACGCAGATCATTGGAGAACTTCTCCATCCGTTCAAGGGTTTGGTGGATTTCTGGCATTACATTTCGCCCATCAACCATGACCTCCCCCCCCATGGGGACACGAAGGGCTGTGTGTAAAACGGCGCGGTCTTCGGTGGTGTTGATCCGCGCGCCGCTAAACATTGCTGCGCGCTTCTTTGGCAGATCAGCCGCGCGCGAAAGCGCCAGCAACGCCGAACGGGTAACCGGGCCGATATTGGTTTTGGAATAATCAAAAAGCAGCCCGCCATGGCGAATTGAAAAATCCTGCGCGCGACCGGAATCATCAAATAATTCAAGCATATGCCGGTTCTGGTTCTTGCCCTTCAAGGCATCCAGAGTTTGCCATTCATCATTCAGAAAATCGGCCATATTGCCCTCGTTTACGGTGCCCAATGTACGTTAAGTTCGCGCATGATAGCACGTATCGGGGCGATGTGTGCAGGTTGGCTTTCGGCGCGCGCAAAGGCTGCGCGTTTGGCCGTTCCTGTAATAATCAGATGTTTGGACATGGCCCCGTTCAAAACGGGGGCTGTCAGGGTAACGCGCGGTTCATCCGCACCGGGCGCGCGCATGGCCAAAAGCGGTGGCGCGGACGCCGACAGGGCATGTTCCAACTTGTCGGCACCCGGAAATAATGAAGCGGTGTGCATATCTTCGCCCATACCCAGCAAAACCACGCTAAGTGGCAGGGCCGCACGCACCCCGTCGCCCAGCATTCCAAGGCTTTCCTCAGGCAGTTCAGTGCCACCATAAAGCGGGATCAGATTGGCATCTTTGGCCTTGTCGACCAGCAAACGTTCCCGCAAAAGTTTGGTGTTCGAGCGCGGGTTTCCTTCGGGCACCCAGCGTTCATCAGTCAGCAAAATATCAACCCGTGACCAATCCAGATCAACCCCGCACAAGACATCAAAAACCGGACCCGGTGTTGTGCCGCCCGCGACCGCAAGCGAAGCACGCGGCGCATGGCCCAGCATATCAATCAGGGCTGTTGAAATCACCTGGGCAAGTTCAAGGAACATCTGTTCACGATCAGTATATTCGTTAAAAATCATACCTTTAGATCCCTCCAGCGACGCCCGTCTTGATGCATAAGGATCAGGGCCTCTTCTGGTCCGGTTGATCCTGTTTCATAGGTGTAAGGGCGTTCATCCGCTGCCTTCCAAGTGTCAATAATTGGATCAGTCCAGGCCCAGGCGGCTTCGACTTCGTCGCCGCGCATGAACAGGGTTTGGTTGCCACGAATGACATCCATAATCAGGCGTTCATAGGCATCGGGCGCATCGGTGGCCTGTTCACCCAAGGCCTCGGCAAAAGTCATGTCCAGCGGCACGTCGATCAGGCGCATGCCGCCCATGCCCGGCTCTTTTATAGTGACCTTCAAATCCATGCCTTCGTCAGGTTGCAGGCGGATCGAAAGTTCATTCGCCCCCTGCCCGCCACCTTGACCCGGCGCGCTTTCGAATATCGAATGCGGCGGTTCTTTGAACTGGATAACAATTTCGCTCATCCGCGATTTCAGGCGCTTGCCGGTGCGCAAATAAAACGGCGTGCCATTCCAGCGCCAATTGGCAATATGCAGGCGCAGGGCAATGAAGCTTTCGGTTTTGCTGTCGGGATTTTCGCAATCTTCAAGGTATGAGGTCTTATCTTCGCTCGCTAAGTATTGCCCGCGCACGATATCGCTGGGATGCGGGGCCTCAAGCGCGCGAATGACCTTAAGCTTTTCATCGCGCACGGCGTCGGGGTCAAATTTTGAAGGGGGCTCCATCGCGGTCAGGCACAAAAGTTGCATCAAATGGTTCTGCACCATATCACGCATCGCACCGGAATTATCGTAATACGCCCCACGCCCGTCCACGCCGATATCTTCGGCAACAGTGATCTGGACATGGTCAACATATTGCGCATTCCAAAGCGGTTCAAACAGCATATTACCAAAGCGTAGCGCCATCAGGTTTTGCACTGTTTCCTTGCCCAGATAATGGTCAATCCGATAGATACAATGTTCCTCAAAGTGCTTGGCCAATGTCGCATTCAAATCGCGGGCAGAAGGCAGGTCATGGCCAAAGGGTTTTTCAACCACAATGCGCGCGTCCTTGCCTGCAATCTTGTGCTTTTTCAAACGCTTGGCGATGTCGCCAAACAGGCTGGGCCCAACTGAAAAGTAATAGGCCTGCACCACATCCGGGCGCATTATTGCCGCCAGATCATCCCAGCCGTTAGTGCCCTTTGCATCAATGGGGATGTAGTTTAGGCACGCCAGAAAGGCCGCCAAATTTTCATCGGAACAGTCGCATTTATCAAGGGCATCTTGCAGCGCTTGGCCAATCAGGTCACGATATTGCGATACAGTTAAATCCGAACGTGCCGCGCCGATTATGCGCGCCTGATCAGGCATTTGCCCATCACAAAAACGACGAAACAAACTGGGCAGGATTTTACGGCGGGCAAGGTCACCTGTGCCACCGAAAATGACCAGATCAAAGGGCTCAACCGGAATGACGCGTGAAACCATGAAAACCTCTCGTTTTAATCCGCAAATCGGACATCGTTAGCGCTAACAGCCTCTCATACCCAGCATAGCAGGATATGTCTACCGCACATTACCGCCATAACCTGCCTTCACATATTTGTCAGGGGTAATGTTGGGGCTTTTTCAAGCCATCCCTATGCGGTAGCACAATGTAACAACAATTCGAGGCTAAAGCATGGACCAATTGGTACCAAAGGCAAATATCGGCAAATTCAGTGATCCGTTAGTGACAGCAGACGGCAGCGCGCGGGCGCGTGTGCCGCTTAGCAATCCGCGCATTCTTTGGTTTAATACCGGCACGCTATGCAACATTACTTGCATGAATTGCTATATCGAAAGTTCGCCAATTAACGACCGGCTGGCCTACATCACGGCCGACGAGGTCACCACATATCTGGATCAGTTGGCGGCCCGCAAGTGGCCCGTCACCGAAATCGGTTTCACTGGTGGAGAGCCGTTTTTAAACCCCCAAATAATCCCCATGCTGAACGCCGCCTTGGCACGCGGATTTGACGTGCTGGTACTAACAAATGCCATGCGCCCGATGATGCGGAAATCCATGCAGGAAGGGCTGCTAAAGCTGCAGGCCGAATATGGTGATAAACTGACGTTACGGGTATCTTTGGATCACTGGCAAGGCGTGCTTCACGATGGTATTCGTGGCGCTGGTAGCTTTGCCTCAACCTTAAAGGGCATGCAATTTTTGCGCGATAACGGCTTTCGCATGGCCGTTGCCGGGCGTGCATTATGGGCAGAGGATGATACCATAGCGCGGGCTGGGTACGGCGCATTTTTTGCAAAAAATGACTTTAAGCTTGATGCGCAAGACCCTGCAATGACTGTAATTTTCCCTGAAATGGATGAAACCATTGAGGTGCCAGAAATCACTACATCCTGCTGGGGCATTTTGGGCAAATCCCCTGATGAAATCATGTGTGCCAGTGCGCGCATGGTGGTCAAACGCAAAGGCGCCGACAGCCCCGCCGTTTTGGCCTGCACCCTGTTGGCCTATACGCCCGAATTTGAAATGGGCGCGACCCTAGAAGAGGCCGAAAAAGATGTGTCGCTGAACCATGCACATTGCGCAAAATTCTGCGTTTTAGGCGGGGCAAGCTGTTCGGCCTAGACCATCACGCAAAGCAGTTCAAACATCACTGACGCGCCCAGATATGCAGTCGCGCCCGAGGTGTCAAAGGGCGGTGAAACCTCGACCATATCGGCCCCGACAATATTTAGCCCCTGCAAGGCGCGCACCACTTCCAACGCCTGAAAACTGTTGGGCCCGCCAATTTCGGGCGTGCCAGTACCCGGCGCAAAAGCCGGATCAACAAAGTCGATGTCATAGCTGACATAGGCCGGTTGTGTGCCAACAATTTCACGCGCCTCGGCCATCACATCGGCCCAGCCACGGTGAAAACATTCCTCAATCGGGATTATCCGAATGCCTACTGCTTTGG
Source organism: Aliiroseovarius sp. (assembly GCA_030625565.1). GTDB lineage: Bacteria > Pseudomonadota > Alphaproteobacteria > Rhodobacterales > Rhodobacteraceae > JAAEUB01. The sequence continues at coordinate 31,448 of DAOUQO010000003.1, read as the reverse complement.
CAAAATCACGATCCTCGGTATCATAGGCAGTGCCGCGAATTCCGATTTGAACCACGCGTTTCGGGTCCAGTAATTCTTCCTCGATCGCGCGGCGAAAGGGGGTGCCATGGGTGTACATCTGCCCGCCAAAATAGGAATGAAACAGGTCTGTGTGGCTATCAAAATGCACCATGCCCAGCGGGGCATCCACAGCCATAGCGCGTAAAATCGGCAGGCTAACCAGATGGTCCCCGCCTGCTGTCAGGGGCTTAATCCCTGCGGCCTTAACCTTGGTATAAAAGGCGGTAAACCGCGCAAGGCTGTCAGTTATATCAGCAGGGTTCGGGGCAACATCGCCCAAATCAGCGCAATTCAAAACCTCAAAAGGCCGCACGCCGGTTATGCCGTTTTGCGCACGTATCATGGTTGAGGCATCGCGCACCTGACGTGGCCCGTGGCGCGGCCCCGGCCGATTGGTGGTGCCACTATCCCAAGGGGCACCAATCAGACCAACCTGAACATCCTGAAAACGGGGGTGATCAAATTCAACATGCGGCAGACGCATAAAGGTTGGAACCCCTGCAAAGCGCGGCAAATCCATTCCGGAAACCGGTATAAAAAAATCATCCGACATTTGTTGCCTCTCTAAGTTTATCCGCAGATCGAATCTGGCACCAACTTACTGTTCGGGCAAATCAATCCCCAAACGCTGCGCCATAAAGGTAAACGCAACCGAAAGCCCGTCTTGGGCAATGCCGTGGCCTGTGCCCTTCATAACATGGGCGTAAACATCAAATTCAGCTGCCTCAAGCGCCTGACCTGCTTCGTGGAAATGTTCGATCGGCACCATGTCGTCCTGATCGCCATGGATTAACAGAATGGGTGGGCGCGAAACCACCAGATCCCCAAAGCCGTCAGGCTCCATCAAGCGGCCCGAAATACCGACGATACCAGCGATAGGTTCATCACGTTGCGGCACAACCATTAGGGCCATCATCGTACCTTGGGAAAACCCGAAAATAATTAGTTCAGAAGGGCTTATGCCCTCTTGTTCAAGCACTTGATCGATCAAGGCATCGACATCTTCGGCGGCGTCATCCATGCCACGCGCTGAATCTTCTTCGGTGGATCCGTCCAGCCACGGAATAGGAAACCACTGAAATCCATTCGGGTTTCCCATGCTTTTTTCAGGCGCATCAGGCGCAATAAAAACCGTGTCGCGCATCAATGGCGCCAGCGGATCCGCAAGGCCCAAAAGGTCACCGCCATCCGCGCCGTAGCCGTGCAAAAACAGCACAACAGATTTCGTGTTGCCCGATGCTGCCGGGCGGCGTTTCATATCCAGTACTCGTGCCATCATCTGATCCCTTCGCGTGACTTCAAAACCCGGTAATAGGCCCAGAGCAGCCGGGCTGCAACGCTTCTGTGTGGTGCCCATGCTGCGGCCAAGGCGCGCATGGCTTTTTCGTCGGGGCGCGCAGGCAGTTGAAACAATTGCGCCGCCGATTCCTGCAAGGCAATATCGCCCGCCGGAAACACATCTGCCCGACCTAATGAGGACAACAGGTAAATTTCAGCGCTCCAAACCCCGATGCCAAGCACCTTGGTTAACGCCGCTGTAACCGTGGCGTCAGTCATGTTGTGGAAATCATCATAGGGCAAATCAGCCGCCGCCAACGCCTTGATATAACGCACTTTGGGGCGCGACAGGCCGACATTTTGCAAATCATCATCACTGGCGGCCAAAACCCTGCCTACCTGTGTAAACCCCGCCTCTGACACGCGTTTCCAGATCGCAGCGGCCGAAGCCACACTAACCTGCTGGCTGACAATTGCATCAACCAAAGCCGCGAACCCGTCAGGTTTGCGCCTAAGCGGCAAGGGGCCGGTCTGGGCAAGTGCCACACCAAAGCGCGCGTCAAACCCCGCCAGCCATGCCGCACCCCTGTCCACATCTGCCTGTGTATCAATACATTTCATACCTTGCGCCCCTAGCACGCTTGCGCCGCCAGCCGCAAACCCCTAGAACGCACCAACACAGTTTCAGGAGGGCCGCATGGGCTTTAAAATGGGCATCGTTGGCTTGCCGAATGTTGGCAAATCCACACTTTTTAACGCGCTGACACGCACGGCCGCCGCGCAGGCCGCTAACTTTCCCTTCTGCACGATCGAGCCAAATGTCGGCGAAGTCGGCGTGCCTGACGCGCGCCTTGATAAACTGGCTGAAATCGCTGGCTCCAAGGAAATAATCCCGACCCGCATGACGTTTGTCGATATCGCCGGTCTGGTCAAAGGTGCCAGCAAGGGCGAGGGTCTGGGCAACCAGTTTCTGGCCAATATTCGCGAGGTCGACGCCATCGCCCACGTGCTGCGCTGTTTTGATGACGGCGACGTCACCCATGTGGAAGACCGCGTAAACCCCGTTGAAGACGCCGAAATCATTGAAACCGAATTGATGCTGGCTGATATGGAATCGATCGAAAAGCGCCTTAAGGGGCTGGTGCGCAAAGTGCGCGGCGGCGACAAAGAGGCCATGCAACAAGAAAGCCTGCTGAAAGCCGCGCTGGAAGTTTTGGAAGACGGCAAGCCCGCGCGCGTGGTTGACGTAGACGAAGACGACCTTAAGGCATGGAAAATGCTGCAACTTTTGACCAGCAAGCCAATTTTGTATGTTTGCAATGTTGACGAAGACAACGCCGCCAACGGCAATGAATATTCCAAAGCCGTGGCCAAAATGGCCGCCGCCGAAGGCAACGGATCTGTGGTGATTTCCGCCAGAATTGAAGAAGAAATCAGCCAGCTAGACGCCGATGAACAAGAAATGTTCCTAAGCGAAATGGGGCTGGACGAGGCCGGGTTGGATCGCCTTATTCGTGCGGGCTATGAATTATTGCATCTGGAAACATATTTCACCGTCGGCCCAAAAGAGGCCCGCGCTTGGACCATCCGCCACGGCACTAAAGCACCACAAGCCGCAGGCGTGATCCACGGCGATTTTGAACGCGGCTTTATTCGCGCCGAAACTATTGCTTATGACGATTTTGTTACGCTTGGCGGCGAACAACCGGCAAAAGAAGCCGGCAAAATGCGCGCCGAAGGTAAGACCTATGAAGTAAAAGACGGCGATGTACTGCATTTCCTGTTCAGCTCATAAATCCCAACGGCGCACCAGATCAAGCACTTGAAATACATGGTCCGGGCTGTAAACTTGGGCCATGAAAAACTCGGTTTCCAGCATTCGAAATCTTGGCCCTGCATCGGATAAATCCTTTGCGCGCGCGGGTATTTTTGACGCTGAAACCCTGCGCAAAATCGGTGCCGATGCGGCCTATGCCAAGTTGCTGAAAAACGGCGAACGTCCACATTTCATTGGCTATTACGCACTGGTAATGGGCCTGCAAGGCCGACCTTGGAATGACTGTCAGGGAGCCGAAAAGGCAAAGCTGCGCCTGCGGTTTGATGCCCTAAAGGCCCAAACGGAACCCGAAAAGTTTGATAGCAGGATAGAACAGGTATTGGACCGGATCGGAATTATTGCCCCGAAATAGAAAAGGCCGCGCAGTTTCCCGCACGGCCCTGAATTTAATGCCAAAAATGGCTTAGCCAACCAGTTCAAGACCGGAAAAGAAGAATGCAATTTCTTCGGCTGCTGTTTCCGGGGCGTCTGAGCCATGCACAGAATTTTCGCCAATCGACAGGGCGAATTCTTTGCGGATTGTGCCTGCATCAGCGTCGGCTGGGTTGGTTGCGCCCATGACTTCGCGGTTTTTCGCAATCGCGTCTTCGCCTTCCAGAACCTGCACAACGATAGGTTCGGAAATCATGAATTCACACAGCTCACCAAAGAACGGACGTTCGGAATGGACGCCGTAAAATTGCTGGGCTTGGGCCAGTGTCATTTGGATGCGTTTTGATGCAACGACGCGCAGGCCAGCGGCCTCGAATTTGGCGACGATTGCGCCTGTCAGGTTGCGTTTTGTGGCGTCTGGTTTAATGATGGAAAAGGTACGTTGAAGTGCCATGTCGGTTCTCTTTCTGTGATCTGGGCCGGGCTTGGCCCCCAATGAATTACGCCCGCCGCCTAACACGCGCACGCCCCATTGAAAAGCGGCGATTGACGGGGGCCTCTAAACGGGGCAAACCCGCCCAATGTTAAAAATCAAACAGATCACATTCGCCATGGAAGGCCGCCCGCTTTTCGTTGAGGCAAGCGTCAACATCCCCACCGGTCACAAGGTGGGCATGGTGGGGCGTAATGGCACCGGTAAAACCACGCTTTTCCGCATTATTCGCGGCGAACTTGCACTGGAAGGCGGCGAAATTTCCGTGCCCAAAGGCGCACGCATTGGCGGCGTGGCACAAGAAGCACCCGCATCCGAAGTGTCATTGCTGGATACAGTTTTGGCGGCTGATGTTGAACGCACAGACCTGCTGAGCGAATCCGAAACCGCCACCAACCCCGCCCGCATTGCCGATATCCAGACCCGACTGGCCGATATTGACGCATGGTCCGCCGAAGCGCGCGCCAGCATGATCCTGAAGGGGCTTGGCTTTGATGACCACCAGCACGCCCTGCCCTGTTCGGATTTTTCCGGCGGCTGGCGGATGCGCGTCGCACTAGCGGCGGTGCTGTTTTCGCAACCTGATTTGCTGCTGCTGGATGAGCCGACAAACTATCTGGATCTGGAAGGCGCGCTGTGGCTTGAAAATTACCTGACGCGCTATCCGCATTCGGTGCTGATTATCAGCCACGACCGCGGGCTTTTGAACCGATCTGTGGGGGCGATTTTGCACCTAGAAGATCGAAAATTGACGCTGTATCAGGGTAATTACGACACCTTCGCCGAAACCCGCGCCGCGCGCATTGCCGTGGCCGAAGCCGAGAACAAAAAGGTTGAAGCCAAGCGCGAACATTTGCAAAAATTCGTTGACCGGTTCCGCTATACCGCATCCAAGGCGGTGCAGGCGCAATCACGCATCAAAATGATCGAAAAACTCAAGCCGATCAACACCCCGCAAGAGGCCGCTTTGCGCGCCTTTTCTTTCCCCACACCCGAAGAGCTTTCCCCCCCAATTATATCGATGGAAAGCGCGTCCGTGGGCTATGATGGCAAGGCCATTTTAAGCCACATGACCCTGCGCATTGACCAAGATGACCGCATCGCGTTACTGGGCAAGAACGGCGAAGGAAAATCCACCCTTTCCAAGATGTTAGCCGGTCGCCTTGAAACCATTTCAGGGCGTATGACCAGTGCGCGCAAGCTGCGAATTGGCTATTTCGCCCAGCACCAGATGGATGAATTGCACCCCGAAGAAACCCCGATTGAACACCTGCGCCGTGAACGCCCGCTGGAAACGCCCGCCCGCCTGCGCGCGCGCCTGTCGGGTTTTGGGCTTATGGCCGATCAGGCCGAAACCATTGTGTCGCGTCTTTCGGGTGGCCAAAAGGCCCGACTGACCCTGCTTTTGGCCACGCTGGAAGCCCCGCATCTTTTGATCTTGGATGAGCCGACAAACCACCTTGATATGGAAAGCCGCGAAGCACTTGTTGACGCGCTGACTGCCTATAGCGGCGCGGTTATTTTGGTCAGCCATGACATGCACCTGCTGGGGCTGGTGGCAGATCGTTTGTGGCTGGTTAACAAGGGCCGCGTCACGGTATTTGAAGAAGATCTTGAGGCATATCGCAAACACCTTTTGTCCAAAGATACACCGCAAAAACCGGGCAAGCTGTCCAAGCAAAAACCCAAGGCCAAACCGCCTTCGCGCGATCAGGTGAAAACGCTGCGTGTCGAGGCGAAAAAATCCGAAGAGCGGGTGACCAAGCTGAATATAATGCGCGACAAGCTGGCCAAAAAACTGGCTAACCCCGCGCTTTATGAAAACGATAAACTGGGCGAAATGGAAGTTTGGCAAAAGAAATATGCCGAGGTGATGAACGCACTGGACCGCGCCGAAACCATGTGGATGGAGGCCGAGGCCAAGCTGGAAAAAGTCCTGAAAAGCACAGGTAGTTAAGATGGATGATACAGGCAAAGTGAAAATATATGCCAAGGCTGCCAAAAACATTCCGGCAATTGTTTTGCTTTCGCTCTTTTCCATTCTGGCGCTTTATCACACCGAACTTGGGCGCGGCTGGCATTTTCTTAGGCTGAATACCGGCACTAAAGGCGAAGAAGTGATGGCATTTCTGGCGCTTTTCTTTGCGATATTAACCGCCATCGCTGTGTATCAGTTCCGGCATCCCAAGGTGCTTTTGATTCTGGACAAGGATGGCTTTAACAGCCGTGTTCAGCCCAAGGGGCGGGTTGCCTGGAGCGAACTGTTAACGATTGAAGCCCAAACTTGGCATAAGGATTACATGCTTGTGCCCGTGTTCAACAAGGACGCGGAATTTATGAAGCTCAGGACCGTCAAACGTTCGTTCAAGGGCGGGATTAATCGCAGGATTTATGGCAACCCCATCGTAATTTCAAAGCACATATTGGAAAAACCCGTTGACGAAGTGGTGCAAATTATGATGACAATCGGCAATACCGGCAATCGGTTTTATAACGAATAATTAGGGGTCAAAATTGGACCAAGCCTTTCTGATATCAGCGTTTTTCACCCTGTTGGTGATTATTGACCCCATCGGTCTGGCCCCGCTTTTTGTGGCCCTGACCAAGGGTATGACCCCAAAAGAACGCCACGGCGTTGCCATTCGTGCAACGGTAACAGGCCTTGGCGTTTTGACCATATTTGCATTATTTGGCCAAGCGGTTCTTGATTTTATGGGGATTTCTTTGTCGGCATTTCGAATTGCTGGCGGGGTTTTGCTGTTTTTAACAGCGCTGGATATGCTGTTTGAACGGCGCACCAAACGGCGCAAGGGCCAAGCACATTCAGATAATGACCCGTCAATTTTTCCGCTGGCGACCCCGTTAATTGCCGGACCTGGCGCGATTGCCACGATGATCTTGCTAACTGGCGAAACCGGTGACGACTGGTTGAAATTTGCCACTGTCTGGGGGGTAATGTTTTGCGTCCTGGCCTTGGTTTTCATCGCATTTTTCATCGGTGGGCGGTTGGAAAAACTACTGGGCGAAACCGGAATTAACGTCGTTACACGCCTGTTAGGTATGTTGCTTGCGGCCCTTGCCGTGCAATTTGTGCTGGATGGTTTACGCGATTTCAGCTTCGCTGGCTGACAAGCACGCCCCGCGCACCTATATGATAAGATATGGAAAATTTTGATGGCACACGGCTGACCTATTTGATTGTTTTGGTAGTGCTTATTGGCGCATCACTTTTGGTGCGCAACAGGCAACGCCTTGGCACGATGCTTAAGCAAGCATCAGCATGGGTGGTTATTTTCGTGGTTGTTATCATTGGTTTCGGGCTGTGGAGCGACATTCGCCAAGCCAGCGCCCCGCGCCAATCGGTGCTGGCTGAAACTGGGCAAATCACCGCCCCCCGACGCGCGGACGGGCATTATTACCTTATATTGCAGCTAAATGGCACCCCCGTGGAGTTTGTGGTTGATACCGGCGCAACCGAAGTTGTGCTGAGCCGCGAGGACGCCAAGCGCGTTGGTATTAACCTTGATTTGCTGATCTATAGCGGCATTGCAAATACCGCTAATGGCCAGGTGCGCACCGCCCCTGCCCGCATTAATCTGATTGAGCTTTCGGGTATTACCGATCAGAATTTTCGGGTGCGGGTGAATGGCGGCGAAATGCAGGGATCGCTGTTGGGGATGACCTATTTGCGCAGATTTTCACGTATTGAAATTAGCAATGACATGCTAGTTCTAACCAGATAGGCCACGCAAATTGGCCGGCTGAACCCGAGCGAAGCGAGGCCTGGCCCAATTAAAACGCGCCCGAAGGGCCGGCTTTAAGCGGGAGCATTTTCTTCAAATTACGCCTCGGCCTTTTTTTGCCAGTTTCCGTCAGCTTGGCTCCAGTACTGCGCTGATATTCCTGCACCGGTCAGGGTTTTCCACTGGACGCGCGCAGCGGCAACCGCAGCTTCGTCATTGCCATCAAACAAGATTGAGGCACGGGTGATTTGGGCCACTTCAGTAGCATCTATTTCGGCCCCTCCGACCAGCAATATGGCATCTGCTGCGTGCGGATTTCCGCCCTGATGGCTAAGTAAAACCGGCTGATCCGCATCATGTGCGCCCCCGATCAGGCCGTGTGGCAAAAAGCTGTCATTCACCCCCAGCCACAGTTTTTCATCCAGCCATTCCATATGCGCGCGTTCGGTTCCACGCACCAGAACCCGCCAGCCTGCGGCGACTGATTTGGTCAGCAAAAGCGGCAAGGTCGCCTCAAGCGGCGTGCGGGTCATGTGGTAGAAAAACACTTCGCTCATAGTGGGTGTATTGTCCTTAGAAGCAAGCGGGGTGGACCCGCTTGCTTGCGTTTACGCCTTCGGCGAGGATATTTATGGCAAGAGGAACAATATCTTAGCCCTCAAACCGGTCAGAGACCAAGCGATTTAGCGCCAGCACACCCCAGCCTGTTGCGCCTTTTGGAGCCAGCTTTGTTGGACCTTTGGTCAGGGCAACGCCCGCAATATCCAGGTGGATCCACGGGGTGTCGTCCTTGACAAAGCGCTGCAAAAATTGCGCCGCTGTGATTGAGCCAGCATCACGCCCGCCGACGTTTTTCATGTCGGCAATCCGGCTGTCGAGCATTTTATCATAGGCGGCCCCCAGTGGCATGCGCCACGCGCCTTCGCCTTCGTTTTCGGCGGCACGTAAAAAGCCGTTACACAGCGCGTCATTATTGGAAAAAACACCGGCATTTTCATGGCCAAGGCCAACGATTATTGCCCCGGTCAGGGTGGCCAAATCAATCATACCTGCGGGCTTATATTCTTGTTGAACGTGCCACATGATATCACACAGAACCAGTCGCCCTTCGGCGTCGGTATTGATGATTTCAACGGTGTCACCTTTCATCGAGGCGACCACATCGCCTGGGCGTGTGGCTTGGCCGTCCGGCATGTTTTCCACCAGCCCGACAATGGCCACCACGTTGGCCTTGGCCTTGCGCATTGCCAGCGTTTTCATCACGCCTGCAACGGTACCTGCCCCGCCCATATCCATGGTCATGTCTTCCATGCCAGCCGGAGGTTTCAGGCTGATGCCGCCAGTGTCAAACACCACGCCCTTGCCGACAAGCGCCAGCGGTGCGGCGCCTTTTTCGCCCCCCATCCATTCCATGATCACCACTTTTGACGGGCTGCGCGAGCCTTGTCCAACCGCCAGCAGCGTGCGCATGCCCAGTTTTTCCAGTTCTGCCTCGTCCAGCGTTTTGACCTTAAGGCCAAGGCTGGAAAGGGCTTCAAGGCGGGCAGCAAATTCTGAGGTGGTCAGGATGTTTGAAGGTTCATTTACCAAATCACGGGTGAAAAACACCCCTTCGGCCAAAGCGGCAATCTGGGCCGCGGTATCGGTGAATTCTTCGGGTCGGGTAACGGCGATGGTCAGGCTGCCGGGGGCATCAGAATCGGCTGTTTTGTGATCGCTGAAGTCATAGCCACGCAGGCTGGCCCCAAGGGCGATATCTGGTGTGCCACGCAGGCTTCCGGCCAAGACAAGAACCGGTTTTCCTGCCCCTGCGGCACCAATTGCCGCCCCTGCCTTGCGGGCATTTGCATCATTGCGGGTACGGTCAAGGCGGATCACCTGAATGGCCTCGGCCACCATGCCGGCGGGCCATGCCAGATCGCAAGCATCGCCCTGTTTCATTTTTTCAAACGCTTCGCTGGCGACAAAGCGCGCCAGCCCGCCCTTGTTCAGGCGATTGACCCGGCGCGCGCCTTTATCAAGCCGGCCATCTGCCGGCACGAACACAACGACTCGGCCAGGGGCGGTGGCGATGGTGTCGATGTTAATTTCAACAAATTCAGGCGAAACGGGGCACGTCATAGGGAACCTTTCCAGATTTAACGGTAATATTCAGCGTTGGTGCATCATTCCTAGCCCTGAGCAGCGAAAATGACCAGTTAGGAGTTTTCCCGATCTGCGCGATAGGCTACACTCAACAACAAGATATAGATACTTGTGGGGGGGATTTGGCACGGTTTGACCGATATATGCTCAGGCAGCTTTTGCTGGCCTTCGGGTTTTTCGCACTGGTTCTGGTATTGGTTTACTGGATCAACCGGGCAGTTTTGCTGTTTGATCAACTAATTGCCAACGGCCAAAGCACCATGGTTTTTGCCGAATTATCCATCCTGACATTACCGCTGATGATCGCAATTGTAATGCCGATCGCTGCTTTTGCCGCATCTATTTTCGTCACAAACCGGCTGAGCGCTGAAAACGAATTGGTGGTTGCGCAGTCCACCGGATTTGGCCCGTTTCGCATGGCGCGCCCGGTTTTGGTTTTCGGGCTACTGACAGGCGCGTTTTTACTGGTACTGAACCACGTGCTTGTGCCCCTTAGCCAAGAACGCCTTGCCCAACGCCAAGCAGAAATTGCTGATAACGTCACTGCACGTTTTCTGACCGAAGGCACCTTTGTGCATCCGGCCGATGGCATCACCATTTATATTCGCGAAATCAGCCGTGATGGCGAAATGCGCGATATTTTCCTTTCGGACACACGTAGCCCTGAACAACATTTTGTCTATTCGGCTGAACGCGCGCTGATTGCCCGTGCTGATTCAGGGCCACGTTTGATTATGTTCAAAGGTCTGATGCAAGTCCTGCAAACCGAAAGCGACCGGTTGATTGTGACCGCCTTTGATGACTTCAACTATGACCTGTCAGCGCTAAGTTCGGGGGCGTTGCTGGCGCGCGGGTCATACCGTTATCTTTCGACCATGGAATTATTGCGGGCATCACCAAGGGTTTTAGCCGAACGAAATGCCACACGGATTCAATTTTTATACGAGGCACATTCACGCAATGCCGCAGCCCTGTTGTCACCTATTGCCGCCATGATCGGTTTTGCCAGTTTGCTTTTGGGTGGGTTCAGCCGCTTTGGCCTGTGGCGTCAGATTTTTGGCGCTGTGCTTATTCTGGTTGTGCTTAAATTTCTTGATAACACCATGGCAAATGCAGCGCAGCAGCGCGAGGCTCTGGTTGGGTTGGTGTATGTTCCAACCCTGATTGGCGGCGCGCTTATGGCGTTTATCCTTTGGCTTTCGCCGCGCATGACCCTGTTTCCACCGCGCACCAGAACGGGGGGGGCGACATGACGCTTCACTTGTATCTTGCACGCCGGTTTTCACGCGCTTTTCTGATTGTGCTGGGCAGCCTTTCGGGGTTGTTTATCATGCTGGATTCCGTTGAAAACCTGCGCCGGTTTGGCGATAAAATCAATATTTTTGAGATCACACACCTGACCCTTTTGAATATGCCCAGCTGGATGTACAAAATCCTGCCTTTGGTGGTGGTTTTATCAACTTTATCCATGTTCCTAAGTTTTTCACGATCATCAGAAATGGTTGTGACACGCGCCGCCGGGCGGCCTGCTTTGGCAACATTGGTGGCCCCTGTACTGGTTGTTTTCATGTTCGGAATACTGGGATTGTTGGTTTTGAACCCGATTTCGGCGGCAACATTGAAACAGCATCAACGCTTGTCACAATTATATTCCGGCCAAACACAATCGGTAATGTCGTTTTCCAGCGAAGGGTTTTGGCTGCGCCAAGGCGATGCCAACGGCCAGACCGTGATCCGCGCAAACACAACTGCGCCAGATGGTACCAAATTGTTTGATGTATCTTTCTTTTCGTACACGAAAGACGGCCAGCCAAGATCACGTATCGATGCGGCCCAAGCCATTTTGGAAGATGGTCGCTGGGCCCTAAAAAATGCCAAGGTATGGGACCTAAGCGACCTGACCAACCCTGAACATGAATCCTTTTCGACCCGCGCCTACTGGATCGGGTCGACCCTTACGGTCGACCAGATTCAGGACAGTTTCGGCCACCCATCGACCATTCCAATCTGGCAATTACCAAGCTTTATCAGGCAGTTAGAACAAGCAGGGTTTTCCCCGCGACGTCACCAAGTATGGTTTCAATCAGAACTGGCTTCGCCTTTTTTCCTTATTGCAATGGTTTTGATCGGCGCAGGATTTACCATGCGCCATACAAGGCTAGGCAAAACCGGCCTTATGGCGCTTTTTGCAATTCTTAGCGGCTTTGGCATCTTTTTTATCCGAAATTTCGCATCTATTCTGGGCGAAAACGGCCAAATACCGGTTATTGCGGCCGCATGGACACCGCCGATTGCGGCCATTTTTCTGGCGCTGGGCATTATTTTGCACCTGGAGGATGGCTAATGCGTTTTCTTCGTGCCCTAGCAACCATCGCCTTTGTGCTGATACCGGGTTTTGCGGCGGCACAAATGGCCAGCCTTGTGGCCGACCAAGTGCAGGTTGTTGGGCGCGAAAACCTTGTAGCAAGCGGCAATGTCGTTGTTATATTTGGCCAGACACGCCTAAGCGCCACAAGCATTTCATATAATCAAAGCACCGGACTTTTGGATATTGGCGGCCCGATTACACTGACCGACGGCAATGGTACGTTTATCATTGCCGATGCAGCGCAGTTATCATCGGATTTGCAAAACGGAATTTTGCAATCGGCACGCATGGTTCTGGACCAAAAGCTGCAAATCGCCGCTGTCGAAATTAACCGGGTTAGCGGCAGATATACACAGGCAACGCAAGTTGTGGCCTCTTCGTGTCAGGTGTGTATCAACCGGCCTGTGCCGCTTTGGGCAATTCGCGCCAGCCGGGTCATTCATGACCAACAAGAACGGCAATTATATTTTTATGATGCACAATTGCGGGTTATGGATATCCCGGTTTTTTACCTGCCGCGCCTACGCCTGCCTGATCCTACAGTTCAGCGCGCCACAGGATTTTTAGCACCTCGTATCCGCGCGAACACTCAAGTTGGAACCGGCCTTTATATGCCGTATTTCATTACAATCGGGGACCATGCCGACCTGCTGCTTGCCCCCTTTGTTTCGCAAAGAACCACCACTTTAGAAGCGCGCTTTCGTCAAGAATTCAGCTATGGCAATCTGGCGTTTAACGGGGCAGTTTCACGCGACACCCTGCAGCCCGGTATCATGCGTTATTACCTGTTTGGAGACGGCACATTTAATTTGCCACGCGATTTCACCCTTGATTTCCACCTTGAGCAGGTTTCAGACACGGCCTATTTGTCGGATTACAGTTATTCATCGCGTGACAGGCTGCGCAACCTTGTATCCCTAACCCGCACCCGACGCGATCAATACATAAATGGCGAACTTGGCAATTGGGAAACCTTGCGCACAAATGAACTGTTAATTGCCGACCAATTACCGTTTGCCCAAGCGGATTTCCTGTACGAACAACGCTTTCAACCGGGGACCTTGGGCGGTGAGATAGCATTGCAATTTTCGGCCCAAGGCCATGCGCGCGCCTCAACCTTGGATATATTAGGCCGCGATCAGGCCCGCATTGGTGCTGGCCTGAACTGGCAACGCAACTGGACCCTGAATAACGGTATGATTGCCAGCGCCGAAGCCATGTTTGCCGCCGATTTCTTTCATATCCGGCAAGATACTAATTTTGCACCTGAAATTTTGCGCGTCAGCCACGCGGCAGCCCTTGGCCTTGCTTGGCCGTTAATGCGCCATAACGGCAATGGTGTCAGCGATGTATTAGAGCCGGTCGTGCAATTGGCATGGGTCGGTCAAAACGGCGCAACCCCGGCAAACGAAGACAGCCGGATGGTTGAATTTGACATGGCAAACCTGTTTGATTTGTCGCGTTTCCCCGGCGCCGATGCGACTGAAAGCGGGCTGCGCGCAAATCTGGGGGCAACATGGACACGCACCAACCCCGACGGGCTTTCGTTCACATTGGCGGCGGGAAAAGTGTTCCGCCAAGCGGCTTTAGGCCAGTTTTCAGAGGCTTCGGGCCTGAACGGGGCGCATTCGGATTGGCTTGTCGGCGGGCAGGTACAGCTTGGCTCGAACCTGTTCGCGCAGTCCCGTGCATTGATTGGCGATGATTTTTCAATTACCAAGGCCGAAACCCTTGCCACATGGCATAATGATCGCCTGGCCCTGTCTGCGGGGCAAGTTTGGGTGATCGCGGATGCCACCGAAGGCCGCACTGATCCAACCCACGAATGGACTTTGGATACCACTTATGAATTTGATGACTTTTGGACGGCAGGCTTTAGCGCGCACTATGATGCGGCTGCCGGTGATGCCACAAAGGCCGATTTAGCAATAGAATATCGTAATGAATGCGTCATCCTTGACCTTTCCCTCTCGCGCCGCTTTACTTCGTCAGGTAGTATAACACCAACGACGGATGTGGGCTTTGGCGTCACCCTAACAGGTTTTGGAAATGGCGACGGTGGGCGTTCTCATAAATGCTCTGGATAATTCAAATTTAGAAGAAGAATAAAGATGCAGGAAGAACGGACAAATACAATGACAAAAAACTTGTTCCGCAAATGGACTCAGCTGGCCCGACAGAATCTTATTTCAACGGTGTTTATAGGCTTGGGATTAATGGCTATTTCGCCAAACAGCCTTTCAGCACAGAACCTTTTTGCGCCAGTTGCCAAGGTCAATAACGCAGTTGTATCGGCCTATGAGCTGTCCCAGCGCACTGCCTTTCTGACCCTGTTGCGCGCACCGGGCGACATTCAGGCTCTGGCCCTGGACCAATTGATTGGCGAACGCCTGCAAATGCGTGAAGCTGACGCCATAGGGTTGGCGTTAAGCGATGAAAAAATTGCCGAGGGCATGGCGGAATTTGCCGCGCGGGCAAATATGGAAACCGATAAATTTATCGAGGCAATCGCCCAAGGCGGGGTTGCCGGGGAAACATTTCGTGATTTCGTCGCCGCGGGTATGATTTGGCGCGAAGTCGTTCGCGCAAAATTTGTCAGTCAGGTAAATATTACCGAAGCTGAAATTGACCGCGCTATTGAACAGGCGGAACCAAGCAGCGAAGGCACACAGGTGCTTTTGGCCGAAATCGTCCTGCCAGCAAACACTTCTGCATCGCGGACAGCGTCGAACCAACGCGCAGCACAGCTTAGCGAAATCACTTCGCAATCAGCGTTTGCCTCGGCCGCGCAGCGGTATTCCGTTGCCCCATCAAAAGAGCGCGGCGGCAGGCTTGAATGGCGCTTGCTGTCTGATTTACCTGCAGCGGTTGCATCACAAATCCAGTCATTATCTCCGGGCGATGTTACGGATCCGGTTTCAGTTCGCAATGGCGTTGCGCTGTTTCAGTTGCTTGAAATCCGGCGCACTGGCGGGCCAGCTGCACAATCGGTAAAGCTGGATTTTGCCCAATATTTCATCCCCGGTGGTCGCAATGCAGCGGCCCTTGCCGAGGCTGCTAAAATCAAAACCCGCATTGATACTTGCGATGATCTTTATACCGTCGCAAACGGCCAGCCCGATGATCGCCTTAGCCGTCAAACGCTTCCGCTTGCCGAGGTTCCGACAGATATTGCGCTGCAACTTGCCGGCCTTGATAAGGGCGAAGTGTCGCTTGATCTAACCCGCAACAATGGTGAAACGCTGGTGTTCTTGATGCTGTGCAGCCGGTCGCGTGTGCTGGCGGAAAGTGTTTCGCGCGAAAATGTTCTGGCGCAGTTGCGCAATCAACGCATCGGCATGCTGGCAAATCACCTTTTGGCAGAATTACGGGCCAATGCGTACATTGAAATGTACTGATGACCCTGCCTATAGGCACAAGGTTTTTGCAGCATAAATGTAAGATTACAAACGGTAAGACCCTGTAAATGAACATAAAACCAATAGCATTGACCATGGGGGAACCTGCGGGCATTGGCGCCGACATTACCGGCGCCGCATGGCAAGCCTTGCGCGATACCGATTGTTTTTTTCTGATTGGCGATGTGGCATTGCTGCCCACAAATGTTCCGGTTCAGATCATCACAGACCCGTCCGAAGCCGCCGCCATCATGCCCAACGCCCTGCCGGTTTTGCAGCGTGATTTTGCGGCCCCCCGCCAGCCGGGCCAGCCAAATTCCACACATGCGCCTCATATTATTGCCTCTATTCGTGAGGCGGTGGAACTGGTTCAGGCGGGCAAAGCAGCAGCACTGACCACCAACCCTATCCACAAGAAAGCACTGCAGGATGGCGGCGGTTTCGCCCATCCCGGCCATACCGAATTTCTGGCCCATCTTGGCGCAACAAACGACGTGGTGATGATGCTGGCCTGTGATGCGTTGCGCGTTGTGCCCGCCACAATCCACATCCCCATTGCCGATGTACCAAGCTGTCTAAGCCGCGAAAGCCTTGCCGCCACAATTCGCACAACAGATGCCGCCATGCGCCGCAACTTTGGCCTAAGCGCGCCGCGCATTGCGGTGGCGGGGCTGAACCCCCATGCTGGCGAAGACGGCGCAATGGGCCACGAAGAAATCACCATGATTACCCCCCTTTTGGATGATTTGCGCGCCGAAGGGCTGACAATTACCGGCCCCCTTGCTGCCGACACCATGTTCCACCCCGAGGCCCGCGCAACCTATGACGTGGCGATTTGCATGTACCATGACCAAGCCCTGATTCCGATCAAAACCCTTGATTTTGCCAGCGGGGTGAACATCACCCTTGGCCTGCCCTTTGTGCGTACATCGCCAGATCACGGCACCGCTTTTGATCTGGCAGGCAGCGACAAGGCCAATCCCGCATCCCTGATTGCAGCCCTGAAAATGGCGCGCAACCTATCGAACGAGCGAACAACATGAGCGCCATTGATACTCTCCCCCCGCTGCGGCAGGTCATTATGGACCACGACCTAACGGCGAAAAAATCGCTGGGTCAGAATTTTCTGCTTGATCTGAACCTGACAGCCAAAATCGCCCGCGCAGCCGGGGATTTATCAAAATGTGACGTGCTTGAAATCGGCCCCGGCCCCGGTGGTTTGACCCGTGGTTTGCTGGCGGAAGGGGCGCGCCACGTGCTGGCGGTTGAAAAAGATAGTCGGGCAATGGGCGCGTTAAATGAAATTGCGGCGGCCTATCCAAACCGGCTTTCGTTAATAAACGGTGATGCGCTGGCGATTGATCCGCTGGCGCAACTGACCCCGCCAATTCGGGTTTGCGCCAACCTGCCCTATAATATCGGGACCGAACTGTTGATCCGCTGGCTAACCCCGCGCGAATGGCCGCCATTCTGGACCAGCCTAACCTTGATGTTTCAACGCGAAGTTGCCCAACGCATTGTCGCAAAACCACGCAGCAAGGCCTATGGGCGACTGGCGATTTTATCACAATGGCGCGCCGATGCACGCATTGTGATGGAGTTGCCGCCCGAAGCATTTTCGCCGCCCCCCAAGGTATCGTCAGCCGTGGTGCATCTAACAGCCCTGCCCCAGCCACGTTTTCCAGCTGATGCAAAAAAATTGCAAGCCCTGACGGCGCGCGCCTTTCAACAACGCCGCAAAATGCTGCGCGCCAGCCTTAAACCCCTGTCACCGGACATGGAGGACATTCTGACCTCGGTCGGCATTAAGCCAACCCAGCGCCCCGAAGAAATCGGGCTGGAAGCATGGTGCGCCCTATCGCGGGCCTTGGACTAGCCCCAAGCTAAAGCGCAAAAAATCACTATAAAGCGTGCCGCAGGCACACATTTTATGAAAACGGCGCTTAAGAATGTTCTTCGGCCGCGACATCCGACAGCACCTTGTTATAAGCGCGCAAAGCATCAACTTGAAACAATGCCCCCCATAATTCAGGCGGATCCCCTTCGCCGCCCAGCGTAACAACAGGGATGAAATCCAGACCTTTATCTTCAAACACCGCCATCACCACCTCAAGCGATGCATTGCCATCCACATAAATGCCGTCAGCAATAAGGTCCCAACAACTGGCCTCGCTGGCTGCCTTGGCCCCGCCTGTTTCGCGCATATATCCAGCAACCCGCATGGTCGACAAAAGATAGGCCTGCGGGCCTGCCGACAGATGCACATTTTTCCGCTCAAGCAGGCTTAAAAAGAACGATCCGTGCATCATCCGACTGGCCAAGGCCGACGACAGCGACACCGCCGCCATCACCGCAAGCCCGGTTTGCCAGTCCCCTGTTAATTCGAACACAATCAACGTGGTTGAAATCGGCGCGCCCAGAACTGCCGCTGCAACTGCCCCCATTCCCGCCAATGCATACAGGGTTACCGACCCGGAAACGCTTGGGAAAACGGCCGTGGCAATCAGGCCAAAAGCCAGACCTGTTAAGGCCCCGATCATCAGGCTGGGCGAAAAAATACCGCCGCCCATGCGTCCGGCCATGGTGATCGCCACTGCGAGCACTTTCAGAACGGCAAAAATAATCGCCTCGTATAACAGCAATTCACCGGTCAGCGCTGCCGAAGTGGTTTCATATCCAATTCCGATAATATGCGGGTAAAAAATGGCCACGCCGCCCAGTATTAAGCCAGCCAAAGCCGGGCGAAACATTCGGGGCAGCCGGATATAGGCATAGAATTTTGTGGCTATATCGTCGCTCCAAAATACCACCCGCACAAAAACAACCGCAACCAATCCGCAGACCAGCCCCAGCAGCAAAAATGCCGGAAGCTCGATATGAAAGGCCAGTGTTTCATCGACAGCAAGGCGAAATTCGGTGACATTGCCAAATTCCAAACGGCTAATCACCGTTCCCGCGATCGAGGCAATGGCGATAGGCGCATAGGCGCGCACGGCAAAGTGGCGCAATACCACCTCAAGCGCGAAAATAGCACCGGCAATTGGTGCGTTAAAGCTGGCAGAAACCGCCGCCGCAACCGCGCACCCCATCAGATCACGCGCTGTGATACCGTTGGCCTTCAGCCGCTCGGATGCCCACGCCGCCATCACTGCTGCCAAATGCACAACCGGCCCTTCGCGCCCGGTGGACCCACCCGCGCTTAGGGTAATAAAAGATGCAATTGCCGAACCGATGCCGGCGCGCCGTTCAACCCGTCCTTCGTGCAGCGCCGCCCCTTCGATGACATCGGCAACCGAACGCACCCGTCCGTCATTGGTGAACCAGTTCAAGACCGCCCCAACCAACAGCCCGCCACAGGCTGGAATTAATAAAATCCAGTACCATTGCAGGTTTTCAGCAAAGGAATGTAAGTGCCGTGGATCATCAACTCCGTACAAAAATGTTTGCACCTGACCGATACCCAGACGGAACAATAGCGCCGCAATGCCCGCCGCAATGCCGATCGCCAAAGCAACCAGCCAAAACAGCGCCAATTTTGGCGCTTTTTTACGAAAAGTTCCCCACATATTTGCAAATTCCACCTTTGCGCCGCGCGCCTGATGGGATAGAAATAATTTTAACCTTTTTGCCATATTCTGCCCTTATATGGGGGCTAACATTACTTGCCCGCATCGCTAATCTAGCTCGGGTTTTACGGGGGACAACGTGGCATGAATATTGACGCCGCTATAGCCGAGCTTGATTCTTTTCTAGGCGATCGTTGCAGTCGCTCCAAGTCTGATCTGGACCAACATGGCACGAGCGAGACACATTTTGCCGCCTTTCCACCCGATGCGGTGGTCTGGCCTGAAAACACTGCCGAAGTCTCTAAAATTTTAACGATATGCAACCGGCATGAATGTCCGGTTATTCCTTATGGTGCGGGCACCTCTCTCGAAGGGCATACCAGTGCTATCAACGGCGGCGTTAGTGTCAATTTTGGGCGGATGAACAAAATTCTGCGCCTTGATCCCGGCGATGTGGACGTCGATGTGCAGCCGGGATTAACGCGCGAGGAACTGAACCGGGAATTGCGGGCAACAGGGTTGTTTTTTCCGGTCGATCCCGGTGCAAATGCCTCAATCGGGGGGATGGCCTCAACCCGTGCATCAGGCACAACCGCTGTGCGGTATGGCAATATGCGCGAAAATGTTCTGGGGTTAGAAGTGGTTCTGGCCGATGGGCGCATTATCCAAACCGGATCGCGCGCCCGAAAATCGGCATCCGGCTATGATATGACCGCGCTATTTTTAGGCTCCGAAGGCACGCTAGGCATCATCACCCGCCTGACCCTGCGTTTATCTGGCCAACCGGAGGTCATTTCTGCCGCATTCTGTGGATTCGACCGGATGAAAGATGCGGTAGATGCGGTAATTCAAACCATCCAAATGGGCATTCCCGTGGCACGGATTGAATTTGTTGACACAGATACTGTCCGCGCAATTAACCAATATACTGGGATGGATTTTGCCGAACGCACGCATTTATTATTAGAGTTTCATGGCTCTGAAAAGGCCGTCGCCGAAGATGTTAGGCGATTTGGGGAAATCTCCGATGATTTCAATGGACTAGATTACATGTCCACCACGAAGGCCGAAGAGCGCACCGCGCTATGGACCATGCGCCACAAAGCATATTACGCCTGCCTTTCCCTGCGTCCGGGCGCGACTGCCGTGGTAACCGACATTTGCGTGCCAATATCAAAACTGCCCGAGGCCTTCGAAGAAACCCGCGCCGATATTGAAGCAGCATCGATTCCCGGCCCCATTTTGGGCCATATGGGGGACGGAAACTTCCATGCTGTTTTACTGATTGAGCCTGGCAATGCGGCCGAGTTGGCCGAGGCCAAAAACCTTGCCAAACGCATGAGCGAACGCGCGCTGCGCCTTGGTGGCACAATCACCGGAGAACACGGGATCGGCATAGGAAAACTTGATTTGATGGACGCAGAACATGGCGCAAGCTGGGATGTAATGGGTGATATTAAGCGCACGCTGGATCCGGTCGGAATTATGAACCCCGGAAAACTGATTCGGGGTAATTAGTTATACGCCATTAATTATAGGGCGCGCCGTTGCCAAATAGTTAGGGCAAGCAGGCCAAATCCGCCGCCCATGCCAACAAGAATGAACAATCCGCCCAAAAGGCGCGCATCAAATGCACCTGTTACAAACAGACCGGTGCCAATGGGCAAGGCGATGCGCGCAGACCACACTAGAAGACGTTCAAACAAGGTGTTTTGTGGTAAAATGAACGTCAATGCCACGACGGAAAGCGCAGCAATTAACCATTTAGCCCCGGAAATTCCGACCTGCCAACCAATTTGGGCGGCATCCAAAGTGCCCCCCAGCTGCGCCAAATCCAGCGCATGCAACATGATCAGGTTTTCTGACAGATCTAACAAAAGCAAGCCTGCAATACCAATTCCGGTGACCCAGCCAAAAACCGGATTGCGCGGCGCATTTGCATAAGCGGTAAGGGACAAGCCGCCGCCATAGCCAATCATGAAAAACACATCCAAAAACAGCATAATTCGCAAGGAATTTCCTGAATTTACAAGGGCTTCGGTATAGGTTTGGGGGGCAGAAAAAACCTCGAACACCTCTTGTGAGGCCGCGCCTTTAGTTATGAAAACAAGAATTTGCATTAGGCCAAAGGCCATCAATGCAAAAATAAAAAACCCAAATGCCTGTTTTTCCACCTGCTGCCGTTGCATCATCCCTGTCCTTTTTTCAAAAGTTCGCGAGCAGCAGCGCGCGCGGCTTCGGTCACGGTATCGCCTGCCAACATGCGGGCTATTTCATCAACCCGCTCAAGTTTGGACAGCGCGGTTACATTTGACAACGTCACCCCGTCCTTAACCTGTTTGGCCACCTGCCAATGCACTGCACCGCATGCGGCAACTTGCGGCGAATGGGTAACAACCAGCACCTGCCCGCCGACGGCCAAATCGGCCAGACGTCGCCCGACGGCGTCAGCCGTTGCCCCTCCGACGCCCCGGTCAATCTCATCGAAAATCATGGTTAACCCAGCAGCATCGCGGGTTAGACAGACCTTTAACGCCAGTAAAAACCGGCTTAATTCGCCCCCCGAGGCAATTTTATTCAGCGGCCCAGAAGCAGCGCCAACATTTGTTGCCACTTGAAAACAAACATTATCCTGCCCCTCAGGGCCAGGCTGCGCCGCACTGACTTCTGTCAAAAAAACCGCGCGCTCCATTTTCAGTGGGGCAAGTTCGCCCGCCATGGCCTTATCAAGCGCCTTGGCCGCTTTTTTACGTGCAGCAGTCAGCCGGGTTGCGGATTTTTCATAGGTGGCAAGCGCCTGCGCCTGCGCCGCCTCAAGCCCAGAAATTTCTTCGGCGCTTTGGTCCAGCGCCCGAAGACGGTCACGCAGACCAGCCGCGAAATCACCCAAAGCATCGGGCGTGACATTGTGTTTGCGCGCCAAGGCCCTAATCGCAAAAAGCCGTTCTTCAGCCTGCTCCAATTCATGCGGGTTAAAGCTGAGCGCTTGAAGCGCGGCTTCGACTCCGGCCAAGGCATCGCCCAGATTATCCAGAACCTTGTGCAGGTTTTCAATTGGTGCAGCAACAATTTCACCCGCATGATCCTGCGCATCTTCAAGCCAGCGTAGCGCATCTGAAATACGGCCCTCGGCCCCTTCTCCGGATCCAAGTGTTTGAAATGCCTTAGCAATATCGCTGCTTATTCGTTCAGAGGCCTGCATCAACCGGCGGTGGGCATCCAACGTGGCCTCTTCCCCCGCCTCGGGCGCAAGCGCGTCCAGCTCAGCCACAGAATGGCGCAGAAATTCTTCTTCCGCCTGCACCTTGGCAAGGCGGGCATGGGCATTTTCCAAGGTTTTTGCAGCCTCGGCCAGCGCGCGCCAACCTGTCCGGCAGCTGGTTTCCAGCGGCCCAAGTTGGCCAAATTCATCCAGTAATTTACGGTGAACACGGGGGTTTAGCAGACCACGATCATCTTGTTGGCCGTGCAGTTCAACCAAGGTTTCAGATAGCGCGCGCAGCACTTCGCCCGAAGCACGGCGCCCATTTGCCCACGCACTTTTGCGCCCATCACGCTGGTTCACACGCCGCAAGATCAGATCATCATCTTCACACGAAATACCCGCTTGATCCAAAACAGCGCGCGCAGGGTGATCCGGGGAAAGGTGAAAAACCGCCTCCACCTCGCCTTGGTCACAACCTTTACGGACCATGTCACTGCGCCCGCGCCAGCCCAGCACAAAACCAAGCGAATCAAGTAAGATAGATTTACCTGCGCCGGTTTCGCCAGTAAGCACGTTTAATTCATCGCCCGGCTCAAACACCAAGTGATCAATAATTAGCATATCGCGAATTTCAAGGCTGCGCAGCATCGGTATTATCCGGGGTATTGCGTGATCGCACGCAGGGTTACAGCCAATCCCCCTTGACCAGCTGGCGGTAGACATTTGACAACCAATTGTCACCTTTAACCTCAAGCGCAAGCCCGCGGCCGGTTAACAATTTATGGCTTTCTTCATACCATTCACTGGACTGGAAATTATGCCCCAAGATGGCACCCGCAGTCTGGGCTTCTTCGGTTAGGCCTAACGACAAATAGCTTTCAACTAAACGGTGCAAGGCTTCCGCAACATGGCTTGTGGTTTGGAAATTTTCCACAACAACCCGAAACCGGTTTGCCGCTGAGGCAAAGTGATCCCGTTTCAGATAATAACGGCCAATTTCCATTTCCTTGGCAGCAAGATGATCGAATGCCAGATCGAATTTAAGGATAGCAGAGCGCGCATATTCAGTATTTGGATAACGTTCAATCACAACGCGAAGTGCTTGTAATGCTTGAAAAGTTAACCCCTGATCACGGCCAATTTCATCAATTTGATCATAGTAGCTGAGCGCCAAAAGATACTGCGCATATGCCGCATCTTCATCGGCTGGGTAGAAATCAAGAAACCGTTGTGCCGCCCCGCGCGCATCGACATATTCACCTTCTTTATGATAGGAAAATGCCTGCATGATCAGGCCACGTTTAGCCCATTCGCTATAGGGGTAAAGCCGCTCAACTTCGCCAAAAAAGCCAGCGGCTTCTTTGGGGTTGCCCTGACTTAGTTCATATTCGCCGCGCTTGAAAATATCCTCGGCAGTGTATGCTTCAATAGGTCTTTCATCGGCGCGACCGCCTGCGCCAAAAAAACCTGCCAACCCGCCAGAAACACCACCCAAACTATCAAAAGTCGAGCAGCCAGACATAAGCGCAACCATGGCTGCACCAAGAAAAATTCGTGTTTTGAACCTGCTGCGCTGCATTCTTGCGCCTACCCCGTTTTATTAAATCACCAACATTCAACTCGTATTTCAAGCCGAATGCAGGCCACAATAGAATCTGCCCAGCCCCCAGAGGCCGCTTGTTCCCTACCTTCGTATCACATAAAATATCTGGGCAAAATGGCTTTGCTTGGGTTTTTCACGAGTTTTCGCAGAGCTGCGTAAATCTTGCCGAAAAAAATTGTAGAAAATCGCAAACAGGTAATGGCTTTAGGCAATTAACGGCAAATCACGGTGACTTACACCAACACCAGGTAAATGGTTTGCCATTTCACTATTGCAGGTGACCATTTGTGTTGCAGCAGAATCTGCAAAAACGGCGCGCAACAGGCGGTTGGTCAGGGCATGGCCAGCACGATAGCCGGTAAAGTGACCAATAAGCGGCGCGCCAGCCAAGGCCAAGTCGCCCAAGGCATCCAGCATTTTGTGGCGCACTGGCTCATCTGAATGGCGCAATCCCCCTGGTGACAAAATTTTGGCGCCATCAACAACAACCGCATTTTCATAGGTCCCGCCAAGGGCCAGCCCACCGGCCTGCATTGCGTTAACATCTTCAAGCCGGCAGAAAGTACGTGACGTTGAAAGTTCACGCACAAACGCCCCATTCGCCATATTCAAAATACGATCCTGACGGCCAATGGCCGCCGCCTCAAAATTGATATGAAAGCTGATTTCAAATCCGGTGCCCGGTTCAAGGCGCGCCCAAGCTTCGCCTTCATGAACTTCAACTGTTTTGCAAAGCTCAAACACCCGAACAGGGGTATGTAGCGGCCGAATGCCGGCATTCAGAATTCCGCTTACAAAACGAACTGATGAGCCATCAAGAATTGGCACTTCGGGGCCATCTATTTCGATAAGGGCATTATGAATGCCACACCCGGCAAGCGCGGCCATGATATGTTCGATAGTTGAAACCGATGCACCGGATTCATTCTTGATCAGGGTACAAAGGCGTGACGGTTCAACATTATCCCACCGCGCTGCGATCAAAGCATCCCCGGCTTGCAGATCAGTCCGCTTAAACCAAATTCCATATTCGGCAGAAGCTGGCAAAACATTCATCCGCACCGGCTGCCCAGTATGCAGGCCAATGCCTGAAAACAAGACGGGTTTTGATACGGTGTTTTGCATAAATGGTAACCAGAGCAGTCTGTTATTAACGAAGTGTTAGTTTTGATTGTGACCAAGGGGTAAAGGTGTGGTGGCTCAAGCTCAACTCAAACTTTGTAACCGTTTGAAACATGGCAAATAATAGCAGGCCATTTTTTGCCAATTTGGTTCAAGGACGCGGCTAACATACTGTTACAAATAAAAAAAAGGCCAGCATATGCCGGCCTTTTTCAAAGTGTTTTGTTAGATTCAGTTAGCTTGACGTCGCAAAAAAGCGGGGATTTCCAGCTTTTCTTCGTGCGGATCAGCAACCGGATCCACCGCATGCCCCTGTACGGAAGGCTGCATGCGGGGAGATTCTGCGCGGGCTTCTGTTGCGTCATGCCCGGTCATACGATTTATTAACGAGTTAATCCCAAACCGTGATTTTTCACTTTCTTGGGGCGCATGTGACACAGGATTTTGCAATGGGGCTGAAGCGGGGCTTCCTGCACCAGGCTGACTTTGAACAGCGGCCTGCAAGCGGGCCATTGCTTCATCAGAAGGGGTGCCCGGCATGCGCGGCTGCGGGGCCACGAATTGGGTAACTTCGCCACCCTCATCAACATATTCATCAACAACATGGGCCATTTCAACATGATCAGGCGCGGCACGATGCTGGTAAGCAGGCGGTGGCAGGTCGTGACCGGCCTCTTGACTTGGGAACAGGCCTTCTAGCTGTTCATCAGCAGCGGCACCGGTAGCATCAAACAAGCCCGGCTCTGCAGCAACTGGATCCTCAATAGCGGCCAAAGGTTCCCCCATCCGGCGGCGCGGCACAGGAATATCTTGCACAGTTTCAGCAGCATCGATCCCGGTTGCAACAACGCTAACGCGCATCGCGCCTTCCATGTTGGTATCAAGTGTGCTCCCGACAATAATGTTTGCTTCTGGATCGACCTCTTCGCGAATGCGGTTTGCGGCCTCATCAAGTTCAAACAATGTCAGATCATAGCCACCAGTAATATTGATCAGCACGCCACGCGCACCACCCAA
This sequence comes from Aliiroseovarius sp., assembly GCA_030625565.1. Lineage (GTDB taxonomy): Bacteria > Pseudomonadota > Alphaproteobacteria > Rhodobacterales > Rhodobacteraceae > JAAEUB01. The sequence continues at coordinate 5,241 of DAOUQO010000003.1, read as the reverse complement.
GGATATTTCATCCAGCAATGGATTGGCGATGGCCTTCTCGGCTGCCTGAATAGCGCGATCTTCGCCTTCGCCTTCGCCTGTGCCCATCATAGCCTTGCCCATTTCGTCCATTACGGCGCGGACATCGGCAAAATCAAGGTTAATAAGGCCGGGGCGAACCATCAGATCTGTAACGCCCTTCACACCTTGGTAAAGAACATCATCAGCCATGGAAAAGGCTTCGGTAAAAGTGGTTTTTTCATTCGCCAGGCGAAATAGATTTTGGTTTGGAATAATGATCAGTGTATCGACCATTTTCTGAAGTGCCTCAATGCCCTCTTCAGCTTGGCGCATACGTTTGCCGCCCTCGAACTGGAAAGGTTTAGTGACGACACCAACGGTCAGGACACCAAGTTCGCGCGCCGCTTGGGCAATAATCGGGGCAGCACCTGTGCCTGTGCCACCACCCATACCCGCGGTAATAAAGCACATATGTGCACCAGCCAGATGTTCAACAATTTCTTCGATGCTTTCTTCCGCAGATTGGGCGCCAACTATTGGTCGCGCACCAGCACCAAGACCTTCGGTTACCTTGACGCCCATTTGAACTTTAGCAGTAGATTTTGACTGCTGCAAAGCTTGCGCATCGGTATTGGCAACGACAAATTCGACGCCATCAAGGTTCATTTCGATCATGTTGTCGACTGCGTTCCCGCCGGCGCCACCGACACCAAATACGGTAATGCGTGGCTTTAAGTCTTCTTGTCCGGGCATGTTAAGGTTCAATGTCATGATCGTCCGCCTGTCTTTTAATTATACGCTATTTTGCGTATGACCCCCGCCAATTACGCATTTAGCTGTTTCATTTTTTCCAGCGATTTTTATGCCGGATTTGCCTACTCACGTTAATTTTTAACGGTAATTGCCCAATACGTCACGCGAAAACTGCCAAATATGATCTAAATATGGTCATTTAGTTACACTTTTCAGCGCTATATCGCCGAAACAGGCAGATTTAGGGGTTACCAATTGTCTTTAAACCATTTCACCGCACGGCGAAGGGACCGCGCGGGGTAGCCTTCTGCCGGAATGTCAAAATCCCACCACTCATCTTGTGGATTAGCGGCAAACAAGCACAACCCGACCGAAGCCGCGAATGCCGGGGACGTCACTGATTGCGGCAAACCTTGAACCCGGAGCGGGCGGCCAATACGCACCTGTTGACCCAAAATCTTTGGCGCAAGACCATCAAGGCCCGGAATTTGGCTGGCGCCACCAGTCAGCACAATCTGCTGGCTTGGCAAATGGTCAAAGCCAGCTGCGTCAAGACGGGCGCGAACTTCCTCTAGAATTTCTTCAACCCGCGGCCGCATAATGCCGATAATTTCAGCGCGTGAAACTGTGCGGCGGTCATGTTCCCAATCGCCGGTATCGCCGCCTATTTCAATCATTTCACGGTCATCCATGCCCGTGGCAACAACGCCGCCATAAAAGGTTTTGATCCGTTCCGCCGTTGCCAAAGGCACGCCCAACCCCTTGGAAATATCCGAAGTCACGTCATCGCCCCCCATGCAAATGCTATCGCCATAAATCATGTGGCGTTTCATGAAAATTGAAACGCCGGTCGTGCCTCCGCCCAGATCGACACAGGCGGCACCCAGCTCTTGCTCATCCTCCACAAGACTGGAAATACCGGACATATAGGCAGAATTGACAAGACCAGCCAGTTCAAGATCACACCGTTTAATACAATATAACAGGTTATGAATAACCCCAGCATCAACGGTTAACAGATGCAAATCGACGGCTAAAGAAGTGCCCATTTGGCCGCGGGGATCCCCCAGACCGGTGCGGTGATCCAGAGCAAAATTCACCGGCTGCGCATGTAAAACTTCGCGACCCTCGCCAAAATCAGGTACATCACAGGCACTTAAAACGCGGGCAATATCATCTTCCCTGACGGCCTCGCCGTACAGATCAACCTGCCCCGCCAAGCCATAAGATCGCGCCTGGCCACCCGAAAAACTGGCAATCACATGATCAACCCGGATATTTGCCATTTTTTGCGCAGCCTGAACAGCAGTGCGGATGGCGCGTTCGGTTTCGCGCATCGCAGTAATTTCGCCAAAATGCACGCCGCGTGAACGTGTGGTTGCGGCCCCTATAACGCGGAAATTACCCTGCCCGGCCATTGTGCCGATACCATCATGTTCGCGAAACCTGTCGGGGCCCTCAAAGCGCAAAACAAGGCAGGAAATTTTTGATGTACCGACGTCCAAAATGGCAATAACACCGCGCTGCATGGCGGCTTGGCGCACGGAACGCATGGCGCGCTGTTGTTCATAAAGATTAGTCATCGCAGGGGCTCTCCTAATTCAATGGCTTTAATTCGGCGCATTTCAACAATGGCGGCATCGGCCATTCGCAGCGTCGGTCTCAGGGGGTTACGCATATCTATTGCAACCAGATTACGGGCCAGAAGATCCTGCGCCTGATCAAGCGCGATCACCTGCTGAAGGGCGGAAACGGGATCACGTTCAGGCAGCATCAGGCGTTGATTGCGGGTCAGTTCAATATCCCAGCGCCGCTGCCCGACACGCACAATTCCGCGAAGGCGCAAGCCCAGGGGGGCCGCGATTTTGATTAAGGCCAAGGCTTCGGCCACATGGTCCTGCGCGCCTTCGCCTGCCAAAAGCGGCAAGTCCGAACGCAGATCACGCCGGTCAACCGCGCGGATATATATGCCGCGCTGATCCAGCAAAACGACACCCGCGCGCGATCGCCAGACCACAACAGGCTGGCGTTCAGTCAGGTTAACCTCAAGCACCCCGCCCGGACGAATACGCAGCGAAACGCTTTCGATCACATCCAGTTCCGCCATTTCAGCCTGCATCAGGTTAAGATCCAGATCAAACGAACTAACCGGAAGACTTAAGGGAAATGTCTGGCGCAGAACCTTGTCGACCTCGGGGCTGGCGCCGTTAATGGCAACAAGTTGCACCATAAATTCGGGCCGCGTTTCAATAGAGCGGCGAATATCTGCAATGCCAGACATAACGGCCATCCGCCGTTCTTCATCGCCAAAATACCAGAACCCAACAGCAAAACTTACGACCAAAGGCGCGCCAACCCGCAAGAACATTCTGAAAAAAGGAGTTAGCATCAATCGGTTAATTCGGTACGCCGCCCGTGATGGCGACGGATCACGCTTAGGAATTGCTGCAGAATTTGGGGCCGATGGCGCGCTTGGCGCGCGGGCGGCCATTGCTGCGCGGGCCGCTTTTACTGCGATGCTTGGCTCGGCCTCGTCCAGAATAGAATCCTGGTTTTCTGGCTGTGTTTTTGCACGAAAAATTAACGATCGCATGTGGCATCCTCCACCATCCAGGCGCAAAGCTTACCAAATGGCAACCCCAGCGCCGCGGCCTGTTCAGGCACTAAAGACGTCGGCGTCATGCCGGGCTGCGTGTTGGTTTCCAGCAAGATCAGCCCGTCCAGACCACGGGTTTCATCCCAGCGAAAATCGGTCCGGCTTACCCCGCGACAGCCCAGAACTTCATGGGCACGCAGGGCATAATCAAGACAATGAATTTGGATTTCAGTAGGAATATCGGCGGGCACAACATGGCGCGATCCACCCGTTTCGTACTTGGCCGCATAGTCATACCAGCCATCGGTGATGATATCAGTGACGCCAAGGGCCTTGTCGCCAATCACGGTTGTGGTCAGTTCGCGGCCCGGCGCGAAGGCCTCGACCATAACAGTTTCGGGCATATCATCGGACAGCGCAGGCGGGGCATTCGCAGCCTCGTTCACGATATATATACCGACAGACGACCCTTCATTATTAGGCTTAACCACATATGGCGGGGTCATGACATGGCCTTTGCGCACATCATCCGCGCGCGCCAAAATACTGTCGACCACCGGCAGGCCAACACTGCGAAACGCCGCCTTGGCGCGTTCTTTATCCATCGCCAAAGCCGATGAAAGCACCCCGGAATGGGTGTAGGGAATGCGCATCCACTCCAACAAACCCTGCACGCAGCCATCTTCGCCCCAGCGACCGTGGAGCGCATTAAACACAACATCAGGGTTAATTTCAGCCAAACGCACGGCAAGGTTAGGGCCTGCATCGACCTCAACCACATCGTACCCTTCGCCCCGTAAAGCCGCAGCGCATTCGCGCCCTGTACTTAGTGAAACTTCGCGCTCAGACGAAGGGCCACCCAATAAAACAACGACTTTTGGGGCTGTCTTGCTCGACTTGCCCGCCACTTCTGCCTCGATCCGAGGGCCTTTTGCCGGCCCTTCTGTCATTTTCTTTGTTATTTCTCATTCGGGGCCGGTTCGCCGACCCTCATAATTTCCCATACTAGCCGCAAGCCGCTGGTTTCGTAAACCTTTTTTCGTACCATTTCACCAAGTTCTTCCAAATCACTGGCGCTGGCACCGCCTGTATTGGTTAAAAAGTTGGAATGCATCAGGTTCATTTGCGCCCCGCCCAATTGTGCGCCGCGCATTCCAGCATCTTCGATCACCTTCCACGCCTTCAGGTCATGCACATCATCGGCCTGCCCGGTCGAGCTAAAGCCAGCCGGATTTCTGAAAGTGCTGCCAGCGGTGCGGTCTTTGGTTGGCTGGGTCGCATCACGTTTGGCAATCTGGTCGGTCATTTTGGCGTCAAGCTCATCAGGCACGCCCACAGGCGCGGTGAATGTCGCCGAGGTCAAAATCCAGCCATCATCCAGCGTGCTGTGGCGATAGGCAAAGTCCAGATCATCGGCCGAAAGCGTCAATATACGCCCATCGCGACTGACCACTTGGGCCGAGGTGAAAACATCGGCAACATAAGCCCCGTAACAGCCGGCATTCATCCGGACCGCGCCGCCAATTGTACCGGGAATAGTGCGCAAAAACGTCAAATCCAGCCCCGCCTGCGCCGCCTTGCGCGCCACATGCGCCCCAAGCGCAGCCGCGCCCGCCGTGACCGTGTTGCCGGTTATGGAAATCGCGTTAAACCCGCGCCCCAGCCGGACCACAACACCGCGAATACCGCCATCGCGCACAATCAGGTTCGAGCCAACGCCCATGGGAAAAACTTTAATCGCGCCATCAAGTCGGGAAAGAAAAGCGGCAAGGTCAGCCTCGTCTGCCGGCTGAAACAATACATCCGCCGGCCCACCAACCCGCAGCCATGTCAGGACAGATAAATCGCGATCAACACTTAACGTGCCGCGCACTGGGGGAAGGTTAAATTTC
>DAOUQO010000267.1 GCA_030625565.1 Aliiroseovarius sp. | reverse complement strand
GCCATTCCTGCGGCGCGCGAAGCACTGGATGAATGCGGCATGTCAGGCAAGGTGACGCTGGTTGTCGCGGGCGGTATTCGCACTGGCACAGACGTTGCCAAGGCGCTGGCGCTGGGGGCCGATGCGGTGATGATCGGCAATGCTGCGATGATTGCACTGGGCTGTAATTCACCGCGTTATTATGATGATTATGCAGCTTTGGGCACCAGCCCCGGTGCGTGCCATCACTGCCATACCGGCCTGTGCCCAGTTGGTGTTGCGACCCAAGACCCAGAACTTGAAGCTCGCATGAATGTTGCCGCTGGTGCCGAACGTGTGGCACGTTTTCTGACTGCCATGACGATGGAGGTAACGGCGCTGGCCAAGGCTTGCGGCAAATCATCGGTGCACAATCTGGAGCCAGAAGATTTGCGCGCATTATCATTTGAGGCATCCGCCTTTACTGGCGTAAAAATGGCAGGCATCGACCGGCCGTTTGACTGGAGCGGCGAACGCAACAAATAATTCAACCCGAGAGTTTCCAAATAAAAAGTGCCCCTTGTTGAAAACAGGGGGCACTTTTGAATTAGCTGTAAAGACGAAATGCCTACTTAAAAGATATCTTGCCTTTTTTGGTGTGAATGATCGCATCAACTTCGATTTCGACCATCATGCCGGGGGTTGTCAGGCCTGCTTGTACGCCTGTGAGGACCGGCTCAATCCCTTGGAAAACTTCGCCGTGACGCCGGATAAAACCGCCGGCGTCGCGCATGTCGGTAACAAAGGCCCGCGTGCGCACAATATGGCGCATTTTGCAGTCTACTTCTTTCAGAAGGTCCTCGATCTTGTCAAAAATAAAGACCGTCTGTTCATATATGTCATAGGGCGCATACATTTTTCCGGTCGACTGCATTGCTGTCAGACCGGCGACAAATACGAACGGGCCAACGCGCTTAACACGGCAATAGGATCCGGCTTTTTCAAACCGCCCGCCGCCTGATATGGTTTTAAGTGTCATGTATACAGTATACGCGCATCAACGTGGCAAAAATAGGGAAAATTGTAGGATAACAAGGTGATACTATATGTTGTGGCTGATTTTGCGCATGCCGCTTGAACTGGGATGCAGAAAGGTGCGTGCCGGGGTTTGGGTGTTAACAATGGTGCGAATCGCTGGGGGTTATTCGTTGTTTTCGGCCTTGTCGATCATATGACGAAACCAACGCCCGCCAACCCATGCAAACGGCACACCGAATATGGCCCCTAAGAACACCGACATAACCGGACTAAGGGCGGCAAGGCCAAATCGCTGCAACAGTAAGCTTAGGAAAAAAATATTTACCGCCGCTGCCCCAGCGGCTGGAAGGTAAACAACCAACGAAATTTTCCATACTGGCCAGCTGTTTTGCTGCGTATCATCGGGCATCATGATTTGCGAAAGATTGCCCAGTGGACCGCATAAAGCGCAAGGCACATGGAAACAACAGCGGCGACCAGCCAGAATGTCGCCCCGCCAACGTCGTGGCTGTGGCCATCCAAAACCGCCTCGCGTAGGGGGGTGAGTTCATGATGGGCCTGTGCGCCGTGGCCCCAAAACAGGGCAAACAATGCAATTAATTTTTTCATTTTCGATATCTCCAGACTGCGACAGGGCGAATCTTAGCGTGATACGTGCCGTTTGCCTTGATGTTTATCAAGGGGCATGGTGTTAGAGCGCAATTAATATAAATGCTGCCTGATTCGATAGGCGGGCTTAAAATAAACGGCAAAGGCCACATAGCGATGAAACAATATGATTTAGAAACGTTGCGTTCGTCCGTGTTGTTTCAGGATGTTCCGTTGGTGTTGCTTGATCAGTTGATCACGCATGGTTCAAAACGCAGGCTTGCGCGTGGCGAAACACTTTTTGTGCAGGGTGATAAGGCGTTGTGCCTGTATGTGGTGTTGGATGGTTGGGTGAAACTAAGCAGGCTAAAGCAATCAGGCGAAGATATCGTTGTTGCGGTTTACACCAAGGGCGAAAGTTTTGGCGAAGCCGCGGCGCTGATGGGTGGAATTTACCCCGTGACTGTTGAAGCCGCCGAGGACAGCATCGTTTACCAGGTCTCAGCCAAAAATATTTCCGAGGCAATTCGCACAAACCCCGATCTTGCCATGGCAATGTTGGCGGCAACCTTTCGCCATAACCACGAATTGGTGTTGGAAATCGAAGACATCAAAGGCCACACAGCAGCACAGCGGCTGGCGACATTTCTGGTGGCTTTGGCCCCGGTTACACATGGCCCATGCAGTTTTGCCCTGCCCTATGACAAGGGCCTGATTGCTGCGCGCCTGGGGATGAAACCCGAAAGCCTTTCGCGGTCATTTGCCAATTTGCGGGCGAATGGCGTAACGGTTCAGCGCGGCAATGTAACGGTTAACGATCTGGATACTTTGAAGGCGTTGATCAATGCCGAACGTGGCCCCAAACAAAAACCGATTCCGCATACTTAGCCAGCGCGCTA
>DAOUQO010000167.1 GCA_030625565.1 Aliiroseovarius sp. | reverse complement strand
CAAGACCGCACGCACACCTTCGGCCGTTAGCGCGTCGCGCAAGGGTGTGTTCGGGTTGACAAATGAGGCCCCGGGCAGGTGCAGGCCCATGATTTCCATCAGCATCTGGTTGGAATTTGCGGTGCCGTAAAACGTGCAAGTGCCCGGCCCGTGATAGGCATCCATTTCGGCCTGCATCAGGGCGGCGCGGTCAATTTCACCGGTGGCAAATTGCTGGCGTATTTTGGCCTTTTCGTCATTTGGCAGGCCGCTGGTCATGGGGCCCGCCGGTAAAAATACCGTGGGGATATGGCCAAAAGTTGCAGCTGCAATCACCAGGCCCGGCACGATTTTGTCGCACACGCCCAGATAAATCGCGCCGTCAAAGGTGTTGTGGCTTAGTCCGATGCCTGCGGCCAGCGCGATCACATCGCGCGAAAACAGGCTGAGTTCCATGCCCGGCTCGCCCTGTGTGACGCCGTCGCACATGGCCGGCACCCCGCCCGCAACCTGCGCGGTGGCGCCTTGTTCGCGGGCCACATTTTTAATCAGATCAGGGTAGGTGGCAAAGGGCTGATGCGCCGATAGCATGTCATTATAGGCGGTGATAATGCCCAGATTGGGTGCGTTTGAGGTGGCCAGCGCGTTTTGGTCAGTGCCAGCGCCCGCATAAGCATGGGCCTGATTTGAGCAGCTAAGATGGGCGCGGCGCGAACCTTTCTGCACAGCGGCACTGATGCCAGCAAGATAAGTGGCGCGGCTTTCGAGGCTGCGCTTGATAATCCGCGCTGTAACTGCCTGAATTTCTGGAACTACAACCATCATATGCCTCGCTTCGGTCTGATATCTGTGGGGTCGGAGTAGCACGTACAGTTAGCGCTAACAATCCCCTAACTTAATCCGTCATCTGTTATCAAAACTGTTTCCAGAATCGAACTATTAGGCAAATTTCATACTAATTAGATAATTTTACCATATTTCCGCCCAAATTCAGGGCCAGAAGGCTTTCAAAGATTAACCATACCCGGTTTCAAAACGGAACCAAAATAAAGGCAGTAACATGAAAAGTTTGCGTATCACCTTGGCCATAGCCGCCGCAATTGGGCTTAGCGCCTGTACAAATGGCGACCTTGTTTCGCGTGCGGTGGCCCCGACAACTGCCCTGCTTAGTGAGAAGGCAGAACAGCCCCAGCAGCTGGTTTCCCCATCTTACAATGTTGTTGCGGTAAATGTTGTTGCCCCGACAACGCTGAAGGTTTCCGAAGGTAACACTTATTACCCCAATGCCGATATTGTTTGGCGCGAAGATAACCCGGGCAATCGGTATGAACAGGTCAGTGGCTTGATCGAAAATGCGTTTCAGTTGGGTGTTTCAGGGATCGAAGGCGATCGCGGTGTCATTCTTAATGTTCAGGTTGTGCGCTTTCACGCCTTGACAGAACGTGCGCGGTTCACCGTTGGTGGCACGCATGATATCCACTTTATTTTGACGGTGCTTGACGCTGAAACAACCCAAGTGATTGAACCTGCACGTTTAATCGAAACCAGCCTGACCGCGCTTGGCGGTATGGCCGGTATGGTGGCCGCCAGTCGGGGCCAAACACAAAGGGTGCGTATCACTGCCCATTTGGTTGATTTCATCAGGCTGGAACTTGCAAGGCCACGTGTTATTGCTGATATTGCTCCGGTGATCTGATTAGGCAGGAATAAGTATGAAGGTTCTTTTGGATGCCTGTGTTTTGTATCCAACCATTATGCGTGAAATGTTACTGGGGGGCGCGACAGCAGGGCTGTTCGTGCCCCTTTGGTCTGCGCGGATATTGGAAGAATGGGCGCGTGCCACCCGCAAATTAGGGCCGGGGGCCGAAGATTTGGCGCGCGGTGAAATTGCGCTGTTGCGCGCGCATTGGCCCAAGGCCGAATGCCAGCCGCGCGGCGGCGATATGGCGCGCCTTTGGCTGCCTGATGAAAACGATATTCACGTTTTGGCGGCGGCAATTTCTGGATCGGCAGACATGATTGTCACCCAAAATCGCGCCGATTTTCCGCGTGGCATTTTGGCAGAAGAGGGGCTGAAACGTCTTTCAACAGACGAATTTCTGTTATCCCTTTACCTGCAAGATCCTGATAAAATGGCCAAAGTTGGCGAGAACGTGCGCCATGTTGCCGAAGAACTATCAGGCGATGACTGGCCTATTCGCAAGCTGATGAAAAAGGCGCGTCTGCCACGGATTGGCAAGGCACTTGAGGCACATTCGTTGGGCTAAGCCTGCCATTTCGCCTCATTATCCTCGATCGCCTTGATGCGCATTTCAGTCTTAGGGTGGCTCATCATCCATGCCAGCGCGCCCTTGTTTGGCCCGCCCCCTGCAAGGTCATCCAGCTTGGCAAATAACGACTTTTGCGCCGCGACGCCAATGCCTGATTTAATCAGCAGGGCGGTGGCATAAGCGTCGGCCTCGAATTCATCATCGCGGCTGATGCGGGCGCGCAAAAGGGTCATCATGAAATTCGCCAGATAGGTGCCAATGCCCGGCAAAAACCGGCCCAGCACCATGGCAAGGGCGGTGCGCAGCGCATTTTGGCCTGAAAAATCAATCATCCGGCGACGTGCATGGCCCAGCGCCACATGGCCCAGCTCGTGTGCAATGACCGATGCGATTTCTTCGCCGCTGACCACCCCGCTGGTGTATTTTTCAAAAAAACCACGGGTGATAAATATCCGCCCATCTGCGGCAGCCAGCCCGTTTATAGGCGTTATTTCATAGATATAGACCTTGATTTGTTTAACATCCAGGGCGTGCGCCATGCGGTCAGTCAGCGCCTTCAGGGATGGGTCCGCCAGCGCGCTGGATTGTTCGTCCAACTGGCGCGCAGTGCGCCAAGTGGAAAACCGGAACATGATATAGCCATAGATTACGGCCAGTGCGATGGGGGCAAATTTCAACATACCCCTATATGGGGCAGGGCGCGGATGTGCAAAAGGGGGCGCGCGTATTTTTTATGATGTTTGGGGCTTCGCGCGCTTGAAAAGGAACATTCCCAGCACAATGGTGACCAGCCCCGCCGCCAAAGCACCTGAAAGGTTGCCAAGGATTTGGGCGACGGCCTCGATCTGGCCGGCAAAGCCATAGCCCAGCCCGACATATAACGTGACCCAGACGGCTTCGCCCGCGATATCCCATGCGGTGAATGCGGCACGGTTCATTTTTGCCCCGCCCGACAGAAAATTCACATAAGGCCCCAGCGGGCTGACCAGCCAGCGTGAAAAAAACACCCCCGGCCCGCCGTATTTGGTGGTGAAGGCGTGGGCGCGCTGAAACAAGGCTGCGCGTTTCGGATTTTTGGCCGCGATTTTTTCAATCTTGCTACCGCCGCGTTTCCCAATGGAAAAACCAACCTGATCACCGATAATGGCCCCGATAAAGGCGGCAATAATGATCGAGGTCAGGGATAAATCGCCCCCCGCCGCGAACGCGCCCGCGCTGAGCATAATCAGTGATGACGGCATCGGGATGGCAAGGCAGCTTAGAAAAGTCGCCAGAAAAACCAGCGCCATGCCGTATTGCGGCACCAAGGCAAGCAGGGCTTCGCTCATTGTTGGGCTGCCCGAAATGCTGCTGCTGCCGCCTGAATTTGCGCGGTTAACTGCGCCAGCGTAACCCCGCGTGCGGCGGCCAGATCGCCCAGAACCACGCCACGCGCAGCACCTATTTCAAGGCCCAAAGCATCGGCAACAACCCCGCGCGGCAAATCCCATGAATTGGCCACATACCACGTGGTCATCCACGGTGCGACGGCTTGGTCACGGTGGCTGGGATCGGCCCAGTAAACGGTAAAAACAACGGTACGAACGATGAAAACAACAGTAATCAGCGCCGCAAAAACAAAGGCAATCAGCAGTAATTTGTTTGATTTCCAAAGTTGGCGAAGCTTGCCCATTAACTTAGCCCCTTCATGCCACGGGTGATGCCTTCTAGGGTCATGGGGACCATGTTTCCATCAAATATTTGCGAAATCATTTGTACCGATTGGGTGTAGCGCCAGTGGTCTTCGCGCAGCGGGTTGATCCACAGATTGTTGGGCCATTGTTCGCGTGCGCGCGCCAGCCATGTCTGGCCTGTTTCTTCATTCCAATGTTCATTTGCCCCGCCCTTATACGCGATTTCATAGGGCGACATCGACGCGTCTCCGACAAAAATCGCCTTATAATCCGGCCCGTATTTGCGCAGCACTTCCCATGTGGGTGTTTGGGCGTTCCAGCGGCGGGAATTGTCGCTCCAGACGCCTTCGTACAGGCAGTTGTGGAAATAGAAATATTCCATGTGCTTGAATTCAGCGCGGGCGGCAGAAAACAGTTCCTCCACCACTTTGATATGGGGGTCCATGCTGCCGCCAACATCCAGAAATAACAGGATTTTTACCGCATTTCGCCGCTCGGGGCGGGTTTTGACATCAAGGTATCCGTTTTCGGCGGTGGCCCTGATTGTACCGTCCAAATCCAGTTCTTCATGGGCACCATCACGCGCCCAGTTGCGCAGACGCTTCAGGGCAACTTTAATGTTGCGCGTGCCCAACTCGACACTGTCGTCAAGGTTGCGAAATTCGCGTTTATCCCAGACCTTAACCGCGCGCTGATGGCGACTTTCTTTCTGGCCGATCCGCACGCCTTCGGGGTTGTAGCCATAGGCGCCAAAGGGTGATGTGCCAGCGGTGCCAACCCATTTTGAGCCACCTTGATGGCGCTTTTCTTGTTCTTTCAGGCGCTCGCGCAGGGTTTCCATTAGTTTGTCGAAACCACCCATGGCCTTGATCGCGGCTTTTTCATCCTCTGACAGGTGCTTTTCGGCCATTTTTTCCAGCCAG
>DAOUQO010000067.1 GCA_030625565.1 Aliiroseovarius sp. | reverse complement strand
CATGGCGCAAAGTTCAGATCACGCAAAATGGTCGAGCTGGGGGTTGATACGCTGGATGTGGTCATCGCAATGATGACATCACGGACCTTAACATGTTCCTGCATTGCACCAGCAGAACCTATGCGGATCAAGGTCTTAGCGCCATAATCGCGGATCAGTTCATTCGCATAAATAGAAAACGAAGGCATCCCCATGCCTGAACCCTGAATGGTAACGCGATTGCCTTTATAGGTGCCGGTAAACCCCAGCATGCCGCGCACCTCATTCACCAGTTTGGCCCCGTCCAGAAAATTTTCGGCGGCCCAACGAGCGCGGTACGGATCACCTGGCATCAATACGGTTTCAGCGATTTGGCCGGGTTCGGCACCAATATGGATGGTCATGGGGTTCTCCTGATTTTATCTGTTTGTCACGTGTCGGTGCGCAGTACTGGATTGTGCAGGACCGCGCACAGGAAGGCAAGTATCGCTATTCACCCAGCGCGCGCAAAAGTTCCTTATAGGTATAGGTTTGGGGGATTTTGCCGCCCGACCCTTTAACAAACCGGCGGTCTTTTGGCAGACAGCCATAGCCGCAGATTTGCGATATAATCATCCGGCTTGTGTCGATGTGCCAAAGCCTGCCGCCCGGGGTCGAAACATAGCCATCGATCCCCAGTTGTTTGTCGCCATCGACATCAACACCTGATGGGATTTCCCCAATATGGCTGTCTGAATATCCGGCATGGGTGTGATAAGATGCCGTAACGGTTTTGATGTGTCTGGGGCTTGCCGCCGCGCAGGATGCGTATTCACCGCGAATGGCCTGTGATGCGATTAGCTGGCCCATGCTGTTATAGCCGATAAAACCGCAATATTCGACATTTTCGGCAATGGACGGAACTTGCAATTTGAACAAAAGCTTTTTGACAAAGGCAAGTTCGGCCGCGGTTTGGGCCAAGGCCGGACTGGTGAACCCGGTAAGTATTAGGGCTGAAATGACAAGCGTTTTTCGTAACATCGGTACCTCGTAATTGATACTATATAGTGTAAACCAAGACATGCGGCCGTGGAATGGTAAATTTTGGCGCCTATGTCTTAGCCCGCGTGGCGGCGGATTAGGGTGGCAAAAGAATAGCTTGCTGCAATTGGCCCATCGCCGCCACGTTGAAAACGTGCATCATTTGGCAGGCAACCAAAGCCGCAGATTTGCATCAGTTGTCCGGCAGCTGAATCAATGAACCAAAAACGCCCGCCGGGGGTGGAAACATAACCGTTTATACCCATCTCACGGTCCCCGGCAACGTCTTCGGGGCTGGGTAGTTCGCCAAGATAGTCGGGCGAATATCCGCCATGTGTATGGTAGGATGCTGTGATGATCTGGATGTTTTGTGGTGCGCGCGGCCGGCATGATGCCTGATCACCGCGCACTGGTTCAGAAAGCACCAGTCTTCCGGTGCGGTCGGTGCCAACAAAGCCGCAAAATTCAACCCCCTGTGCGATTGATCTGCGCTGTAGCGTTATAAGCAGATTTCGGACCAAAGCTGCCTCTTGGTTCGGGGGGGCAATGGTTGGGGCAGGGTTTTTGGCAATAATGCCCTTGGTCGGGGCGGCGGTTGTGCACGCGCTGGCCACTAAAAATAGAAAAATAGCCAGTTTCTTGGTCATCAACATGCAGGCCCCTGTTTTAAGTATTGGAGCCTTACTATACTAAAATGATGCCTTCGGACAATGCCCGCGCGACCGCGTGGGTGGTATTTAGCGCCCCCAACTTGTGGCGTGCGCTTTCGATATAGACCCGTAATGTGTGTTCTGAAATCCCCATTTCAGCGGCGGCCTGCGCGCGGCTTTTGCCTTTGGCAAGGCAGGTCATCGCCGATAATTCCCGTGGGGACAGGGCGGGTTTTGGAACACCTTCGCCTTCGCGTTCAAATTCCAGCGCCTTTTTGTTAAACTCATGCGCGATGATCATCAAATCACGGGCGTTTGTTGCCACAAATGATTTCCATTCGTCATCATCGGCCTGATCATTCAGGGTAAACAGCGCAAATTGCCCGTTTGGTCCGCGCACCGGTATCGTATAGCCTTGGTTGCCCAACCCGTGATCCAGCGCATCGCGAAACATCGCCGAGGCAGCCCGCGAAGACCAGTCAAGATCTTTCCAGATCACTGGGGTAAATCGTTGAAAACAGCCAAAAATAACCGGATCCATCCGCAGGTAATCTTTTTCAAGATACCGGTCGATCCATTCGGTTGAATAGGTGCCCGCACCAAAGCGTTCACCTTTGGAATTCACCCAATGGTACACAACATGACGCACATTTAAAATATCGCACAGGGTTCGGGTTATGGCCTGCAGGTGCTCAGGCGACGTCGCTTTCTGTAAGCTGCTGACAAGGCTTTCCAAGTTTAGCTTCATGGGTCGATATTTGTTCCGATTTTCCAGCCTGCATGCCTGCCAGTTCCCCAAGCGCAACAAGGCAGGCGTCTTCTAATTCCGCCGCAGTCGCGCTCATGCCGTTTTTCTGGGCAAAGCGTCTGAGGTCGGTTAAAACATCAATGATCCATTCGTTCGACATCTGTAAACCCTCGATTGTTGTATTGGTGTACACAACCCTAGCATGTGGCCAAATTGCATAAAATTCGCGAGTTTAGCCCCCCCATAAATAGCGAGGCAGTGGTTTTTAACGTATTGTAAATAATATATGAGCGATGGCACGCGATGAAATCGCATAGCGGGGCTATGCGATTCGATTAGCGAAGGGGGATGGCGTATGCCCCTTCGCAATAGATCAGTTTTGGTGGGGGTTAGCCGGCTTCCAGCACGTCTTCCAATGTGCGTAATCCGGTGCGTGGTGTCTGGACCAGAACCGCCATATTGCCCGGTTTGTGTTCGTTGCGCAGCATCTTTAGGTGTGCGGCAGGGATGTCGCTCCAGGGAAAAACCTCGGACATGCAGGGGTCAATCCGGCGCTCAACCATCAATTTATTGGCGGCAGCGGCCTGTTTCAGGTGGGCAAAGTGGCTGCCCTGAACGCGTTTTTGGTGCATCCACAAATACCGCGCATCCATGGTCAGGTTATAGCCGGTCGTGCCAGCGCATAAAACCACCATGCCGCCCTTTTTTACCACGAAAACAGAAACCGGAAAGGTCGCTTGGCCGGGATGTTCAAACACGATGTCGACATTCACGCCTTTGCCGGTGATGTCCCAGATCGCCTTGCCGAATTTGCGTGTTTCACCAAACCAGGCTTTGTATTCATCGGTGTTAACCGTGGGCATTTCGCCCCAGCAGTTAAAATCTTTGCGGTTGATCACGCCTTTTGCGCCAAGGCCCATAACAAAATCACGTTTGCTTTCGTCCGAGATCACGCCAATCGCGTTGGCCCCGGCGGTGTTTATCAGCTGAATGGCAAAGCTGCCCAACCCGCCGGATGCCCCCCAGACCAGCACGTTTTGGCCGGGCTTCAATTCATGGGGGTGGTGGCCGAACAGCATGCGGTATGCGGTGGCCAGCGTCAGGGTATAGCACGCGCTTTCTTCCCATGTCAGGTGGCGTGGGCGCGGCATAAGTTGCTGGGCCTGAACGCGGGTAAATTGTGCAAATGACCCATCCGGCGTTTCATAGCCCCAGATCCGTTGGCTGGTCGAAAACATCGGGTCGCCGCCGTTGCATTCTTCGTCGTCACCGTCATCCTGATTGCAATGCACGACCACTTCGTCGCCAACGCGCCAGTTTTTGACCTTGTCGCCCACCGCCCAGATAATGCCCGATGCGTCGGATCCGGCCACATGGAAATCGGCCTTGTGAATATCAAACGGGCTGACCGGAATGCCCAGTCCGGCCCAGACACCATTATAGTTAACGCCTGCGGCCATCACCATGACCAACACGTCGTGGCTGTCGATTATCGGGGTGTCCACCACTTCGACCAGCATTGATTTGTCCGGCTCACCGTGGCGGTCCTTGCGAATGGCCCATGCATACATTTGCGCTGGAACGTGGCCCATAGGCGGTATTTGCCCGACCTCGTACAGGTCCTTTTTCGGGGCATCATAGCTTACAATCGGATCGGTTTGGCCAGTGCGCATCGGGGGCTCCTGTCTATTCGTTGCCGCAGCGCAGAATCGCGAAACAGCCATTGCAGCATTACGAACGCATCCGCAAGAATGCAACCTAAATAGTGTCGTTTTTGTAATATTATGTCTTTGACGTTGATCCGGATTCTGAAGCCGTGGGCGCAAACAAGGCAATATCATCCGACAGGTGGGCAATAGAATTGGCGTAAAAACCCAGAATTTCGCGTTCATCTGGGTTGACCGAATAGGTATCATTTTTCAGCCGGATCAACTTGCGGGCCAAAAGCAGGCGCAGGCCCACTTCGACAGCGTAATTCATATCATCGCGCGGCATATGGATGTGGGCGCCGCTGCCCTCCATTTCATCAACAAGGCTGGCAAAGCCGGCTTCGATTTCTGTGCGGCTGAGCGTGTCAGAGGTCAGCAGGATCGCCGCGACAACAGGTACCGGCAAAACCGGCACGACCTTGCGAATGCGCCGCATGACTTCGTTTGCCAAGGGCATGGTTGGATCCGTGGCCTCGTTTCGGGCCATGCCGCTGATAAATTCGGTTAATGACAGGGGGCTGCCGAATGAAACACTGGCATAGCCAAGGCGGTGGAATTTCCCGCTTATCCGTTGCCAGATATGGCGTCCGATATGGCCAAAAATGTCGCGTATCCGCAGGCGAAATTTCCGATGGCCGCCAATGCCTGCGGCGACCAGAACCCTATCTTCGATTACCATATCATAGTTAATAGCCACAGGCACAAACACCACATCGCGGCTTTTTCCCGGCTCAAACCCCTGCACCATATAGTTCAATAGGCCCATTTTTGGCTGACCCACTTCGCCGGTCAATGACAGCCCGCCTTCGGGGAACATGGCTTGGGTGACGCCGCCTTCGGTGGCCATTTGCACATAGCGCGCCAGTACTTTGCGGTATAATGCGTTGCGGCTTTTGCGGCGAATGAAATATGCGCCCATTGATTTGATGATGGTCCTAAGCGGCCAACGCCGCGCCCATTCACCAACGGCATATGACAGCGATGTGCGTTCGGCCGCCAGCCATGTGACCAGAATATAATCCATATTCGAACGGTGATTGATCACAAAAATCACGGTTGCATTCGGGTCGATTTTGTCCAGCCCCGCTTCGTCAAAGGCCCCCAGCCGAACCCGGTAAAAACCCCGGCTGATTAGCTTGGCCAGACGGATGGCAAACCCGAAATAGGCGGTCGCGGAAAATTTGGGCACAATTTCGCGGGCGTAACGGTGGGCGGCCTCAAAGGCGACGTCCTGCGGTATATTTTCTTCGCAAGCGTAGTCCTCGACCGCTTTGGCAATTTCGGGATCATAAATCAGGCGCTGAATCATATCGTGGCGGCGCGCCAATTTAAAAGGCTCAATCGGGCGGGTCAGGCGGGTGTTTAATTTTGCCACCACCTTTTGCATTCGACGCCGGAAAAACCAGCGCACAGACGGGAAAAGAAAATGTGATGCAAAGGTAACGATGGCAAATGCCAAAATAAGAACCAAGGCCCAAAGGGGAATTTCAATAATACGTGTCATTTGGCAAGTGTTTCAGGAATGTGTGCCCGCGTCCAGCCGCGTGTATTTGACGCGGCACGAAAAGTAAAAGTAGTTAGGGTTTTCGCGAGGTTTTAGGGCAATGATATTGCATAACAAAGACGTTTGGCAGAAGGTTATATCAGTAATAAAATAAAAATTCAGGAGAACATCATGGTCGCGTTTTTTCAGCGGGCGATTGTCGCTACACTTCTTATCTTTGCGTTTGCAGCTTCGGCCAGCGCATTGGATCGTCGTGTTACAATCATTAATAATACTGGCTACACGATGGTGCAGTTCTATGGATCTTACCGTGATACAGACAGCTGGCAGGAAGATATCCTGGGCAGCGATGTTATGCCAGCAGGCACATCATGGAATGTTAATTTCAACGATGGCACCGGTTATTGCATCTTTGATTTCAAGGCAGTGTTTTCAAATGGCGAAGAACTGACCGATTTTGGGATCAATGTTTGTGAAGTCGGACGCTTTACTTACAATTAAGCACTGCGCTGGCCGTCACGTAACAATGTTCTAACGCATTTCGGACTTGCGAAATATTGTTGCGCCTGCAAAAATGCTGCAGCGCAACAATGAGGGCGAGTCAACTGATGGCAAATTCGGCAGAAAATCCGCAGAAATCCCGCACATGGCTGATGCGGACCTATGCAGGCCATTCCTCGGCGGCAGCATCAAATGCGCTGTATCGGTCCAATTTGGCAAAAGGCCAAACCGGTCTTTCTGTGGCGTTCGATTTGCCCACGCAAACTGGCTATGACAGCGATCACCGTTTGGCGCGTGGCGAGGTTGGCAAGGTGGGCGTGCCCATCAGCCACCTTGGTGATATGCGCGCCTTATTTTCCGAAATTCCGCTGGAAAACATGAATACCTCGATGACCATCAATGCCACGGCGCCGTGGTTGTTGGCGATGTATATCGCACTGGCCGAAGAACAAGGCGCAGATGTTTCCGCGCTTCAGGGCACTGTGCAAAACGACATCATCAAGGAATATTTGTCACGCGGCACCCATATTTGTCCGCCGGCGCCCAGCCTGCGCATGATCACCGATCTGGCCGCTTATACGCGCGCGCATTTGCCAAAATGGAACCCGATGAATGTGTGTTCCTATCATTTGCAAGAGGCAGGCGCGACACCCGAAGAAGAACTGGCATTTGCCCTTGCCACCGCCACCGCGGTTCTGGATGATCTGCAAGGCAAGGTTTCGCCTGAGCATTTTCCGGCAATGGTTGGCCGCATTTCGTTTTTTGTGAATGCCGGCATTCGTTTTGTTACCGAGATGTGCAAAATGCGGGCTTTTGTTGAACTGTGGGATGAAATCTGTCGGGATCGCTATGGTGTGCAAGACCCGAAATTTCGCCGTTTTCGTTATGGCGTGCAGGTAAATTCCCTTGGCCTGACCGAACAGCAGCCGGAAAATAATGTTTACCGCATTTTGATTGAAATGCTGGCGGTTACCTTGTCAAAAAATGCCCGTGCGCGCGCTGTTCAGTTGCCCGCCTGGAACGAGGCTTTGGGCCTGCCACGCCCGTGGGATCAACAATGGTCCCTAAGAATGCAGCAAATTCTGGCCTATGAAACAGACCTGTTGGAATATGGTGATTTGTTCGATGGAAACCCGGCTGTAACGGCCAAGGTCGAGGCCCTGAAACAGGGCGCAATGGCTGAACTAAACCAAATTGATGCCATGGGCGGCGCGGTCGCGGCAATCGAATATATGAAGGCGCGGCTGGTTGATTCCAACGCCGCCCGCATCGCGCGTATTGAAACAAATGAAACCACCTTGGTCGGGGTCAATCGCTGGACGGATGCGGCCGAAAGCCCGCTAACTGCAGGGGACGGCGCGTTCATGAAGGTTGATGCCAGTGCCGAGTCTGACCAGATTGCGCGCCTGTCTGACTGGAAATCTGCCCGTGATCAGGGTGCTGTAAAGGCGGCATTGGCAGCACTGCACAAGGCGGCAAAATCCGGTGAAAACATCATGCCGCCTTCTATTGTGGCCGCGAAAGCGGGGGTCACCACCGGCGAATGGGGCGACACAGTTCGGGCTGTTTTCGGTGAATATCGCGCCCCGACGGGCGTGCGTGCTACGCCATCGAACCAAACCGAGGGGCTGGATGAAATTCGCAACCGTATTGATGCTGTCAGTGATAAACTGGGGCACAGATTGCGGCTTTTGGTCGGCAAACCGGGCCTTGATGGCCATTCAAACGGGGCCGAACAAATCGCGACGCGGGCGCGTGATTGCGGCATTGATATCACCTATGAAGGCATCCGCCTGACGCCAGAAGCTTTGGTTGAAGCCGCCAAAAATGGCACTGACGTGCTGGGCTTGTCGATCCTGTCAGGGTCGCATTTACCCTTGGTTGCCGAGGTCATGGAGCGGCTTGACGCTGCCAACATCAAGGTGCCTGTCGTCGTTGGCGGCATCATTCCCGAAGAAGACGCAGCCGCGCTTTTGGAAATGGGTGTGGCGGGGGTTTATACGCCAAAAGATTTTGAACTGAATAAAATTATGACAGACATCATTAATTTGGCAGACCCCAATATCTGACAGGTTTCTAAAGAATTGGTAAATAGGGCGCGCCGCTTGGCTTAACGGCTGTTAACCGGTTTGCGGCCAGGTTTCAGGGGCTAACCGGACAAGGAGCCCCGAATGCTACGTTATCTTTACGCTGATGAAATCGCCTGTTTCCCCCGCCTGACTGACAGCATGTTTCGCGACCGTGCCAAGCAGTTTTCCGAACGCCTTGGCTGGGACGTGACGGTAAACGACCAAGGGTTTGAGCGCGATGAATATGACGATCTGAACCCGCTTTATGTGATTTGGGAACGCCCTGACGGAACCCATGGTGGATCCATGCGGTTTTTGCCCACGACAGGCCGCGCAATGGTTAACGAACACTTTTTGCACCTGACTTCCGGGGTCAGTATTCAAAGCCCGCTGATTTGGGAATGCACCCGTTTTTGCCTTGCGCCTGACCTTACCCCACGGGTCGAAAGCCGTCAGGTTTCGGCGGCGCTGGCCTTAGGGGCGGGCGAGCTGATGCAAGCCTATCACCTAAGCCATTATGTCGGTGTTTTTGACCCCCGAATGCAGCGCATTTATCGCCTGATGGGCCTGCAACCTGAAGTGATCGGTGCCGCCGGCGAAGGGCGTGATGAAATCGGTGTTGGCCTTTGGTCAATGGACGAAACCATGTTTGCACCCACCCTGAAACAGGTTGGTGTTAGCCGCGAAATTTCGCGTAATTGGTTGCGCTATTCGCGCGGAATTGGCACCAATAATGACATGTGCGATGCGGCGTCTGCCTGATTTGACTTTCGCCTTGGGGCGCGGCCCATTAGGGTCGCGCCATGGACCTGCCCAGCATCACCTTTTCCGACGACCAAGCCGAAGCGCATGACCGCATCGCGGACCTGTTGCGCAGCGCCGGTGTTGATCTGGACGAAAGCATTCTGACGCCGCTAAGCGAAGGGAAATCCCGCCTTTTATCTGTGGTTGGTAAGGCTGGTTCCGGTAAAACCTTGTTGCTGGCTGAACTGACCCGCGCCCTTGAAGATGCGGGCGTTAAAACCGTTTCGGGCGACTGGGAGGGGCGCCCCAGCAAAGACCGGCGTACGCTGGCCATTCTTGCCCCGACCAATAAGGCGGCGTCGGTTTTGCGCAACCACGGCGTGCCCGCCACCACGATTCACCGCATTTTATATACGCCGATGTATGACCCCGAATATGAACGTATCGCCGATTGGCTGGCGGGCAGTGGCAGCCGACCTGAAATCGAAGGCCTGACCGATCAGGCGCTGGATCGTGCACTGGCTTTTTACAAGGAAACCAAATCTGTTTTTGGCGCCTTGGCAACGGCGGGCCTGCGCGGGTCTGACTTTATTACCGGCTGGAAACGGCGCGATGACCCGCTCGATATTGGCTTTGTCGATGAAAGCTCGATGCTGGACGAAAAGCAATTTGAAGACCTGCGCGAGATTTTTCCAACCTTGGTTTTATTCGGGGACCCTGCCCAGCTTGCCCCCGTTGGCCAATCTGGCGAGATGGTTTTTGATAAGCTTGCAAAATCCAAGACGCTGGTTTTGCACAGAATTCACCGACAAGAACACGATAACCCCATTCTGGATTTGGCCCATGCCTTAGCCGATGACAGCCTGCAATTTGATGATTTTGAACGCATGATCGAAGATGCCGCCCGCCGTGACGATCGGGTTGTTATTGCCCCTCGGGCTAATTCCGACTTGATGACCCGCAGTCCGGTTCTGGTTTGGCGCAACAAGACCCGCATTCGCCTGATTCATGCCTTTCGGGCTGCCCACGGTGCGCCAGAATATGAATTGCTGCCGGGCGAACCTTTGATTTGTGATGGAATTGAACTGCCCTTGAAGCATCGCAAAAAACGGGTTGATCTTGAGGCGCGCGGCCTGATCAAGGGCGCACAATGCGTGTATTTAGGGCCGGGAAAACGCACCGGATTTTCACGTTTACATGTGTTTGGCGCGCCTGAACCGCAGGTCTCGGCCGCCTCGATTGTTAAAATTGAACGCCCGGACGAAGAAGAACCATTTATCCCTTATGCAGCCCGAATGGGGGCCGCGTTTTTGCATGGCGCGGCGGTTACAATTCACAAGGCGCAAGGCTCGCAATGGCCCGAAGTGCAGGTGTTTGGCCCCGACCTTGCCGCCGCCGCATGGGCTGGCCGCGTCGAGGCCGGTTTGCCCCTGTGGAAACGGCTGGCCTATGTGGCAATCACGCGGGCGGAAACGCGGCTTTTATGGGTAAAACGATACGCGCTTGCGCGGCCAGAAAACGGGCTGGGCATCAGTGATTTGCGCGCGGCCCCAGCCCCGCTTAGACTGAAAAAAACCGAGGAGCCTGATAGTGACACGTAGCATAATAATTACTGGTGCAAGCGGTGGAATTGGTCAGGCCGTGGCAGAATTGATGGGCACAAAAGGCTGGCGTGTCGGGTTAATGGCGCGCCGGCGTGATAAGCTGGAAGAGGTCGCCGCAGGGATTGCGGACGCGGTGGTCATGCCTGTTGATGTGACCAAGGCCGATGATGTTGCACAGGCGTTTTCGTCATTTGGCACGCTGGATGTGCTGTTTAATAATGCCGGAATATTCACCCCCGCCGCCACAATTGACGAAGTATCGCTGGAAAACTGGCAAGCCGCGCTGGATGTGAACCTGACAGGCATGTTTTTATGCGCGCGCGCGGCTTTTGCACAGATGCGCCACCAATCCCCGCAAGGCGGCCGTATCATAAATAACGGGTCTATTTCGGCCCATAGCCCGCGCCCGGGATCGGTGACATATACCACGACAAAGCACGCCATTACCGGCCTGACCAAGACGATTAGTTTGGATGGGCGACCTTTTGATATTGCCTGCGGGCAGATTGATATTGGCAACGCCCGCACCGACCTTTTGCAAGGTATTATTGATAAGGCCGTTGCGGATAATCAACCTGTTCCGCCCACGATGGATGTAAACGATGTGGCGCGCGCGGTGCTGCATATG
The DNA here is from genome assembly GCA_030625565.1 of Aliiroseovarius sp. Classification (GTDB taxonomy): domain Bacteria; phylum Pseudomonadota; class Alphaproteobacteria; order Rhodobacterales; family Rhodobacteraceae; genus JAAEUB01. The sequence continues at coordinate 555 of DAOUQO010000067.1, read as the reverse complement.
GCTGAATTGCCGCTTGAGGCAAATGTGCTGAATATGACCATCATGGCAACCAAAATGGACCATGTCGGGCGCGGTTGATTTTACCTTAGCTTCGCAAGATTACCCGAAATGCCGCTGACGCACCCCAGCCCGATACAATAGCAATGAACAGGGATAACAGGCCGTAAATCAACGGTTTTTCGTGGGCTAGGTTATACATCCAGCGTTCCAACCCAACCTTGCGCACGTCTATTGTTGCCACATGGTCGGATACCACTTTACCGCCCCGCGTCAGGTAAATTCGGGCAAAATATTCGCCTTCGGTCAGGTTTGACGGCAGGGTGATCGAGGTGCTGAATAAGGTTTCCTCGCGCAGGTCAACCGCGCCTTCCTGCTGCTTATACAGACCTTGGTTGCGGCGGATGCGAATGATTGCGGTGGCAAATTCCGACAATGTATTTGCAGCACTTTCATCGGCAAACTGGATTGATTGCGGAATTGATATGTGCAGGCGCGCATCTTCGTCATCGTCCACAGCTTCGCCAAATGTTGCCGAGGTGGCGACCGCATAAAAAC
>DAOUQO010000280.1 GCA_030625565.1 Aliiroseovarius sp. | reverse complement strand
CCGAAATCCGGGTGCCTTCGGGTGCTATTGCCAACCTTTACGGTTTCATGGCGCTGACCAAGCCGGGCGATCACATCATCGCGCCGCCCGCCAGCATTGGCGGTCACGTCACCCATCATGCGGATGGTTGCGCGGGGCTTTACGGGCTGGTCAGCCATGACGCGCCGGTTAACGCCGATGGCTATACCGTTGATCTGGATGCTCTGCGCGATTTGGCGGGGCGGGTGAAACCAAAGCTGATCACCATCGGCGGCAGCCTTAACCTGTTCCCGCACCCCGTCGCCGAAATTCGTGCCATTGCCGATCAGGTCGGCGCGCATCTGCTGTTTGATGCCGCCCACCAATGCGGCATCATCGCTGGTGGCGCTTGGGATAATCCGCTGGATCAGGGCGCACATCTGATGACGATGAGCACCTACAAAAGCCTTGGCGGGCCACCTTCCGGCCTGATTGTCACCAATGATGCAGAGATTGCCCAGCGCCTTGATAAAATCGCCTTTCCGGGCATGACTGCCAATTTTGACGCCGCCAAATCCGCCGCCCTTGCCCTGACCATGCTGGACTGGCGCGAACATGGTGCGGCCTATGCTGATGAAATGATCTCGCTATCGCGCGCGCTGGCCACGGCCCTTGCTACAGAGGGCCTGCCGCTGTTTGCTGCTGATCAGGGTTTCACCCAATCCCACCAATTCGCCATCAAGGCAGCAGATTTCGGCGGCGGTCAGGCAGCCTCCAAACGCTTGCGCCGCGCCGTTTTTTTGACCTGCGTCATCGGCCTGCCGATTGATCCGGTTGCGGGTGACATGAACGGGCTGCGTATCGGCACCCCGGAACTGGTGCGCTGGGGCATCACCGATCAGGACGCCCCCCGCATGGCCGCGCTTATCGCCAGCGCATTGCGCCGCAATGATCCGGAAACGCTGGCCGCCGAAGTTGCCGATTGGCGCACCACATTTGATATGCTGCATTTCATCCGCGACTAAAGCTGGCTCATCTCGTCTGCGTTTGTAATCGGCGCACGGAAGTTAGGTGTTTTGAACGCGCCTGCGCCGCCACCCAATGGAATAGTGATCCCGACTTTCAGCGCGTGAAACGATGCCTGATCGTGGCCAAAAGTCTGATAAACATGAACATAGTCACCTTGGTATCCGACAAACCAGTTCATATTGCCGTTGCCCAAAGGTGCTTCGTAAAACACATTGAACTGGCCCCAAGTGCCTTTGTTGTAGGTGTCGTTACTAGATTCGAAATCACCATTGCCAAGCACAAAGCCGGTTTTCAATACCCCTTTTGCCATCTGCCAATCACGGCTCACACCAATGAAACCCATGTCTTCCACACCTGCATCCCGACCTTTGTCCCCGACCAACCACATTCCACCGACCTGAATGACATAATCGGAAACTTTAACCTCGCCGCCAAAACCAAGAACCGGCCCGGCGCTATCCCCATTAGCGTGATTGCTGCCACTTGTCATAAAGGCAAAGCCGCCCCAGGGCATATCCGGGTTGGATTCATTGGTTAGGTGAGAACCCAGGTGACCATAGGTGGCATCTTCATCACGCGAACCTGATTGGGAATTTGATTCCCCGTGATATTCGTAGAATAGGTCTGTTGACATAGACATGTTGCCATTCAACGGGACATAAGCCGATGCAGCAGCACCCCATCCCAAAACATCACTACAAAATTCTGTCTCACCCACACTGCAGTCACCTCCGCCATCGTATGCGTTGGCAACGACAACACCCATGCCCCAAGCCGAAAGCTCGCCACGCGCGCCCTCTGCATTTGCGCCAGTCGCAATGACCGTAACCATCGTGGCCCCCAGCAATGTATTAATAAATCTGTTCATAATCGTTTCCTTTTTTTAATAAGTTGTTGTTTCGACAAAATTCTCTTGGCTTCTAACGCTATGTAAAAACTTCCAGCCAGTGCGCTAGTACTTGCGTAGTAATTTGATACCCTCTGGAAGACGTGGTGTAAACTTACTGTAAGTTTGCACCTGAATTAGCGCGTATATACACCGACAATCGCCTTAGCCACAGTATCCATTCCGCGCGGGCAACTGCCACCTATCCAGCGCCCCCACCTGCGGCTGAAACACCTCGATCAGAAGTGGATAACACGCCGCCTGATCCGAGGAATGCACGATTGAGCAATCCCCGCCGGGGCACGCCGACAGTGCCCCTAACAGAT
>DAOUQO010000141.1 GCA_030625565.1 Aliiroseovarius sp. | reverse complement strand
ACACGATCAGCAGGCCAATGATTTGCAGTAGCACAAACGGGATGATGCCACGGTAGATATGGCCAAGGTTGATATCTGGCGGACACACACCTTTCAGATAGAACAGCGCGAAACCAACGGGCGGCGTCAGGAACGAGGTTTGCAGCGTTACCGCGACCAAGATTGCGAACCAGACCACAGACGGGCTATCAACCACGCCAAAGCCGTTTACCGCTATATCCAGCCCCATGATCACAGGCAGCATTAGCGGCATGATAATCAGGGTGATTTCGATCCAGTCCAGCAAGAAGCCCAGCAAGAAGATGATGAACAAGATGAACGCAACGACCATATAGGGATTTTCAAAAGTGCCCAGCACCAGATTTTCGATGATCTCATCCCCGCCATAGCGGCGCAGGATCAGCGCAAAGAAATTTGCCGAAATGAAGATACCAACGATGTAGCCACCGGTATTCAGGGTTTGGCGCATCACGTCTTTGAAGACTTTGAAGTTAAGCCTGCCAGATGCAAATGCCAGCAGGGTTGCGCCCATTGCGCCAAGGCCCGAAGCCTCGGTCGGGGTGGCGATGCCGAAAAAGATTGACCCAAGCACCAGCAGGACCAGCCCGAAGGGCGGCACCACAGATGCGGCAACATTACCAACGACGCGCCATGTGATTGGCTCGCGGTTTTCAGGAACCGGCATTGTTTCAGGCCGGATCAGGCCATAGACGACGATATAGATGATATAAAGCGTACCCAGCAGCAGGCCGGGAAACAGCGCGCCCATGAACAAGTCACCCAGCGAGATCGCGAGCTGATCCGACATGATCACCAGCATGATTGATGGCGGAATAAGGATGCCCAGCGTGCCGGATGCCGCAATCGTTCCGGTCATGATCGGTTTGGCATATCCCTGTTTCATCATCGTCGGGATGCCCATAACGCCAAGCAGCACCACCGACGCGCCAATCACGCCGGTTGAGGCCGCCAAAATGATGCCGATAATCATAACCGTCAGCGCCAGCCCGCCCTTGAGCGCGCCAAACAGCACCTGCATTGAGGTCATCATTTTCTGTGCCACGCCGGATTGATCCAGCATAAGCCCCATGAAAATGAACATCGGAAGCGCCACAAGAACCGGGTTCTGAATGATGCCAGCATAAAAGCGCCCGCCAACAACAAACAGCTTTTTGTACGTTATACCTGTGCGATGGAAATCGATATATTCGTTAATCAGCCCTTTGTTGGGGTCCAGAATGAACGCACCGATCAGAACAAATATCAGGCTAACGCCAACCAGCGCATAAACCACTGGAATGCCCCGAAAAAGCATGATGATGAAGGTGATGAACATCGCCAGAACCAGCCATTGGTTCAGGTCCATCAGGGCACCCATATAAGTAAGGATTTGCATATTACGCCCCTTGGTTTGCGCGGCGGCGCGTTAGTAGAAAGCTGACAAGTATCAAAATGCCAATCACGGCAAACCCCATCCACAGGGCGTTATCCATAATCGGTTCTTTTGATATTTTGCGTGGGTGTATATCGGGGCTGGTGAAACGTGTGTACCACCAAAGCGCGTAATGCGCGGCGCGTGTTGCCAGAAATATAAATCCGGGTAGCGCGGCAATCAGCATCATGTGCAGATTAGGTTTTGTTAGCTGGGAAAGATACCGACGCAGGGCTGTTAGGGTTGCCAGTATTGCCAGCGCAAACATCACCGGCAGGGCCAGTTTCAGCAAGAAAAGCCCATGCAGGCCGTTGGGGCTGTTAGAGCCTTCGAGGGCCATAAGTGACGCATAGGAATAATGCATAAGCACATCAAACATCAAAATCAGAAACGGAAATAGCAGCCAGCCAAGGCCAAAAATTTCGGTTCGCGCCTGTTTTTCGCGGGAATAGTGTGCGTGGAAAATATCAACGCGCACATGGCAGTTTGTGGTGATGGCATAGGCAAAACCGGCCATCATTGCGATGCCGTAAATCCACCATTGAGCATCATCAAGCCACGCTTGGTTGTTACCCATTTTGCGCAATATAACCTGCGAAATGATCGCAAACATAAGCAGCGGGAACAGCCATGAAAAGATATTGCCAATAAAAATAACAAAGCGGTCGGTTGTCAGGTGGGCTTCGCGCCCTCTTTCACCGGGATCCGATATTGCAGTGACTTCTTCCAGGCTCGGTACGGTGTCCGACATTATGCCCACTCCCCATAAATAGCACGTGGCGACCGATCAGATCAGCCGCCACGTATTTGTTTTTGTTATGTTTTACCGGTTACGCGGCAGATAGATTGACTGCGACCATACTTTGTATCCAGCACGGTATTCTTGCAGGTTGTTCCAAACCTCTGCAAAGAATTCATCTTCTGCAGCAAGTTCCCCGGCAATGCCGTTCCATGTTTCTTCGAACACGTCGAGCATTTCAGGGCTCCACTGCATGATGTGAACGCCGTTGTTTTCAACGTTGTCTACCATTGCGGCATAGTTGATTGCTTCGCCTTCAGCCAAAGTGGTTGCGAAGGTTGCCAGACATGCAGTTTCGATTTGCGCCTGAGCAGTTTCGCCCATGTCTTCCCAAACGTCATTGTTGACCAGAAGTTCAAACAATGTCGCAGGTTGGTGCCAGCCGGGGAAATAGTTGTATTTCACCAGTTTGTGGAACCCAAGACGCGCATCAATTGCGGGCATCGAGAATTCGGTCGCATCAATCGCGCCGCGCTCAAGTGCGGGGAAAATGTCGCCGCCAGCCAGAAGCGATGTGGAAACGCCAAGACGCTCCATAACTTTTGCACCAAGGCCAAAGAAGCGCATGTTCAGGCCTTGAAGATCTTCCAGACCAGTGATTTCGTTTTTGAACCAGCCCGAAGTTTCCGGTGCGATCACGCCGCAAGGCAGGGTGTGAACGTCATAGCCGTTGTCGTCATACATTTGCTGCCAAAGTTTGCCACCGTCGCCATACAGGATCCAACCCATATATTCGCCAGCTTCCGGGCCGAAAGGTACAGCCGCAAACAAAGATGCTGCGCCCATTTTGCCCTGCCAGTAACCGGCAGTGGAATATGCTGAATCAACAGCACCGCTGGAAACAGCATCAAGTGCTTCAAGTGCGGGGACCAGTTTGCCCGGATCAAAATATTCGAATTCAACTTCGTTTGAAATAGCGTTCATACGACCCACAAAATCCAGCGCGGCTGTGCCCAAAATTGGCAGGCTTTGCGGATATGTCGATGACATCTCAATTGTTGTTTGTGCGCTGGCGGCACCGCCCATCATGGCGATACCGGCAATAGCGGCTGCTAGTGTGGTTTTCATTAAAGTTCCTCCCAGAACGTTGTGCGGCAATGTGCCGTTTGTTGGCGCTAACGCCATTCGTGATTGGTAAGGATACCTTACCAAAACTGTGTCGATTTTTTGCCGGATTATTAAACAAGAGTCCAGATAAATCGCAATTTGGTTTGACCTAGCGCATAGACGCATGCAGCGCACCACCCTAGGGTTGAAGCGAACTTAACAGGAGCATTACCATGTATAAAAATATTCTTGTCCCCGTCGCCTTTGACCATGACCGTGATAGCGCCGAAGCGCTTGGGATTGCACATTCATTGGCCGCCAAGGGTGCGACCATCACCGCGCTGCATGTAATGGAAGAAATCCCCGCCTATGTCGCACAATACTTGCCCGAAGGTCGGCTGGACGCGAATCGCGCCGAGCTTTTGACCAAACTGGGCGGCAATCTGGCAGACCTTAAGGGGGTAAAACCTGTGGTTATTTCCGGACATCCCGGCCATTCGATCATCGAATTTGCCAAAGATAACGGGGTCGACTGCATTGTTGTGGCGTCACACAAGCCGGGTCTTCAGGATTATTTTCTTGGCTCGACCGCCGCGCGCGTTGTGCGCCACGCCCCTTGTGCGGTGCATGTCAGCCGTTAAGATGTTTGGCTTTACCTGTGGGCCTGACTTGCCCACAGGCCTGTATTGGCCCTAAGCTGGCCCTGAAAACCGGAGGTGCCAATGCCACGAATAAGCACAGATATCGACCTGCAAACCGTGATCACTACGTTTGAGGTCACGCCCGCAACATGCCCTGACCTGCTGGATGAACTGCGCGCGGCTTGCGCCGATTTCGTAGCAAAACAGCCGGGCTTTATCGGGGCGGCGATTCATGTGAATGACGCCCAAACGCGGGTTGCGAATTACGTCCAGTGGGAAAGCCGCGAACATTTTCAGGCGATGCTGCGCACCAATGAAATGCAGGCCTATAGCCAAAAATTCGCCGCCCTTTGCAAGGTGTTCGAGCCGGTGATGTATGACGTGGTGATGACGGCAGGCTAAGGCAGCGCCGGTTGGTGCGGTATTGGCACACAAGCCCGCTTGATAAGCCCGCTTTCCATAACGCCTTACACAACATATAGTATCCTGTAAGGGGTGAATCTTGTGTCGCCCATAACAATACTAACACGGTATCGGGGTGAACCATGGCGCATATTATCGTCGTCGGGAATGAAAAAGGCGGCGCGGGCAAATCAACCGTTTCGATCCATGTGGCAACGGCATTGTCGCGCATGGGTCATAAGGTCAGCGTGCTTGATCTGGACCTGCGCCAGCGCACGTTTGGCCGCTTTATTCACAATCGCCGTTTGATGCTGGAAAAGGCAGGCGTTGATTTGCCAACTCCGGCCTATCGCGATTTACCGGAAATTGACCGTGCCGCACTTGAGCCCGGCGAAAACCCCTATGATCGCCGCCTGTCCATGGCCGTGGCCGGAATGGAGGGCGACAGCGAATTCATCGTCATCGATTGCCCCGGATCACACACCCGTCTTAGTCAGGTCGCCCATTCGCTGGCCGACACCCTGATCACGCCGCTTAATGACAGCTTTGTTGATTTTGATCTGCTGGCCCATATTGATATGGATACCAACAAGGTCGAAGGCCCGTCGGTTTACAGCGAAATGGTGTGGAATGCCCGCCAATTGCGCGCCCGCGCTGGGCTAAAACCGATCGACTGGGTGGTTTTGCGCAACCGAATGGGCGCGCAGAATATGCATAACAAGCAAAAGATGGGCGAAGCCCTTGAGGCGCTGGCCAGCCGCATTGGTTTTCGCCTTGCGCCCGGTTTTAATGAACGCGTTATTTTTCGCGAATTGTTCCCGCGCGGCCTGACCTTACTTGATTTGCGCGATATCGGGGTGCTTGGGCAAATGAACATATCAAACGTCGCCGCGCGTCAGGAATTGCGCGAAATGCTTAAGGCATTAAAGCTGCCTGGCGTGGATGTTGCGTTCTAAATACAGCCCATATTGCTTATGCATAAAACTACGGGGCCGTGACGCTATATTCAGATTGCGGCCCGACAACCAATACCCTATATGCCACATTCAAGCACCCGTAGCTCAGCTGGATAGAGCGCTGCCCTCCGAAGGCAGAGGTCACTGGTTCGAATCCAGTCGGGTGCACCAATGATTACAGTTGGTTATGTGATTCCCTGGCGCTACCCATTCAGTAAAGTAACCACATAGCAACCACGGCAAGTCTAAACCTAGATCTGCGCACTCATAAATCAATCAACGCCATCAATAAAAGTTTCAACGAAAGACTTAATCTTATCCCGCCGGATTAGCTCAAGTTTAAAATCGATATCATTAAGTATTGGTACTTTTTCCTTTGCATTGTTGCTTTTGACCTTATCGTAAAGGTCTAGGTGTTTACTGCGAAAGTCCGCAAATAACTGTTCATCCATTGGCAGGTCGCCAAAATCAAACGGCGTAAAGCAATCCAGCACATTTTTCAGGCGCATAATTTCACGAAATGCCTGAATGAAATTGGCTTGGTCTTCTTCGCTAAGAAGATCGTCAACGCTATCCACGGTCGGTACGCCCGTGGTGCCTCAGGCGTATGGCGTTAATGTCGGTTACGCGCGGCATCTTCCTTGTCGTTTAAACACACAATTAACCTATTTTAATAGGGGATCAGTGATCGTGATACGAATTGATTTGAATCGATGTGTTGATCCGCAATATTCCAGATGATGGGAATAATGATGGTGCTGTATGTTCATCCTAAGGGATTTTGGATAAATAACAATCACTTGCGTGGTAAAAGTGGCAGCCCGTAGGGGAATCGAACCCCTCTTTCCAGGTTGAAAACCTGGCGTCCTAACCGATAGACGAACGGGCCACTGTCAGTGCGCTGTCTCTAATAAAAGCAGCGGGCAAGGGCAAGGGGGTTTTTGCACCCCAA
>DAOUQO010000201.1 GCA_030625565.1 Aliiroseovarius sp. | reverse complement strand
CGCCTTTGGGGGCGTATTCCATTTCAATGTCGGTGGCCCAACCATATTTATAGTTTTCGCCCAAGGACTTAACGGCCTCAACCGTTTCTTCCTCGACACCGTCCTTGACGCTCACCTGATCGGCACCGGCCATGATATTCCCCTCATCCGGCGCGGTCGCGCCATTTTTTACATTCAGCGATCCAAGCATTGGCAAAATGCCGGACCTCATCTTCTGTCGTCGTGGGGCCAAGCGAAACCCTGATGGCGCATCCTGCCTCGGCCTCATTATACCCCATGGCACGCAAAACTTTTGAGGCCCTAACCTTGCCGCTGGAACATGCCGAGCCCGCCGAAATGGCAAAACCCGCCAGATCCATCACCATCACCTGTGTCTCGCCCCTCCAGCCCGGAGTGATGAAGCACGAGGTGTTAGGAAGCCTGTTCGCGTCATTCCCGACAAAAATAGTATCTTTTTCAGAATGCGCAATCAGATTTTCTAGAATATTTCTAAGTTTCTCGATTTTAGGCCCGATTTTTTGGTCTAAATCATGCGCGGCAGCTTCGGCAGCGGCGCCAAATCCGGCAATTCCAATGACATTTTCGGTTCCCGCACGCCGGCCCATTTCCTGACCCCCACCCTTGATTTGTGCGGCAATTTCAGTGCCACGCTTAACAATCAATGCGCCAATACCTTTGGGGCCACCTAATTTGTGGGCAGAAATAATCGCCATTTCGGCGCCAGACCAATTAAACGCAAAAGGCACTTTGCCAAAGGCCTGGGTTGCGTCAATCAGTCCCAGTCCCGCCGGAATATCCATTATAATACCGGTTTCGCCATTTGCTGCCTGCAAACAGGTTTTGGCGCGCAATTCCAAAGGCACCTCGACATGGCCCTGCTTTGTGGCGCCCAATGCCTCGTCAGACCATGCCGCAATTGCCTCATGCTCAATTCCGGCGCAAATATAATCACCAGCCGCCAAGGCCAAAGCCGCCGCTTCTGTGGCTGAGGCGGTGAAAATTACATCGGTGCCATCGGCACCAAATGCCTGCGCCACCTGCCGGCGGGCTTTTTCAATCAAACCTTTGGCGCGCCACCCTTCGCCATGTACCGAGGACGGGTTCCCCACAACATCCATCGCGGCAACCATGGCTGCGCGCGCCTCGGGGCGCAATGGCGTCGTTGCATTCCAATCCAGATAAATTCTATCCATCTTTTGCCCCTTCATTTTCCCTGAAATATCCCCGCCGGAGGCCTGAAATTTATTCTTCATCCACAACTTCAAACAAGTTAGGTACGGCTGGACACGGTGTCAGTTCATTTTGAACAACGTCCGACAGACGGGTTTGGTGTAAAAATACGAAAACATGCGCACTTAGCCCTTCCCACAAACGGTTGGTCATCGATTGCGCGCGACTGCCCGAAACTGCGCCCGAGGCCCCGGCTCCGGTATGCATGGCGCTTACAGTTTCATCGACGGCCTCTAAAATATCTGAAATCCGGATCATCGAACAATGCTTGGACAGGCGGTACCCACCGCCGGGGCCGCGCACACTGGCAACCAACCCGGCGCGGCGTAATTTCACGAAAAGTTGCTCCAGATATGGCAGGGAAATATCCTGACGCTTTGAAATTTCGGTTAGCGACAGTAACTCACCCTCGTCTAACAATGCCAAATCGGCCAATGCGACCATTGCATAGCGGCCTTTTGTCGAAAGCTTCATATCTTCCCCCGTTAAAAGTTGACCTTTTGGCCCCCGGCGATTAACTCACTGAGAGAGCAAAAAGATTGGCCCCGGCCAAAACCGATGCCGTTTAGCAAAATGCTGCCCGAAAAGATGTAAAGAACTCGGGCCTGTAAGGAAAGACCAAGACGAAATGCCCGAAGTCATTTTTCCCGGCCCCGAGGGGCGCCTCGAAGGCCGTTATCATCCACAAAAAGCCAAGGATGCCCCGATTGCAATTATTTTGCACCCGCATCCGCAATTTGGCGGCACCATGAATAACAAGGTCGTCTATAACCTCCATTATGCCTTCCACAATATGGGCTTTACGGTGCTGCGGTTTAATTTCCGCGGTGTTGGTCGCAGTCAGGGCGAATATGATCAGGGCGTTGGTGAATTATCCGATGCGGCTGCGGCGCTGGATTACCTGCAATCAATGAACCAGAATGCCAAGCATTGCTGGGTTGCCGGTTTCTCGTTCGGGGCATGGATCGGCATGCAGCTTTTGATGCGCCGACCTGAAATTACTGGCTTCATCTCGGCATCACCACCGGCAAATATGTATGACTTTTCATTCCTTGCGCCTTGCCCAAGTTCCGGCCTGATCATTAACGGCACCGCCGACCGCGTCGCGCCGCCCGTTGATACGCATGCCTTGGTTGATAAATTGCATGAGCAAAAAGGCATCACCATCACCCATACCGAAATTCCCAAATCCGGTCACTTCTTTGAAGATGACAACATGGACACGATGATTGGCTGCGTTGATGAATATGTGCGCCGCCGCCTAACCGAAAAAACCCGGTAGAAAAATGGAATTTCTTGAACAAGTCGCAGACGGGCTGGCCAAAGAAGCACTGGAGATCGAAGAGGCAACCGGTGATGAAGAACTTGTTAAGCTGGTTATGAAAACGGTTGGCGCGTCCTCGACCACCTTGGAAGAAGCCTTTTTGACCGCCGTGCGCATTCGGCGCGCCGAAGCGCGGGCCTTGGTCTTGCTTGCAGAAAAACGCAAAGCGCACGAAGACTCGCAATAAAACCTAAATTTCGCGGCCCCCCGCTTATGGCAGGGGGGCGTGCTTACAAGCGGTAAATTTCGCCAAACTTTGCCTCCAGATAATCCAGCAATGGCCCGACATCTGGGGTGAAACCACAGGCGCGTTTGATCACGTCCGCAGGCTCATATAGCCCCCCGTATTGCTGCACATTTTCACGCAGCCACGCTGTCGCCTTGCTGGTATCGCCCATGGCCAAAGCGGCTTCCTGCCCACCAATGGCGCTGGTCATCGCCTTGTTCAAACAGCCCGCATAAACATTGCCCAAAGAATAGGTCGGGAAATACCCGAATAGTCCAACCGACCAATGCACGTCCTGCAAGCAGCCGTTTGAAGCTTGGTTAACGCCATAGCCAAAATCAGCCTTGAACTGGCTATTCCAGGCTTCTTCCAGATCCGCGACCCCAAGCGTTCCGGCAATCATCTGACGTTCAAGATCAAAGCGCAGCATGACGTGCAGATTATACTGTACTTCGTCCGCTTCGGTACGAATGAACCCCGCATGCAGTTTGTTAACCGCACCATAAAAACCGTCAATCGGCGGCACGCTTAGCTCACCAAACTTGCGCAGCATCTGGTCATGCAAATAGGTGGTAAAGCCGCGCGAGCGCCCCAGCTGGTTTTCATAAATCCGGCTTTGGCTTTCGTGGACCCCCATGGAAACGCCCTGCCCCAACGGGGTTAACAGATAGTCAGGATTGATACCTTGTTCATAGGCAGCATGGCCAACCTCATGAATTGTTGAATAAAAACAGTTAAACGGATCCGTAGGGCTGGTGCGTGTTGTAATACGCACATCCAGACCCGAGCCGCTTGAAAATGGATGCACAGCACGATCAATACGGCCATTCTTCATGTCATAGCCAAAAGCACGTGCCAGATGACGGGCCATTTTCATCTGAGTTTTCTCGTCAAAACGTCCGGTCACGCTGGGCGGTTGGTATTCGGCACCCATTGCTTTGTCGCGCAAGGCAACCAGACGCGGACGCATGGCATCAAACATCTGTTGCAGGCCTGCACCCGTCGCGCCCGGTTCGTAATCATCCAGTAATGCGTCATACGGATCGCCGCCATTTGCCAGTGCTGTGGCCTCTTCACGTTTAAGGTTAACCACCCCTTCCAAAACTGGGCGGAAAGCGGCGAAATCATCGCTTGCACGCGCCGCAGCCCAGCTGCCTTGCGCCGCGG
>DAOUQO010000052.1 GCA_030625565.1 Aliiroseovarius sp. | reverse complement strand
GATTATGAAATGCTGGAACTCGTGCTTTTTCGCGCCATTCCCCGGCGTGATGTAAAACCCCTTGCTCGGGCTTTAATCGATCAATTTCAGGACTTTAACGGTATTATTTCGGCCTCTCCAGAACGCTTGAGCGAAGTGAATGGTGTTGGGGGTGCCGTCATTCAGGAATTGAAAATTATTGAAGCTGCTGCGCACCGACTGGCGCGTTCGCGGGTGCTTGGCCGTCATGTGGTTTCATCGTGGGATGCCTTGGTTGATTATTGCCACACCGTAATGGCGCACCGTAATACCGAACATTTTCGGGTGCTTTATCTTGACCGTAAAAATGCTGTGATTGCTGACGAAGCGCAAGCAAAAGGGACCGTTGATCATGTGCCGGTATATCCGCGCGAGGTTGTAAAGCGGGCGCTTGTTCTGAATGCCTCGGCGCTTATTCTTGTGCATAACCATCCATCTGGTGACCCGACCCCTTCGGATGCCGATATTTCCATGACCCAGCAGATAAAAGAAGCCGCACATGCATTGGGGCTTGAATTGCACGACCACCTGATTATCGGAAAATCCTGCGAACTTAGTTTTCGCGCAAACGGCTATCTTTAGTCGTCCTTGTTGCCACCAGCATTTTCCAGCCAGACTTCGACTCGGCGGTTCACCTGTCGGCCCCAGATGCTATCGTCGCAGGTCATTGGAAGGGCTTCGCCCAAGGTTTCAGCAGACAGCCTGACTTGCGTGTTATCTAGTGTTTCGGCAGCATCACGTATTGCAGCCAGAACCACCTCGGCCCGCTTAAGTGCTAGGCGCTGGTTGATCGCGGCCTCGCCTTGCCCATCGGCAAACCCGACAAAGCGAATAGATCGCCCATCATAGCGCCCGGCCTCAAGCACGTCAGCTAGCAACAAAACATTGGATAATGAAGATGCATCCAGCTGGCTGGAGCCATCGCGAAACCTGAATGTAATTGACAGGCGCGTGTGGTTTACCATCAGGCCAGCCATGTGTTTCAATTCATCAAGCCCAATGCCATCACCCGCGCCAAGGATGGCATTTGCCAATCGACGGCCTTGTTCCGCCAGCGGTGTTTGCCCCATCATTTGATCAACAAATCCGGCATTTCGCACCGCTAGTTGTGCCGTGTCAGTTCGTAAAAACGCCAGAAAATCACGCCCGATTCGGGGCAACCGGCGGGCGGGTAGATACAAATATAGCGGCGTTGTAAGGGGGTAATCTTCGGCCTTTATTGAGTGTATATTTGCGGCCACCTGAAACCCGCATTCACCGCTTAGAGTAATAATTTTAGTGCCGCCAGTTTGGGAAAACTGCCCAATACCGATACCGAATGGGTCATTTGAAATGGCTTCGATTACATCGGCGCTTGAAGGCTGGCGTAAAATTTTGTCTGAAAGGTCTGTGCCTGCCCATTTAAGGATAATCTGATTTTCAAATACGTCAGAAAACCCCACGTTTTCATTGGGTAAATACATGGTAATTGGTGCATCTTCCCCCCCGACATCAGACCAGTTTGCGATCGTACCGGTAAAAATTTCTGCCAATTGCTCCATGGTTAAATGGCGAACGGGGTTGTCCGGTGAAACAACCGGAACCATTGCATCCAGCGCCAAAACGCGCACTTGGCGAACACTTGAAAGATTGCCCAATCCGGCATTTTGGGCGGCGCGTATTTCGGTTTCGGTGGCCTCATGCAGGCTTAGGGCGAAATCTGTTGTCTGGGTAATAAGGTTGTTGATCCCAGCGGCGCTGGTGTTTGTGCGAAGGATGATTTCTGCGGCCTTGGCGCCGCCATCTCCGGCCTCAAAAAGCATAAAGCGGATATCTGTTTTTTGAAGCAATTCCTGACGCAGAACATATCCATGATGGTTTGCAAAGCTTTTAATCAAGGCCGGCAGCAGGCTTTTGCTGATTTCATAGGTTCCTGAAAACGTGAATTTAGCCACGAATGTATCAAGGCCCGGGCAACCCGGCCCTTCGCAAATCACCCCGCTGCCATCAACAGTCAGCACGCCGTATTCGGTATCTATCCGGTAATATTCACCGTCATAGCCAACAAGGGCGCCCTGCAATTCAACCGACCCATCGCGTGAAGTAAGGGTGACGTCATTTGCAGCTGCAATAGCCGGACAAAATATAGAAAAAAGAGCGGCGGCCAACGCTGCTCGTAGAAAATTCATTTGAAGCGCCTTTAATTGCCTTTAGTTGGCGGCAATTCTGCGATCTTGGGGAAGATTTTTCAATACCAGATATTCACCAACTGCACTGCAATCGGGTACAGCCATCACCAGAGGCAGATTTTCAAACGTGCCCATATGTGTGGCTTGCATTAAGGTCGCGGATATTTCGCGTCCGCAATTTGCTTCGATTATCCGAGCTTCAACCGATATTTCTGGAAGTGGCCCTGTATCTGTCAGCAATGCGGGATAGGAATAGATGGCGGTATGATAGCCAGTGATGCTTTGCCCTAGCTGGGCCAAAAACCCGCCTTCGCCAGTAACGCCACGGGTGGGGCTATAGGGTGTTTCAGCGCTTACATGGCCCGCTTCACCGTACATGGCGCCATTTTCCAGCGCATACAAATCAAAGCCTGCATCGCCCTTCCAGAACAATGCAACCCTGTTGTAGTCACTAACGGTCAGCATCAAAATGTCAGTGCTTTCTGTGTGGCCATCGGCAAACAAGGCGTTGAAAAATGCGTCTTCTTCCAAGGCCGGCAGGGATACTTGCAATAAACCATTGGCATCCAAATTATCGGTGAACCGCGTTCCGGCATGGAAAATATCAACCATTTGTCCGGCAAAACACGGGGCCTCCAGAGTTAGGTCAACCATTGCGCCGGGGGCGGCCATGGCGGTAAACCCTGTTTCGCATTGTGCAATCAGCACTGCATCATCCCCGGCCAAGGTTGTAGGCGCTGCGGTTTCAGTTTCGGTTGAAATCAGGGTCAATGCCTCGTGAACAGGTGCGCCGGGCATTGCGGGTGCGTCGGTGGGGGAAAACAAAATCGGTGGGGTCGCGGCGCGCGTGACTTCTTCTGGGGTAGGTTCAATAAGGGCAGAAGGCGCAAATACAGGGCTGGGTTCACTAAAGCCAACATTCAAGGCGGTGGCTGTCTGTTCGGGCAAATCAGCCTGTGACGCGCTTGGTGTTGGCGCCGCGGTCTGCATTTCTGCAAGGGGAACATCCTGCATGACGTACCCCGACGCTGCGGCAGCCACAACAACGACTATACCTGTGCTAACCCGAAGTTTATTAATTTTTGTAAACATTACGCCCTCCAAAACCCACTTGGCCAAAACTGGCTTAGGGTGCAATATGGCGTTTGATTATGCCAACCTAATGAAGATGATATGTTATTTTCTGGCTGTCTTTTTAATTGTTTTAAGGATTTTTATTGCTGTATTTCAGTAGGATAAGCTGTTCTTGCCTTGGGGTGGACATAGTTGCGCCATAGTGACGCTGACCTGTTCTGCCCCAAGGCAAGAAATTATTGTTTATACGTTTTGGCGCTTAGGTCAGCCGCCCATGGCAATGTTTGAATTTTTTGCCCGAGCCACAAGGGCATTGGTTGTTTCGCCCGGGGTTACCCCATGTGGTTTCGTCAGCTTCGTCAAAACCTTCGGCTGTTTCGCCTTGGGATTCTGGATCGGCTGGTTGCTGGGCCTGCATCATGGCGCGCTGTTGCTCGACCAATTGTTGCATCATTGCTTTTTGTTCTTCTTCGCTCATTGGGCGCACTTTGCTAAGCTGCTCTGTGACCTGTTCGCGCAATGCGTTCAGCAAGCCTTCAAATAATTGAAATGCTTCGGTTTTGTATTCATTTAGTGGGTCGCGCTGGGCATACCCGCGAAAGCCGACAACAGAACGCAGGTGATCAAGCGTCAGAAGGTGTTCGCGCCATTTTGCGTCAATCGTTTGCAACAAGGCTTGCTTTTCGATCGAGCGCATTGCCTCGGGCCCAAAAGCAACGGCTTTGCCGGCCATAAATTCATCCGAGGCATCATACAGACGCTGGGCGATTTCATTGTCATCAACGCCTTCTTCGGCGGCCCAGTCAATTACCGGAACGTCGATTCCGACTTTTTCCAGTACAGCGGCATAAAGCCCGTGTGTATCCCATTGATCTGCGTAGGATTTTGGCGGGATAAAGGCATCGACCAGATCATCAATGACCTGATGGCGCATGTCTTGTACGATTTCGGACAGGTCTTCGGCCTGCATGATTTCGCGACGTTGAGAGAAGATGACCTTGCGTTGGTCATTCATCACATCATCAAATTTCAGCAGCTGTTTACGAATATCAAAGTTGCGACCTTCGACTTTGGCCTGCGCGCGCTCAAGCGATTTGTTCACCCATGGATGCACAATCGCTTCGCCTTCTTTCATGCCAAGGGATGATAAAACCTTGTCCAGTTTTTCGGATCCAAAGATGCGCATAAGATCATCTTCCAGAGACAGGAAAAACGATGAGCGGCCCGGATCACCCTGACGGCCGGAACGGCCGCGCAGCTGGTTATCAATGCGCCGGCTTTCATGGCGTTCAGTTGCCAGAACAAACAGGCCGCCAGCCTCGATCACCTTGGCTTTGTTGGCAGCGTGCTGGGTTTCTATTTTGGTGCGAAGTTCTGCTGGATCGGCATCTGGCTCAGCGGCAATTGCGGCTGCTATTTCCATATCAAGATTGCCACCAAGCTGAATATCGGTGCCACGGCCAGCCATGTTGGTCGCAATCGTTACCACGCCGGATTTCCCGGCATCGGCGATGATTTGTGCTTCTTGTTCGTGCTGGCGTGCGTTCAAAACATTATGGGCAATTCCGGCTGTATCCAGCAGGGCGCTAAGCGCTTCGGATTTTTCAATCGATGTTGTGCCAACAAGAACCGGCTGTCCTTTGGCGTTGGATTCTTGGATTTTTTCAACAACCGCCGCATATTTTTCATCGCCAGTACGATAGACCGCATCGTGATCATCAACACGCGCAATTGGCTGGTTTGTCGGGACTTCGACGACGCCAAGGCCATAGATTTCAACAAATTCTTCTTCTTCCGTCAAGGCAGTGCCGGTCATACCTGACAGGCGGTCATACAGGCGGAAATAGTTTTGGAATGTCACCTGTGCCAGTGTTACATTT
This sequence comes from Aliiroseovarius sp., assembly GCA_030625565.1. Classification (GTDB taxonomy): domain Bacteria; phylum Pseudomonadota; class Alphaproteobacteria; order Rhodobacterales; family Rhodobacteraceae; genus JAAEUB01. Next base: position 7,701 of record DAOUQO010000052.1, on the reverse strand, counting down.
TCAGGCTGAATTTGGCAGTTTTCTTTGGCCTCGATCGCTTGATGCAGCCCTTCTGAAAGGCGGCGACCGGTCATCATTCGGCCGGTAAATTCATCAATCAGTACGATTTCGTTATCGCGAACAATGTAATCTTTGTCGCGGGTAAACAGTTTATGCGCGCGAAGGCCCTGATTAACGTGGTGCACGATCGTTGTGCTTTCGGGATCATAAAGGGACTGATCTTCGGGCAAAATTCCCTCGGCATGCAAGGTTTCTTCAAGAAAATCGTTGCCTTCATCGGTAAAGGTCACGTTGCGGGTTTTTTCATCAAGAATAAAGTGTTCGTCTTCGATGCGTGGAATAAGGACATCAATTTGTTGGTACAGCTCGCTGCGGTCTTGCGATGGGCCGGAAATAATAAGCGGTGTGCGGGCCTCATCAATCAGAATCGAATCGACCTCATCGACAACTGCAAAGTTATGGTCGCGCTGGAACATGTCTTTCAGTTCAGATTTCATGTTATCGCGCAGGTAATCAAAACCCAGTTCGTTATTGGTGGCATAGGTCACATCTGACGCATAAGCAGCCTGCTTTTCAGCATCCGGCTGCTGCGGGTAAATCACACCGCATGTCATGCCAAGGGCGGCATAAACCTTGCCCATCCAGTCGGCATCACGACGCGCAAGATAGTCGTTAACCGTAACGATATGCACGCCTTTGCCGGTCAGGGCATTCAGATAAGACGGGAAGGTCGCGACCAGCGTTTTACCTTCGCCTGTTTTCATTTCTGCGATATTGCCCTGATGCAGGAACATTCCGCCCATAAGCTGCACGTCAAAGGCCCGCAGGCCCAACGCGCGGCGCGCGGCTTCGCGGCAGTTGGCGAAAGCTTCGGGCAAAAGATCATCCAGCGCTTCGCCGCCCTTGGCCCGTTCGGCCAATTCCTGGGTTTTTGCCTTGATGCCTTCATCAGACAGGGCTGTATATTCGGCCTCCATCCCATTGATTTTTTCAATGATTGGCCGTGTTGCTTTGATCTTTCGGTCGTTTGGTGTGCCAAAGACCATTTTGGCCAATTTTCCTAAGCCCAGCATGTATTTTCGCCCCTGTTTCGTCCAATATATTCACAAATATTCAATTCCCGCGAGGAGTGCTTGCCCGCCCCTGAACCTACCCTTATCAAGGGCGGCAAGGAACGGCCCTCTCGGACTCTCTGCGATGTAAGGGTGAACGTCAAAAGTGTCAATATTGCTGGGGGTTTCCGGCTGAAATCAAAGGATAATTTAATGTTAAAAACCAAAAGTACCCTTCTTGCCGCAGTTTTTGCCCTGTCAGCGGCGTTTCCGGCGTTTTCTCAGGATGTTTCTGCCACCACTATTTTGGCGACGGTTAACGGCCAAAACATTACAATGGGTCACCTGATTGCCACGCGCGTTGCCTTGCCTGAGCAATATCAGACCCTGCCGGATGATGTTTTGTTTGAGGGTATTTTGGAGCAGCTGATTCAGCAAACCGTACTAAGCCAGGCCATTGGAGAGCTTTCACATCGCGCCGAAATTCAACTGGAAAATGAACGCCGCACATTTATTGCGGGCGAAGCAATTGATGAAATGGTTGCTGATGCCATAACAGAAGAAACGCTTCAGGCCGCTTATGACGAAGCCTTTTCCGACATTGTGCCCGAGGCCGAATTTAATGCTTCGCACATCCTTGTTGAAACCGAAGACGAAGCAAAAAATCTGGTGATTTTGCTGAATGACGGTGCTGATTTTGCAGAATTGGCGCGCGAACATTCAACCGGACCATCTGGCCCGAACGGGGGCGAATTGGGCTGGTTTGGCAAAGGCATGATGGTGCAACCATTTGAAGAAGCCGTTTTGCTGCTGGAAGCCGGTCAAATTTCACCCCCGGTTCAAACCCAGTTTGGCTGGCACGTTTTGATCCTGAATGAAATCCGCGAAAAGGGCGCACCAGCATTGGCTGAAGTTCGCGAAGAACTGATTGCCAAAATCGAAGGTGACGCTGTCGAAAGCGCGCTTGCCACCCTGTTGGAGGCCGCAACAATTACACGCACTGATCTTGAAGGTATCGACCCCGCAACTTTGCGGATGGATGATTTGATCGACTAGGGGGAAATGGTCATGGGGAAAAAGCACAAGATTAAAAAGCTTGAGAAAAAGGTCAAGCGGCTCAAGCGTGATCTTAAGGCGGCATTGAACCACACTAGCGATGTCGCCCCCCTTGCGCCTAAAGGTGGGTTTCCTGCCCTGCCAATTATTGGCGGGGTGCGGTTTTCCACAGCGGCGGCGGGGGTGAAATACCATGGCCGGCAGGACGTGATGTTGGCTGAAATGATTGCAGGCACCACCATTGCCGGTGTGTTCACCCGATCGTCTACGCGCGCCGCGCCCGTGTTGGATTGTCAGGTTAAATTAGGGTCTAACCCTGCACAAAAGGCCGCTTTTGTGGTCAATTCCGGTAATGCAAATGCGTTTACCGGCGCAAACGGCCCAGCCTCTGTTTCAAAGGTGACTTCTGGCGTCGCTGCCCAGTTGAATATGCCTGATAACAGGGTCTATTCCGCCTCAACCGGCGTTATTGGCGAACCTTTGCCTGACGGGCGCATTACGGCAAAACTTGCTGAATTGGCCTCTGGGTTAAGTGCCGATAATATTGAGGCAGCGGCCAACGCCATTCGCACGACCGACACCTTTGCCAAAGGGGCGGGGGCTGAAATTATGATTGATGGAAAACCAGTGCGGATTGCAGGTATCGCCAAAGGCTCGGGTATGATCCAGCCGGATATGGCAACTATGCTGGTGTTCATTTTTACCGACGCTGTGATTGATCAGGTAGTGCTGCAAGGCATCCTTTCTGCGCAGGTCAACAAGACCTTCAACAACATTACCGTTGATAGCGACACATCGACATCAGACAGTTTATTGCTGGCGGCGACCGGCGCTTCGGGCGTTACAGTTACGGCTGAAAACGTGGCGTTCAGTCAGGCGCTGCATGGTGTCATGTTGGACCTTGCCCAGCAGGTTGTGCGCGACGGGGAAGGTGCGACCAAACTTGTAACCGTACATGTAACCGGAGCAGTGAGCGATCAAGACGCCAAAACACATGCCCTTTCGATCGCCAATTCACCGCTGGTGAAAACTGCGATTGCGGGCGAAGACCCGAACTGGGGTCGGGTTGTGATGGCGATTGGCAAATCAGGTGCTACGGCTGACCGTGACCTGCTAAGCATTTCATTCGGGGATGTTCTGGTCGCAGAAAAAGGCTGGGTTTCGCCGAATTATTCTGAGGAAGCTGCCGCTGCATATATGAAGCACGAAGAGCTGACTATTGCGGTTGATTTGGGCCTTGGTAACGGCGAAGCAAAGGTTTGGACCTGCGACCTTACCCATGGATACATCCAGATTAATGCTGATTATCGTTCATGAAGGTTGTTCTGGTTTCTGCGGTTGCTTTGATTGACCGTGATGGACGTGTGCTGTTGGCCCAGCGTCCCGAAGGCAAATCCATGGCCGGTCTATGGGAATTTCCAGGCGGTAAGGTCGAGCAGGGTGAGACACCAGAGGCCGCTCTGATTCGCGAGCTAAACGAAGAACTGGGTATTGATACATGGGCCTCGTGTCTGGCGCCTTTGACATTTTCCAGCCACGCCTATGAAGACTTTCATCTTCTGATGCCGGTTTTTGCCTGTCGCAAATGGGAAGGTATCCCAAAACCTTGCGAGGGCCAGAAATTGGCATGGGTGACGGTGAACGCATTACGTGATTACGAAATGCCACCGGCGGACAAGCCGTTGATTCCGGTGCTTCGGGATCTTTTGTAAATTGTGATGTAGCATAGCAAAAAGCCGGCCAATTTGGCCGGCTTTTGTTTTACGTAAGGTTGCGTTCAACTTCTTCACGCTCAAAGATTTCGATGACATCGCCGGGGCGAATATCTTCGTAATTTTCAAACGCCATGCCGCATTCCTGACCCGACTGCACTTCTTTAACTTCGTCTTTAAAGCGCTTCAGGGTTTTCAGGTTGCCTTCGTGAATTACCACGTTGTCACGCAGCAGGCGCACACCAGCTGAACGGCGCGCGATGCCTTCGGTAACCAGACAACCAGCGACCTTGCCAACATTGGAAACCTTGAACACGTCTTTGATTTCGGCATAACCGATAAAGTTCTCGCGAACTTCGGCAGATAGCAGGCCCGAGGCCGCTGCTTTGATGTCATCCACAAGGTCATAAATCACGCTGTAATAACGAATTTCCACGCCCTTTTGGTTGGCAGTGTTTCGTGCGCTGGTATTTGCACGAACGTTAAAGCCAATGATCGGCGCACCGGATGCTTCGGCAAGACCAACATCGGTTTCAGTGATCGCACCAACACCGTAATGCAGAACCCGCACGCGGACTTCGTCGTTGCCGATTTTCGCCATTGCTTGCACGATTGCTTCGGCAGAGCCTTGCACGTCGGCCTTCATCAAAATGGGCAATTCACTGATGTCTTCATCGGCTTTTGCTTTATCCATCATCTGTTCCAGCGTAACCGCGGCGCCGACGGCAGCGCGGTTATCTTTCGCAGCTTGTGCACGATAATCGGCGATTTCGCGCGCCTGTGCTTCGGTATCAACAACGTTCAGCACGTCGCCTGCTTCTGGTGTGCCGTTCAGGCCCAGAACTTCAACTGGCTGGGATGGCCCAGCAGATTCGATCCGTTTACCTTGATCATCAACCAGCGCACGAACCTTACCGTATTGTTCACCAACAACAAAAATATCGCCTTTGCGTAATGTGCCTGTTTGCACCAGAACCGTGGCCACAGGGCCGCGACCAACATCAAGCTGGGCTTCAATTACAGCACCATGGGCGGCGCGATTTGGATTGGCCTTTAACTCAAGCAGCTCAGCCTGAAGTGCGATGGCTTCCAGCAGCTTATCAAGCCCTTGGCCTGTTTGTGCTGAAACTTCAACATCCTGCACTTCGCCTGACATTGCTTCAACAACAACAGAGTGTTGCAACAGATCTGTGCGCACCTTGGTAGGGTTTGCGGCAGGCAAATCACATTTATTGATTGCAATGATCATTGGAACGCCAGCGGCCTGAGCGTGGTTAATCGCCTCGATCGTTTGGGGCATAACAGCATCATCTGCCGCAACAACCAGTACAACGATATCGGTAACTTGCGCGCCACGGGCACGCATTGATGTAAACGCGGCGTGGCCGGGTGTATCAAGGAAAGACAGCACTGCCCCATCATCAGTTGTAATCTGATAGGCGCCAATATGTTGCGTAATGCCGCCTGCTTCGCCAGCGGTTACTTTGGTTTTGCGAATCGCATCCAGCAGCGAGGTTTTACCATGGTCAACGTGACCCATAATGGTAATGACCGGCGCGCGTGGCAAAAGATCGGCTTCGTCATCTTCGATTTTGTCGATCACATCTTCCACGTCAGCGTCAGAAACGCGGACGATTTTGTGACCGAATTCTTCGATAATAAGTTCGGCAGTATCGGCATCGATCGTCTGGTTTTGCGTTACCATCATACCCATGTTCATCAGGGATTTAACCACATCGGTAACCCGTTCGGTCATCCGGTTGGCAAGTTCCTGAACCGTAATTGCCGGAGGCACGCTGACGTCGCGGAAAACCTTTTCGCGCTCAACAGTGCCACCCATGGCTTTTTGACGGGCGCGTTCTTGCTTGCGGCGCATTTGCGCCATTGAGCGCTGACGCCCACCATCACGACCCGAGGTCGCCTGATTCAGTGTCAGTTTGCCGGAACGGCGACCATCGTTTGCGCCTGCCCGGCCCTTGTTGGCGGGTTTGGCTTGGCGATTATCACGTTCTTGCTTGCGTGGGGCAGACGAAGGTTTGCCGGCGCCACTGCGTTGCTCTGCGGCTTGGGCAGTAGCGGGATCAGCAGGTGCAGCAGCAGGCGCTTTGGCGCGCACCTTGGCTTCTTCGGCCTCGCGTTTTTTGCGTTCTTCGGCTTCGACACGGGCCTTAGCGCGTTCTTCGCGTTCGCGCTCTTCACGTTCTTTTTCTTCGGCCTCGGCGCGACGGCGTGTGCGTTCTTCGGCACGTGCAGCTTCTTCAGCTTCGCGTTTGGCAGTGTCTTCGGCCTCGCGCGCCTTTGCGGCGGCAAGTGCCTTCATCCGGCGTGCCATTTCGGTATCTGAAATGCCCGCTGGGCGCTTAGAGGAATTACCCTTGGCAGGGGATGGTGTGGACTTGCCAGCAAGGGCGCCAGGGCGCGCACCGGGTTTAGGCACCACAACGCGTTTGCGCTTGGTTTCCACAACAACGCTTTTGGTCCGGCCATGGCTAAAGCTTTGCTTAACCTGTCCTGGACGTGGTCCGGCGTTCAGCCCAAGGGTTTTTTTACCGTCATTATCGCTCATCTGGTCTTCGTACCTTTCCGGCGGGCGTTCCCACCGCATTTGCGCGCAAGCCTTGCAGCTTTGCTGCTTCCTCTACAACACGTTGCATGAGTCCACCAGCGGCAAGCGCGCCATGTATCACATTTTCCCGCCCGAATGCCAAACCTAATTCTGAACCGGTCAAAATACCGATGAACAGGCCTGTTTCCTCTGGGGGTCTTAGTTTCGTTTTTCCACGTTCCGAGCCATCACTTGCCTGCAGCAAAACCCGTGCTTCGCCGCTGACCAGCCAACCTTTGACTTTTTCAAACCCAGTAACGGCTTGTCCGGCTTTCCGGGCCAGGCTGATCAGGTGAATAACCCGCATTACAAGCGCGGCCTCAATTGTATTTACCAAACCATCAGGCACATTGACCTGCTGCTTGGCTGCGCGGGCAAACATCCCTTGGCGAATCGCCTTTTCCAGCGCGACGCGATTGGCTGAAACCCACATGCCGCGACCCGGCAACTTGCATAGCAGGTCAGGCACAATCATGGCGTCGGGGTCCGCAACAAAGCGGATCATGCCAGCCTTTGGCTGACTTTCGCCCGTGACTATGCACTTGCGTTCGGGCTCTTCGGGCCGCTTATTTCTTCCACCGCGAGTCATGCATTACTCTGAGGTCTGAGATCAGACCTCAGCCTCCGCATTTTCAGCTTCGCCATCTTCGCCTTCGGTTTCTTCCTCTTTTGGCATCAAGTCAGCGGGGTCAACCCAACCCAGCATGATACGTGCCGTCATGATTAATGTTTGGGCCTCTTCAAGGCTCATCTCTAGTTTCTCAAGCACACCTTCGTCTTTGATGCGTTCGCCATCCACGGTGGTCCAGCCGCCGGCCAGTTCCCAATCTGCACAGGTTGCGAAATCTTCCAGCGACTTCACATTGTCTTCGGCCAAGGCTTCGACCATTTGCGGGGTCAGGCCTTCGAAGTTGATCAGGCTGTCTTCGACACCTAATTCGCGGGCGTGATCCAGGGCCTTTTTGCTTGCCGCTTCTAAAACGTCACGGGCGCGGGCCTGAAGTTCACCTGCGGTGCCTTCGTCAATGCCATCAATGACCAGCAATTCGTCAACTTCGACATAAGCGACTTCTTCCAATGTGGTGAAGCCTTCGGAGACCAGCAATTGCGCAAAGAATTCATCAAGGTCCAGCTTGTCGATAAACAGGCAGGTACGCAGAGAAAATTCAGCCTGACGGCGTTTGCTTTCTTCTTCTTCGGTCAGGATATCGATATCCAGTCCGGTCAGCTGGCTGGCCAAGCGCACGTTCTGGCCGCGGCGACCAATGGCAAGGCT
>DAOUQO010000193.1 GCA_030625565.1 Aliiroseovarius sp. | reverse complement strand
CTTGGAGCTTTCTGGGCGGATACCCCGTTGCTGGCGCTGGTCAGTCTGGTGGGCGCCAGTGGGCTGGGTTTTCTGACTTTCCTTTTTGTTGCAGCCACATACACGGCCTTGGATAGTCAGGGGTGGCGCGCAAAAAGTGGCCGTCTATCGATGATTTCGGGCCTTGTGGTGGGCTGTGTCGGCTTTGGGCTTGTGGTTGACGGGCTAGGGGTACCCGAACGCAGCACGCGCATTGGTTTGCGTCTGATTCAGCCCAACGCAGAGCAGCATTTAAAGTGGCATCCCGATCATGTTCTGGAATTTCTTGAGCGCAGTATTGAACTGACCTCTGCCGCGCCCAAGGCTGGAAGGCGCGCGCCTGACCTTGTGATCTGGCCCGAAGCCTCGGTGCCATATTCCTTGCAGGATGCCGCGCCGGTTTTGGCTGAAATTGCAACCGCCGCAGGGGCAGCACAGGTGGTTTTGGGTATTTTGCGCGCTGAACAGGGCCGCTATTATACATCGCTTGTGGCGCTGGATGGCACAGGCGCGGTTTCCGACCTGTATGACAAGCACCATTTGGTACCGTTCGGGGAATATATTCCCGGCGGTGAATTGCTGTATAAATGGTTTGGGCTAAGGGGATTTGCCGCGCAAGACGGCTTTGGTTATTCGTCCGGGCCGGGGCCGCAGGTTCTGGACCTTGGGCGCGCAGGAAAAATCCTGCCGCTAATTTGTTACGAGGGGATATTTGCGCGTAATTTACACGCCGCCCCTGAACGTGCCGACTGGATTGTACAAATCACCAATGACGCATGGTTTGGCGCCTATTCCGGCCCCCAGCAGCACTTGGCGCAGGCGCGCCTGCGGGCGGCAGAATTTGGTCTGCCAATGGTGCGTGCAGCAAATACCGGCATTAGTGCTGTTATCGATGCACGCGGGCGCGTGGTTGCCAGCCTTGGTCTGGATCAGGCCGGTTTTCTGGATGCGGATCTGCCGGCGGCCCTGCCGGTAACGTTCTATGCGCGCACGGGCGATTGGCCGCTGACTCTGTTGCTTTTGGGAATCATTTTAGCCGGAACAATCGGGCGGAAACGAAACAATGTTTGACGCTGTGTGCTGTTAGGGCTAGGCATCGTTAGCACCTGCCACAACGGCTTCCTGACGTGGCAGATTTAAATCAAACGGAGCAGGCAAAATGTCCAGAAAATCCCATATATTTACTTCGGAATCCGTTTCCGAGGGCCATCCAGACAAGTTATGCGACCGTATTTCGGACGCCATTCTTGATGCATTTCTGACCGAAGACCCTTATGCGCGCGTCGCATGCGAAACATTCGCGACCACAAACCGTGTTGTTATCGGCGGCGAAGTGCGCGGCCCGCAAAGCGTTATTGATCGCGTTGAAGACATTGCGCGCGAATGCGTCAAAGACATTGGCTATGAACAAGATGGATTCCACTGGGAAAACATGAAGGTGCAAAATTACCTGCACGCGCAATCTGCCGACATCGCCCAAGGCGTTGATGCGGCTGGTGATAAAGACGAAGGCGCGGGTGATCAGGGCATCATGTTTGGCTATGCCACCAATGAAACGCCTGAACTTATGCCCGCCCCGATCCAGTACAGCCACGCCATGCTGCGCCGTCTTGCCGAGGTGCGCAAAAATGGCACCGAGCCCAAGCTGGGCCCGGATATGAAATCACAGCTTTCTATGCGCTATGAAGGCGCGAAACCGGCCGAAATCACTTCGATCGTGCTGTCGACCCAGCATCTGGATCCTGATCTAAGTTCAACTGATGTGCGCGCCATAGTAGAGCCGTATATCCGCGAAACCCTGCCCGAAGAATGGCTAACATCGGCAACTGAATGGCATGTTAACCCCACAGGTAAATTTGTTATCGGTGGCCCGGATGGCGACGCTGGCCTGACCGGCCGCAAGATTATTGTTGATACATATGGCGGCGCGGCCCCGCATGGCGGCGGTGCATTTTCTGGTAAAGACCCGACAAAAGTTGACCGCTCGGCTGCCTATGCTGCACGCTATCTGGCGAAAAATGTGGTGGCTTCGGGCCTTGCCGAACGCTGCACCTTGCAACTGAGCTATGCCATTGGTGTGGCGCGTCCGCTGTCGATTTTTGTCGATACGCACCGCACTGGCGAAGTTTCAGAAGAAGCGATTGAAAAAGCTGTGGCTGAAATCATGGACCTGACCCCGCGTGGCATCCGCGAACATCTGGGCCTGAACAAACCGATCTATCAGCGCACTGCAGCCTACGGCCACTTTGGTCGCACGCCCGATGCCGATGGCGGCTTTAGCTGGGAAAAAACCGACCTGATCGAGGCTTTGAAGGCCGCTGTATAAAATAAGCGTGGCGCAATCATGCGGAGTGGCTGCGCCACGCATAATTCTGATTGGCAATTGTGGCAGGTGGCTTGACCTGCCCGCCAACCTTGCGCAATACGCAGCCCATGACAGATAAAAAACCCACACATCATCCATCTGGCGCGCCGTGGCGTAATTTTTACGGCCGTTTTCGCGGCAAAACCATGCGGGATTCGCAAAAATCCTGGCTTGAGGCTGATCTGGCTGCATTGTCGCCCGGCGCTGTTGGTTGGGACGAAAACCCAGACCGCACGCCTTTGGATTTGGCTGCGCGGTTTGGCGGTAAACCTGTCTGGGTCGAGGTTGGTTTTGGCGGTGGTGAGCATCTGGTGCATCAGGCTGCATTATATCCTGAAATCGGGTTCATAGGGTGTGAGCCGTTTGTGAACGGTGTGGCAATGTTGCTGGGCAAAATCCGCGAGGCCAAGCCGGAAAATATTGCGGTTCACCCCGGTGATGCGCGCGATTTGTTTGATGTGTTGCCCGATGGATCTGTTGATAAGGCATTTTTGCTGTACCCGGATCCATGGCCGAAAAAGCGCCATCATCGCCGCCGGTTTGTCACCCCTGAACATCTTGAGCCATTGGCGCGGGTTCTGAAATCCGGCGCAGAATTTCGCATCGCAACTGATATTCCCGATTATGTGCGTCAGGTGCTTGAGGAAGTTCCCAAGGCTGGTTTTACGTGGCTGGCTGAAGGGCCTGAAGATTGGCGCAAGCCGTGGTCTGACTGGATTTCAACGCGCTATGAACAAAAGGCATTACGTGAGGGGCGTGTGCCACATTACCTGACATTCAGGCGCAACTAGGTTTTTCAGGCGCGCCTCCGGCGGGGATATTTTTAGCAAGAGGAAGCTGGGCAATGGACGCCTTGCGACAGTTGGGGTATTAGCGCGTGATCTTATAGGAGAGCGCCGATGTCTGCCCACGCCAACCCCATTGCGATGACTTCCCGCCCATGCGGCCCGCTGCGCGGTGCGGCCAAGGTGCCGGGGGACAAGTCAATCAGCCATAGGTCGTTAATTTTGGGCGCGCTATCTGTGGGTGAAACCCGGATTTCTGGCTTGCTTGAGGGCGAAGATGTGCTGGCTACGGCCGATGCAATGCGTGCCTTTGGTGCCACGGTCGATCATATCGGCCCCGGTGAATGGCGCGTGAACGGTGTGGGCGTTGGCAATTTTCACGAGCCCGAAGATGTGGTGGATTGCGGCAATGCCGGTACGGGCGTTCGCCTGATCATGGGGGTTATGGCGACCAGCGGAATTACCGCAACATTTACCGGTGACGCCAGTCTGCGCAGCCGCCCGATGGCGCGCGTTACCAACCCGATCGCATTGTTCGGGGCGCAATCATACGGGCGCGATGGCGGGCGTCTGCCGATGACGATTGTTGGCGCGGCGGACCCCAAGCCTGTGCGTTATACAGTTCCAATGCCAAGTGCGCAGGTCAAATCGGCGGTGTTGTTTGCAGGCCTTAACGTGGCGGGCAAGACTGTGGTGATTGAAAAAGAAGCAACCCGTGATCATACCGAGCGGATGTTGGCAGGTTTCGGTGCCGAAATCACTGTTGAGCAAACTGATGAAGGCCGCGTTATTACCCTGACTGGACAGCCTGAATTAAAGCCGCAAGATATTGCTGTGCCGCGCGATCCCAGTTCGGCCGCATTTCCGGTTTGTGCAGCGCTGATCACCCCCGGGTCGGATGTTCTGGTGCCAAATATCGGGTTAAATCCCACGCGCGCGGGCCTGTTTACAACGCTGCGCGAAATGGG
>DAOUQO010000268.1 GCA_030625565.1 Aliiroseovarius sp. | reverse complement strand
GGGCAAAGCGCGAAAAGGCGTCATCGGTGAATGATCCGGCAAAGGCGCTGTTGGCCCCTGCATCATTGGTTCCAATCCACAAAGCCAGCGCCAGCATTACCGCCGCAGTTGCCCAGACCAGAAGTCGCGCGACCTTGTCTTTGCCTGTATACACAGCCCCCAGCAGCGCCAGCATGGCGAAAACCGCCAGCACCAGTTCGGGCATTACCGTTTGAATATCGGCGTTGATCATCGATCCGCCCCCTTAATGCGTGGCCACTACCATGCCCATATCGGGCACAGCGGCGTGGTAAGTTTCAAGCAAGGCAGTCACCGACGGGCTGATCAAATCAATAACCAGCGACGGATATACGCCCAAAAGCAGTGTCATAATGATAAGCGGTGCAAAGATCGCTTTTTCGCGGGTGTCCATGTCGGTGATGCCCTTCAGGCTTTCCTTCAGCATCTCGCCAAAAACCACCCGACGATACAACCACAGCGCATAAGCCGCCGACAAGATCACGCCAGATGTCGCCACCAGCGCAACCCAGGTATTAGCCTTGAACATCCCGACCAAGGTCAAAAATTCGCCAACAAACCCAGAGGTGCCCGGCAGCCCGACATTGGCCATGGTAAACAGCATAAAGATCGCCGCATATGCAGGCATCCGGTTAACCAGCCCGCCATAGGCCGAAATTTCGCGGGTGTGCATCCGGTCGTAAATAACGCCGACAATCAAGAACAATGCGGCTGAAACAAAACCGTGGCTGATCATCTGGAATATAGCACCATCAATGCCCTGCTGGTTCAGCGAAAAGATGCCCGCCGTCACATACCCCATATGGGCCACCGACGAATAGGCAATAAGCTTTTTCATGTCTTCCTGCACCAGCGCCACAAGCGACGCGTACACAATGGCGATCACGCTGATCCACAAGATAAACGTCGCCATAACGTCAACCCCGATGGGAAACATCGGCAGGCTAAAGCGTAAAAACCCATAGCCGCCCATTTTCAGCAGCACCGCCGCCAGCACAACCGAGCCAGCAGTTGGCGCCTGAACGTGTGCATCCGGCAGCCATGTATGTACCGGCCACATCGGCATTTTCACCGCAAAACTGGCAAAAAACGCAAGGAACATAAGCGTCTGCGCCCCGCCCACAATAGTAATGCCCAGAATGGCGAAATTGTCGGATCCAAAGGCATGGTGCATCAGGGTTGGAATATCAGTGGTGCCAGCTTCAACAAACATGAACACCATGGCAACCAGCATCAAAACGGAACCAAAGAACGTATAAAGGAAGAATTTGAACGCCGCATAGATGCGTTCCTTGCCACCCCAGATGCCAATGATCAGGAACATCGGGATCAGGCCGCCCTCAAAAAACAGGTAAAACAGCACCAGATCCAGCGCCATGAATACGCCCAGCATCAGGGTTTCGAGCAACAAGAACGCGATCATGTATTCCTTGACGCGGGTTTTTACGCCCCAACAGGCAGCAATGGTGATCGGCATCAAGAACGTGGTCAGCATCACAAACAGAACGCTGATCCCATCAACGCCCATCTTGTATTGCATCCCCATGATCCAGTCGGCCTGTTCGACCATCTGAAAGCCGGTATCGGCAGCATCAAACTGTGCCAGAATAAGCAGCGAAAACAAGAACGTGACGCTGGTCGCCGCCAGTGCCGTCCATTTGGCATTGCGCTGTGCAGCCGCGTCGTCCCCGCGCAAAAACAGCGCCAGAATTACAGCCGCAACAAGCGGCAGGAACGTGATAATTGAAAGCAGGTTATCCATTAGTGTGCGCCCCCAAACAAGCTCATGATTGTGACCAATGCGACGATGCCCAAAACCATCGCGAACGCATAAGTAAAGACAAAGCCAGACTGCGCCTTACCAGTCAAACGTGTGACCCACGGGACAAAGCCCATGGCGACCCCATTCAAGAAGCCGTCGATTACCTTGCCATCCCCACTTTTCCACAGGAAGTGGCCCAGCTTTGAAGCAGGGCGCACGAACAAGAAATCATAGACTTCGTCAAAGTACCATTTGTTCAGCAAAAACCGGTGCACATGCGGCAAGGTCTTGGCCAAACGTTTCGGGGTATTCGGGCTAAGAATATAAAACCAGAACGCCGTAAATAGGCCCAGCAACATTGCGATGAACGGGCTGACCTTGACCCAAGTAGGCGCGTGGTGTGCGTCATCAATCACAGTGCTGTCAGCGGCCATAAAGATAGCGCCTTCAGGGGCGACACCTTCTATCGCATGCCCATCACTTGGGGCTGCGTGGCCGGCATCGGCCTCAACATGGGCAGGGATCCCGAAAAAGCTGTTCAGCTTGTCATGGTCGCCAAAGAAGCTTCCGTACCAGACCATGCCGCTAAAGATCGCGCCAAGCGCCAGAACACCCAGCGGAACCAGCATAACCATCGGGCTTTCATGGGCGTGATCGTGGGTGTGCTTGTCGCCACGTGGTTT
>DAOUQO010000293.1 GCA_030625565.1 Aliiroseovarius sp. | reverse complement strand
GAAGGATCCGGTATGTTGCAGGCATTCAGCCTTGACCAAGACGCGCCGCCCGGCAATGTCATCCAGAAACGGCGATGACAGCAGGGGCGTGGTGCGGGCATGGCCCTTTAGGCGCGTTGCCGCCGCGCGGATCATTTCAATATTCATGGGGCTCAAAACCTCTTGGCAAGGTTGGGGATAGATGACAAATCCGATAAGGTTTCGTCGGGGGCGTGGCCTAAAATATCCATCACTTCGCCCATGCGGTTAACCCACGCCACCCTGAAGCCATAGCCAGCGGCTGCCAGCGCATCCCAGCAGTTTGACGAAACAAACAAAACCTGATCTGGCGCGCATTTAAAGCGGGCCTTTACAAGGTCATAGACCTGCGGGGCCGGCTTGAAAATACCGACACTTTCAACCGATAAAACGTCATCTAATACCGCAGACAGCCCCGCGGACTTTACCGCACCATCCAGCATTTCAGGTGATCCGTTAGACAAAATAGCCGTGTTCAACCCTGCCAATTTCAGCGCTGCCAGCATGGCAGGCACTTCCGGATACGCGGATAATTCCCAGTATAGCTGCAACAGGCGGGCGCGTAATTCAGGATCATCCGCCAGCCCGTTTGCCGCCAGCGCCCAGTCCAGCCCATCCTGTGTGACGCCCCAAAATGGGATGTATTCCCCGACCAAGGCGCGGTGCCATGTGTAATGCAGCTGCTTAGTGCGCCAGTCTGCGGACAGTTTTTGCCAGCAGGCAGCCAGTGCTTCGCGCCCCGGCTCACCGGCGGCTTGGCGTGCGGCGGATGAAACATCGAACAACGTGCCATAGGCGTCAAATATACAGGTGGTAATGGCCATTACGTCCCCCTTGGTCGGCGGCGCTCAACCTCTGCGCCAATAGCCGGAAAATTTGCATTTTCCGATCCGAATTCTTCGAAGAATTCGGGCTACAGGTTGTCGTGCTGTGGCATGGCCAAAACGTGAAAACCCCCATCGACCATGATGTTTTCACCTGATGTGCAATCGCCGTAATCCGAACATAGATAAACGGCTGTACCGCCCACAGCTTCCAGCGTTACATTGCGGCGCAATGGCGCATTGGCACCTGTATGGCGATAGGTTTTGCGCGCCCCTGCAATGGCCGCGCCCGCCAGTGTTTTCATCGGGCCGGGCGATACTGCATTCACGCGAATACCTTGCGGCCCAAGGTCATTGGCCAGATACCTGACCGAGCTTTCCAGCGCTGCTTTGGCCGGACCCATGACGTTATAAAACGGGGCTACGCGTTGTGACCCGTTATAAGTCAGGGTGATGATACTGCCGCCATCGGGCATCATATCGGCGGCGCGATTGGCTGCGTCAATGAAGGAATAAACTGAAATATCCATGGAATTTCGGAAATTTTCGCGGCTGGTGTCTTTAAAGCGGCCTGCCAACTCGTCCTTGTCAGAAAAACCAATGGCGTGCACCAGAAAATCGATTGTATCCCAGCGTTCTTTAAGTGCCGCAAAGCCCGCATCCATCGCCGCGTCGCTGGTGACATCCATGTCAACCAA
>DAOUQO010000113.1 GCA_030625565.1 Aliiroseovarius sp. | reverse complement strand
CAAGGCCACCTCGGCCTCAAGGTCGCGGGTTGTTGAGGAGATAACCCGAATATCAACATCAACCCGATCCCTGCCGCCAACCCGTTGAAACCGCTGATCAACAAGGACACGCAGGATTTTTGACTGGGTGCCAAGCGGCATATCCGCGATTTCGTCGAAATACAAAACACCACCGTTGGCATCCTCTAGCAACCCCGGTTCAACCCCGCTCTGGGCGCTTTCACTGCCAAACAATACCTCCTCCATCCGCTCAGGTTCGACCGAGGCCGAACTGACACAAATAAACGGCGCATCCGCACGGTTTGAATTAGCATGAATATAGCGCGCGGCGATTTCTTTGCCCGAACCTGCGGGGCCACTTAGCATGACCCGACCATTGGATTTTGTCACTTTTTCAAGGTTTGCAATCAAGGCCTTGAACGATGTTCCGGACCCAACCATTTCAGAGGGAACAACATCAACCTTGCGCAGCTGCGTATTTTCACGGCGCAGGTTTGAGGCCTCCATCGCGCGGCTAACAACCACCAGCAACTGGTCGATATTAAAGGGTTTTTCGATGAAATCATATGCGCCTTGCTTAATCGCGGCGACCGCAATTTCGATATTGCCATGGCCCGAAATAATCACCACCGGCACTTCTGGATAATCGGCTTTGACCAGTTTTAGAATGTCGATCCCGTCCATAGCGCTGTCTTTCAGCCAAATATCAAGGATCATCAAGGCGGGCTCTTCGGTGTTTAGTTGGGCAAGGCATTCATCTGACGTCCCCGCAAGGCGCGTGCTGAAACCTTCATCCACCAGAATGTCCGAGACAAGTTCGCGGATATCGCGTTCGTCATCTACGATTAGAATGTCACCCATAATCAATCTTCCACCCTTAAATTTTGCCGCTGGTCGGCAATGTTATGACAGCCATGGCACCACGATGTGCGCCCTTTGTAAATTCGGCGGCATTGTCCAAACGCAAGGTGCCGCCATGTTCTTCGATAATTTTCTTGACGATCGGCAAGCCAAGCCCCGTCCCCTTGTCACGGGTGGTCACGTAAGGCTCAAAAAGGCGCGCGCGATCCGCAGGCAGCCCGATGCCGTTATCCGAAATCGTTATTTTAATATCGGGGCCTTCCAAGGCCATCGCAACCCTAACCCTAGGTTGGTATTTCACATTGTCAGGGTGCTTTTCTTGATATGTTTCAGTAGCTTCCCCGGCGTTCTTGATAAGATTCATAAGTGCTTGTGATATCATGGTCCCGTCAATATCCAGCATTATTTCATCGGCCGGAATAGCGGCGGAAATATCCACCCCCTGCTGGCCGGTTTGCTGTAATAAAACCGCGTCAGCGACCAGTTTATTCAGGTTGGTTTGGCGGCATTCAGGTTCGGGCATACGGGCGAATTTGCTGAATTCATCCACAATGCGCCGCAAATCTTCGGTCTGGCGAACGATGACATCGGTAAGGGCTGTGACCCCGTTATCAGCCCCGTCGGCATCTTTGCCATACTTGCGTTTAATCCGTTCTGCCGACAGCTGAATCGGGGTTAGCGGGTTTTTAATTTCATGGGCAATACGGCGCGCAACATCACCCCAGGCCGCCAGCCTTTGGGCCGAAACCAGATCTGTGACATCATCAAAGGCAACAACGTACCCTTCAAGATTTCCGGTTTCGCCACGCCGTTGGGCCATGCGCACCAAAAGGCTTTCTTGTTTACCTTTGCGTATCAGGTTGATTTCCTCAAGCGCGCTTTCCCCGCCGCCTTTGGTCAGACGCTGAAACAAGGGGCCGTATTCCGGCACCAAAAGATTGATTTTTTCATCCATGCCCTGCGCCGGCTTTAGGCCAAGCATGTGGGTCGCGGCACGGTTTAGGAACATGACCTTTCCGTCAGCATCCAGACCAATCACGCCAGCCGTGATGGACGATAGTACAGAATCAAACAGCCGGCGGCGGCGTTCAATTTGCGTGGTATTTTCCACAAGCGCATCACGCTGGCCTTTAATCTGGCGGGTCATTTGGTTGAACAAACGGCCCATCATCGCAATTTCATCATCGCCCTTTTCTTCGGGCACCTGCACGTCCAAATCACCTGCACCAACACGCTGGGCCGCACCCGCAAGGCGGCCAATCGGGCTGGCAAGGCGTTCAGCAAACCACATCCCCAACAGCACTGCAGCAAGGATCAGAATTACGGCAAACCCCAGATAAACAAGGCCAAACTGAAACAGGATTTTGCCCCTGTCGCTTTCAACCTGGTTATAAAACCGCACAGTTTCCTGGGTTTCATCCAGCAGGTTTAAAATGCTGCCATCCACATCACGACTGACATAAAGCAGGTGGTCGGAATAGGCGGTCAAATGGATCAAGGCCCGAAATTCGTTCTGGTTCCAATCTTCGATTACTACAATTTCACCGGCAAGGGATTTGGCAATATCTTCTGGTGATGGTTGTTCAAAATCAAACAGATACGAGCGATCGCCCCGCACACGGATATTGCCATCCGAATTGATAATAAATGCCTCGCGCAGCCCCCGTTGAATGCGGGTTTGGCCCTGGCTTAGCAAAACGCGCAGCACGCTATCGGGTAAAATGCGCTGGGTCGCCTTTTCGCGGTTCAAAAAATACGCCAAGGCGGTGGCGTCCTTTTCCAGCCAGTCACGGTGTTCTTTTTCATAGGCTTGCGCGGCGGCCAGTGAATTTCCAACCACCCGATTGACGCGTTCGGAAAACCAACCCTCCATGCCAACATTTACCGTTAACACCGCAAAAACAGCGACCAACACCGTCGGGATCAGCGCCAACAGCGCAAACACCCCGGTAAGGCGCAAATGCAGGCGGGAACCCGCCGATTTTTTCCGCCGTGCCGATATCATTCGTGCAACACGCGACATAACCAAGGCCGCAACCAGCAAAACATAAATCAAATCAAACAAAAGGATCAGGCGCAAAGCCTGACTTTGGGCGCCTTGATCCAGAGGACCAAAAACCAGATAGGTTGTGAACGACAGCACTGGTGCAAGGATCACCAAAGCAAAGCCAGCAAGGGTGTTTAGCTTGCGATTCTGGCGCAGATCAGCGAGGTGATCCCATGAAAATACCTGATTTTCGCTTTGCGTTTGCACGCAGCCCCCCCCAACACGTTTTTATTGCGCGACTTGTGATCTGGTGATTCTGCGGTGAATCTGCCACGCCTGTTGCCTTTTTACATCAATTTACGGCGGCGTGTCACCTCAATACCTAAGGCTGTTAGTTTTTTACGCAAAGTATTTCGGTTTATGCCCAAAAGATCAGCGCATTTTGCCTGATTTCCGCCAGTTGCATCCAGTGCAATTTCGATCAAGGGCAGTTCGACCTCGTGCAAAATCCGGTCATACAATCCGGCTGGGGGCAGGCTGTCGCCATGCAGTTCAAAATATCGCATAACATGCACAGCAACGGCGGCCCCCAGCCCTTTATCATTGCCGTTCAGTTCTGGCAGCCCACCGGTTGAATTACCAATAATATCCATGACCTCTTGCGCCGAAATTTCGGGGTCAGTTCCGGTAATGCTAAGGCGGCGCATGGTGTTTTCCAACTGGCGAATATTGCCGGGCCACAGGCAGGTGCGCAACTTATCCGCCGCCTCATTATTTAGGTGGCGTTGCAGGTGCCCGTCCTGAACGGCGCGGGTCAGAAAATGTTCTGCTAGCTCGGTAACGTCATCAATCCTGTCGCGTAATTTGGGCACATTTATGATTGCCCCACTTAGGCGAAAAAACAGGTCATCACGAAAATCAGTTGCGCTAAGATCTTGTTGTGACGTGGAAATTATTCTAGGGGCAGCATCGCCCAAGCCATCAAGTTGCCGCGTTAATCGTGTTTGGGCCTCAGGGGTTAAATCCCCGACTTCATCAAAAAGCAACGTGCCGCGTTGCGCCCGTGAAACAAAGGCAGCAATATCTTGGCTTGTCGAACAATCATCCGCATTGGCAATAATAAACGGAAGATCGCGGCGATCAGAAAAATCATGCAAGGCGTGCGCAATCAGGGATTTTCCGGTGCCGCTTTCCCCTTGAATAAGTACGGGCAAACTGGTGTTCATGATCCGCGCGACCAGACGGTAAAGTTCCTGCATTACCGGACTATGCCCAACCAGCGGCAGGGTTTGCGCAATCGCCGGTTTTTCAGGGCTGAGTTGCGGCATGCGTTTTTGTTTTAACCCGACATGAACGCGCTTCATCAGGTCCGGCAGGTCAAACGGTTTTGGCAGATAATCAAAGGCCTCGGCCTCGGCGGCCTTGATGGCGGTCATAATGTTGTTTTGCGCCGAGATGATAATCACCGGCAAATCAGGGCGCAGGCGCGAAATTTCGGGCAAAGCGGCAAGGCCGTTGCCATCGGGCATCACCACATCCGAAATCACCAGATCGCCCCGCCCTTCTTCGACCCAGCGTTTCAACGTGGTTAACGACCCGGTGGCATGCACCCGACATCCGGCCCTGCTCAGCGCCTGCGTCAGCACCGTGCGAATGGTGCGATCATCATCGGCAATTAAAACTGTACCGTCCATCTAGGTGGCTCCTTTTTTGGCGATTGGCAGGGAAATACGAAATGCACATTTGCCCGGCCGACTATCTACACTGATCCATGCGCCGTGGTCCGAAATAATTTTACTAACCAAGGCAAGGCCAAGCCCGGTGCCGTTTTCACGCCCGGAAATAAACGGCTCAAACACCTGGCGTATAATATCGGGGGCAATCCCGGGACCGTTGTCGATTATTTCAACTTGCAGCGGCAGGTGGGTGTTTTTACCGTCGGCCCCACGCAGGCGCATGGCGTGATCATAGAATGTTTTCAGCGTAATCATCCCGCCCCTTGTGGCGTCCTTTTCAAAGTGCTGTCCGGCGGCCTCGGCGGCGTTTTTCATCAGGTTCAAAAACACCTGAATCATCTGGTCCCCATCCACAAAGGTCAACGGCAAGGATGGGTCATATTCCACCTTGAACTGCATGTGAGAGGCAAAGCCCACTTCGGCAGATTTTTGCGCGCGGTCTAAAAGGTCATGGATATTCAAAGTCTTGCATGATGGTTCTTGGGTGTTTCCAAATTGTTCAACCTGATCCAGCAAGCCAACAATTCGCCGGCTTTCCGCAACAATAAGCCCTGTCAATTCACGGTCTTCCTGCGGCAATGACATTGCCAGCAATTGCGCCGCACCGGTGATGCCTGCCAGCGGATTTTTAATTTCATGCACCAACATTTCCGCCATGCCGATCGCGCTGCGTGCGGCTGATTTCACCTCGACCCCGTGGTCTAAATTTCCGGAAAGGCTGCGTGGTTGCACCAGCACCACCAGCCGCCCCGTCTGTTCGGCAAGGGGCCCAAGTTGAATATTTGCCCCCTGTTTGGTGTCGCCAGCCAAAAGGCTGACATTATTTAAAAACGCCGGCCCTGCATGGTCTGAAACCTGCTTCAAGGCACGGGGTAAGCTGGGGTCACCGCACAAAACACCCTGAAGGTTTTGCCCCGCAAGGCGGCGCGCGGGTAAATTCAAAAACTGTTCGGCCGCTGCGTTTGCATCAAATATCCGGCCCGCATCATCGGTAATAAATACCGGAATTGGCAGCGAATCCCACAATGTTTGATCTGACGGGCTTCTCATGCATGTGCCGCCTGAGGTGGCGCTTTATGGTTAATGGCACCGGGCAACAAAGCCAGAACTTGCTTGGGGGTTTGGGCGGTCAGAACCTCGCGGCGCAGGGCGGGCGCTGTTTGGGCATGATCCATGTACCAACCCAAATGTTTACGAATGACTTTATGACCCGTTTTGGTGCCATAAAATGAAAGGCTGGCCTGATAATGCCGGGCCACCATGTCAGCCAGCGCGGCCCCTTGCGGAATGGTCGGCCTTGGCGCACCAAAAATTTCGTGGGCAATTGTTGCCGGAATCCACGGTTTGCCACCGGCCCCGCGCCCGATCATCACCCCATCCGCGCCCGATTTTTGCAATGCCGCCCGGGCCGTTTGCGGCGAAGTAATATCGCCATTGGCAATAAGCGGAATTGAAATAGCATCGCGCACATGGCGAATAGCGGCGTGGTCGGCGCTTCCTTTGTAAAACTGGCACCGCGTGCGCCCATGCACCGTGACCATTTTAACGCCTTCGCCTTCGGCAATTCGGGCCAATTCCGCCACATTTTGAGTGTCAGAATCCCAGCCCAGCCGGGTTTTCAGGGTAACTGGTATTTTTACCGCAGAAACAATTGCAACAATCAATTGGCGGGCCAGATCAAGGTCGCGCATCAAGGCTGAACCGGACTGGCCGCCAACAACTTTGCGCGCTGGGCAGCCCATATTAATGTCTATTAACACCGCCCCCATTGCTTCGACCATACGCGCCGCTTCGCCAGCCCAATACGGGTCGCGTGCGGCAAGCTGGATAACCGTTTTGTTCTGGCCCAAACCCAAAGCAGCGCGTTCGCGCGTGCCCGGGCGGGCCTGCACCATTTCATCACTGGCAACCATTTCGCTGACCACCAAACCAGCCCCGAAACTCAGCACAAGTTGGCGAAAAGGCAGATCTGTAATTCCTGCCATCGGGGCCAAAAGCACCGGAAAATCAACTTTTATATCACCAAGCGTTAACACTTATGCTTAATCCTTGTGCATGTGCCTGCTTTTTACACACAGGACGGGGCGAGCGCAATTCAAACTCGCATAGGTCACACCATTGTTCTTATCGGCGCTTGCGCATACAAGGGCGGCATGAAAATCACAGCACTTATTGTGGCGGCGGGACGTGGTACGCGCGCAGGCGGAAATTTTGCCAAACAATGGCAGGATTTAAACGGGCGCAGTGTGCTGGAAACCACGCTTGCGGTGTTCCAAAACCACCCTAAAATCACCTCGCTCCAGTTAGTTTTGCACAGTGATGATCTGGCACGCGCACAGCATTTGCAGGGCGTTTCCATAAATACCGGAGGCACAACGCGCAACGAAAGTGTATGCGCGGGGCTTGAGGCTTTGGCTGAAAATTACCCGCCCGATTTGGTGCTGATCCATGATGTTGCCCGCCCGCTGGTTACAAATGTTCTGATTGATCGCGTCATTGCTGCGTTGGAAAATCATAAGGGGGCGGCCCCTGCCCTTGCGGTTAGTGATGCGCTGTGGCTGGGCGATCAGGGGCTGGTTACCGGAACACAAGATCGCGGCGGGCTTTATCGTGCGCAAACGCCACAGGGCTTTCACTTTGGTGCCATTTTGGATGCGCACCGGACACATAAAGGCCAAGCGGCCGATGATGTCGAGGTTGCGCGCGGCGCCGGAATTGATGTGGCCATGGTCGAAGGTGACGAGGCCAATTTGAAAATTACCCTGCCCGGAGATTTTGCCCGCGCAGCCAAATTGCAGGATCAAAACATGGATATACGCACAGGATCTGGCTATGATGTGCATGCCTTTTGCCCCGGCGATCATGTGGTTTTATGTGGCATTAAGGTCCCCCATGACGCCGCCCTTTTGGGCCATTCTGATGCCGATGTTGCCATGCACGCCCTGACCGATGCCATTTATGGCGCCCTTGCCGAAGGCGATATTGGTCGGCATTTTCCACCAAGTGATCCACAATGGAAAGGTGCAGCAAGCGATATTTTCCTGCGTCATGCAGTAAATCTTTCACGCAAAAAAGGGTTTATTATCAGTAATATAGACGTGACCATAATTTGCGAAGCCCCAAAAATTGGCCCCCATGCGGATGCAATGCGCGCGCGCCTTGGTGACATTATCGAACTTGATCTGGATCGCATCAGCGTTAAGGCCACCACCTCTGAGCGGCTGGGATTTACTGGACGCAAAGAAGGGATTGCCGCCATGGCCACTATTACTATGCTAAAGTCATAAACTGTATTAACCAATTTTCAGGGGGTG
>DAOUQO010000093.1 GCA_030625565.1 Aliiroseovarius sp. | reverse complement strand
CGGCTACAAGGCCAACCCAGAATACACGCTGGCCTGCATACACGCGGCATACGACGCAGGCGCGCGCTGGATCGTGCTGTGCGACACCAATGGCGGCACATTGCCTGCGGAAATTCACGCGATCACCAGCGCGGTGATTGCATCGGGCATTCCGGGCGATCATGTGGGCATTCACACCCATGACGACACTGGCAATGCGGTTGCGGGCGCGCTTGCTGGGATTGATGCAGGTGCGCGGCAAGTGCAAGGAACACTTAATGGTCTGGGGGAACGTTGCGGCAATGCCAGCCTGACGACTTTGATACCTATATTGCTGTTAAAACAACCATATGCCAGCCAATTCCAGACCGGCATTAGCCACGAAGGCCTTGGCGATCTTGTGCGCGTTTCGCGCCAGCTGGATGATATTTTAAATCGCGTTCCAGATAAATCCGCCGCCTTTGTTGGCGCCAGTGCGTTCGCCCACAAGGCAGGCCTGCATGCTAGTGCCATTTTGAAAGACCCAACAACTTACGAACATATTCCGCCCGAAAGTGTCGGCAATGCGCGCATTGTGCCAATGTCAAATCAGGCTGGCCAATCCAACCTGCGTGCGCGCCTAAATGACGCCGGAATCAGCGTTGAAAAGGGTGATCCGCGCCTGTCTGAACTGCTGGATGAAATCAAACGCCGCGAAGATCAAGGTTACGCCTATGACAGCGCGCAGGCCAGTTTCGAGTTGGTTGCGCGCAAGGTTCTGGGCGAAATGCCCACCTTTTTCGAGGTTAAGCGTTACAAAGTCACGGTTGAGCGGCGCAAAAACAAACATAACAAAATGGTCACCTTATCCGAGGCCGTGGTTGTGGTGAAAATTGACGGGGTTAAAACACTGTCAGTCTCGGAAAGCATGGATGAAAAAGGGCGCGATCGCGGGCCGGTTAATGCGCTGGCTCAGGCGTTATCCAAGGATCTGGGGCCATATCAGGCCATAATCGACGACATGCGATTGGTTGATTTCAAGGTTCGCATCACCGATGGCGGCACCGAAGCCCAGACGCGCGTAATTATCGACAGCGAAGACGGCGCAGGCCAACGTTGGTCGACTGTCGGGGTGTCGCCCAACATAGTCGACGCCAGTTTTCAGGCACTGCTGGACGCAATCAACTGGAAACTGATCCGCGACGAGGCCAAGGCGTGATGCAGCCATGACCATCAACGCCTGCGCAAATCTGGTGCATCGCGGTGATAGCGACCGTTTTTTGGCAACAATGACCGGTGACATTGCCGCGCGCGAGGCATTGTTTGTGCTTTATGCGTTCAATCTGGAACTGGCGCGCGCCGCCAGCGCCAGTGACGAGCCGATGATCAATGCCATTCGCCTGCAATTCTGGCGTGATATGCTGGCGGATATTTACGCCGGAAAAACCCCTGGCAGCCACGAAGTTGCACAGCCTTTGGCAGAGCTGATCCACCGTCTAGCCCTGCCCAAAACCCGTTTTGAACAGATGATAAATGCATGGTATGATGACCTGAACACCCCCCTGACGCCCGAAGATTTCACCGGCCAGACGGGCGGAAATCTGATGGTTCTGGCTGGGCGCGCATTAGTGGGAAATGCGGGGACGAATGAAACCACCGATGCCGGCCTTTATGCGCTGGGCCATAGCGCCGGCTTGGCAAACTGGCTGATGGCGCTGCCCGAACTGGCGCCTGATATGGCCCCCGAAGAAATTAGAAACCTTGCCTGTCTTGGCCGTGATTTGTTGAAAACGGCCCGAAACACCCCTGCCCTGCGCGATAAACAGCTGGCTCCGGCGCTGCGTACAGCATGGCGTGCCAGATCAATTTTCAAGCGCACACTGAACAATCCAAATGCAGCCTTGCACGGCAATCTGGGTGGCAGCGAATTTTTCCGCCGCACTGGGTTGTTAACGAAAGCTTTACGCCAAAGCTGGTAAGGCGCTGGCCGCTTGCCCAATGTCAGAAAAATTCTTTATCTGTTAGCGCAAAACCTGCATTTTTTCCTTGACCAGAATCGCCCTACATCGTTTACCCCCGCTTAAAGCTCTGGGCCTTGACCATGGGGCACGATTCAAACTGTGGTCGCGGAAATATAGCCACAACCAGCCTGAAATACCCGTAAGCATCTGAATACAAGCACGTTTCAAACCTAAGAAAGGTTTAGGTCATGAAGGTCAAAGATTATCTGAAAATCGAAAGCGCCACCAATGTTTCGCGCTCCGAGGTTGGTCGTTTAGGCACCGCTGTAATCTTTATTGTCGGTGTTATGGTCTATACAGGGGCAAGGTTTTCCCATGTGGACCAGTTATTTTTACTGGTCGCGGCGGCCGTAATCGGCGCTTATATGGCCATTAATATTGGTGCAAATGATGTTGCAAATAACGTTGGCCCTGCGGTTGGCTCACTTGCGCTGTCGCTAACCGGCGCTATTGTTATTGCTGCCATTTTTGAAGCCTCAGGCGCGATTATTGCCGGTGGGGACGTGGTTCAAACTGTCAAAAAGGGCATCATAGATCCCGCCAATGTGGCGGACCCTGAAACATTCGTTTGGGTGATGATGGGGGCCTTAACCGGTGCGGCGATCTGGCTGAATGCGGCCACGTGGCTGGGCGCGCCGGTATCAACCACACATTCGATCGTTGGCGGCGTTATGGGCGCGGGTATCGCGGCGGCGGGCTGGGATGTTGTGAACTGGGACGCGATGGGCAAAATCGCGTTAAGCTGGGTGGTTTCGCCTGTTATGGGCGGTATTATTGCAGCGTTGCTTTTGTACATCCTGAAGCGCACAGTATTTTTCCGCCCTGACCCAATTATTGCTGCCAAGCGGATTGTGCCGATTATGATCGCGCTGATGGCGTGGGCCTTTACCACCTATATCGCGCTGAAAGGTATCAAAAAAATCGTCAAAATCGGTTTCCCTACGGCGTTGCTGGCTGGGCTGGTTATGGCAATTGTGATCTATTTTATCGTGCGCCCAATGATTGCACGCGCAGTGTTAAAACTGGACAACAACCGCGACGGGGTGAACCGTTTGTTCACCATTCCGCTGATCATGTCGGCGGCTTTGCTTAGTTTTGCCCACGGGGCCAATGACGTGGCTAATGCGGTTGGCCCGCTGGCAGGTGTTGTCGATGTTTTAAGCGATGGCGATGGCGGGGTCACGGTTGGCATTCCGCTTTGGGTGATGGTTATCGGGGCAATTGGCATCACGGTCGGGCTGGCGCTATTTGGCCCCAAACTGATCCGTACTGTGGGCACTGAAATCACTGAACTGGACCGCTCGCGCGCCTTTTGTATCGCGCTTGCGGCTGCCGTAACTGTGATTATCGCCAGCCAGCTGGGCATGCCGATCAGTTCAACCCATGTGGCGCTGGGGGCCGTGTTTGGCGTTGGTTTCTTACGGGAGTTTTTGCAAAAACGCCTGGGCAAGGTTGTTGAGAATGTTTTGCATCAACACGAAGGCGAGCCAAACTTTAATGAAGTCGAAAAGGTTTTGATGGAGTTCCGTAACGCGCCGCCAGAAGACAAGGTGGAAATCCTTGCTGAAATGAAGGCGATGGGTGCAGAATCGGTGATCGACAAAGCCCAACGCAAAGTTTTGCAAAAGGCGCTGAAACGTCAGCTGGTAAAACGGTCTTCTTTACTGAAAATCGTATCCGCATGGATCATCACCGTGCCCGTTTCGGCCTTTCTTGCAGCGATGTTTTACTTTGTGTTGCGCGGCATGTTGATGCCATAGGTTAAGATTGCGTCGGGACCTAAGATAGATCCCGGCGCGCATCAGCCACGGCATTTTCAAATGCCGCACGCAGCAGGGAAACATCGGCGCAAACACACATAAAATTAACGCCTATTTCCTTTGAATATGCCATGCTCGATGCGTCATACTGGAAAAATCCAGCAGCCTTGCCAGCGGCGCGGATCTGGGCGACAGCAGCCTTAATTGCAGCGCACACTTCAGGCGCATCAGGGTTGCCCGGATACCCCATATCGGCAGACAAATCTGCTGGGCCAATAAAAACACCATCAATGCCATCAACAGCCAGTATTTCATCAAGATTTGCCAGCGAAAGTCGCGTTTCCGCCTGTACGATCAGGCAAATCTGGCTATCGGCATGCGCCGTATATTCAGTGTCGCGCCCATAGCCGGACGCGCGCGCAACCGCCGCCCCCATGCCGCGAATTCCGCGCGGCGCATACCTTGTGGCGGCAACCATTTCGCGGGCTTGATCGGCAGTATCTATCATCGGCACAAGCAGTGTTTGCGCGCCTAAATCCAAAACCTGTTTAACCATCCACACCTCACCAACAGGCAGGCGCACAACGGCGCTGGTGTCAAATGGCGCAAGGGCGCGCAACTGGGACTGGATCATCGTTACATCATAAGGCGCATGTTCTGCGTCAATCAGACACCAGTCAAATCCGGCAGCGCCTGCTATCTCGGCCGCGGTATCCGACATCAAATTCAGCCATGTGCCAATTTGCATTTCACCGCGCGCCAAGGCGGCCTTTAACTTGTTTTCCTGCATGACTTCATCCTGTTGCCTATGTGCCCCGCCTGCCCCACGTACCAATCAGAAAACCTGTGCGCCAAAGGCGCTCCTTCAGGTTAAACCTGATTAAAGATAATCGGAACGCTGCAGGCCATATTTTGCCATCTTTTCATTCAACGTTCGGCGCGGCAGTAACAGCTCATCCATCACCCCAACAATCGAACCCTTGTGGCGGCGCATTGTGTTATCAATCAGCATGCGTTCAAAGGCTTCCACATATTCTTTCAGCGGCTTGCCTTCAGTGGTCATCACCGGTTGCACTTCGTCATGATCATTCATCAGCAAGGATGATATTGTGCCCGAGCCACGGCGGCTTTGCAGCACTGCGCGTTCAGCAATATTAGTAAGCTGGCGGATATTTCCGGGCCATGGCGCTTGTAATAATTGTGCGGCTTCCTGCGCAGTAATACCGGGTGCAGCGCAGCCATATTCATCGGCAAACTGGTCTGCCAGACGGGTGAACAGCATCAAAATATCCTCGCCACGCTGGCGCAGGGGTGGCAGGGTGATTTTCATCGCCGCAAGCCGGTAAAACAGATCAGAGCGCAAGCTATCTTCAACAGTCTTACCCTGTTCTTGAAGGTTTGAAATCGCCACAACCCGTGTTTCCGCCGGTGTACCTTGCTGGTTAATCCACGCAAGCAGGCGTGCCTGCAACCCGTTTGGCAGGGCTTCGATGTCTTCCAATACCAATGTGCCACCGCGGGCTTCTTCAACGAAAGGCTGCTGGCCACCTTCATTCATAGGCCCAAACAATTGCCGCCCCAGCTCATCTTCATCTTTACCGGCGCAAGGCACCACTACAAAATTACGCCCGGCCTTGGCCCCGACCGCATGCAAGGCGTGGGCCACCAGCGTTTTGCCGGTTCCGGTTTCGCCGTCGATCAAAACATGGCCGTCAGTCTGGGCTATATCCAGAATATCCTCGCGCAAGCGCTCCATCACTGGTGAGGCGCCGATGAGTTTCTTCATAATAGTCGTGCCATCGCCAAGGTCGCGGCGCAGGGCGCGCGCATCCAGCGTCAGGCGGCGGCGCTGGGTGGCCTTTTTGGCCAAATTGGTCATCGCATCCGGATTAAACGGCTTTTCAAGGAAATCATACGCGCCAATGCGCATCGCTTCGACCGCCATGGGAACATCGCCGTGGCCGGTAATCATAATCACAGGTAAAGCACTGTCCATACTCATTAATTTCTTTAAAAACGCCATACCGTCCATGCCCGGCATTTTAATGTCCGAGATCACAACGCCGGGGTAATCAGCGTTTAACCCCTTCAGCGCGTCCTCGGCCGAGGGGAAGGTTTCGGTGTCAAAACCCGACAAAGCCAGCCATTGGCTGATTGATTGCCGCATGTCTTTTTCATCGTCCACAATCGCGATTTTCATTGCCTGTGTCATGTATATTTCATCCGTTCCAACAATTATTCTGCTGCTTGGGTTATTTCTTCGTTATCGTTCCAGATCGGCAACTCTACCTCAAAAACCGCGCCGCCATCCTGCCCGTTTCGTGCGGTTAGCCGCCCGCCTAAATCGTTGACGATACCCGAAGAAATCGCAAGGCCCAAACCGACCCCGTCACCGGGTGCCTTGGTGGTATAAAAGGGTTCGAACAGGGCATCAAGGTCATCAACCCCGGCGCCGTTATCACGCACAGTAATCACCGCCGCATCGCCCCCCGAAAGCAAGATATCGATCTGCGGATTTTCAACCGATTTGGTCGCATCCACCGCGTTGCGCAACAGGTTAATCAACACCTGTTCAAGGCGCATCCTGTCGCCCATTACCATCACCGGACCACGGGGGATATTTCGGGTAATTCGCACATGGCGACGCTTTAGCTGAGGCTCCATCATCGACAGGGCAACCGACACCGATTGCCTAATGTCCATTGGTTCAAACGCATCGCCGCCCTTGCGCGCATAGCTTTTCAACTGGCGGGTAATTGCCCCCATGCGTTCGATTAAATCATCAATGCGGTGAAAGCTGGACAGGGCTTCGCCAGCGCGGTTGCGCTGCAACAAAAGCATGGCACCTGCCAGATAGGTTTTCATCGCCGCCAAGGGTTGGTTCAGCTCATGACTTACGGCCGCCGACATTTCGCCCAAAGCCGCCAGTTTCGAGGCCTGCGCCAAGGTCTGTTCCGCCACTTGCAGGTTCTTTTCTGCCTTCTGGCGTTCGGCGACTTCCCGCTGCAAGGCGGTGTTCAACTGGCGAAGCTCCGCCGATTCAATCTGAAACGCAACAGAACGCGACTGCGCACGACGACTCATTACATAGAACCCAAGCGCAAGGAAAATGGCAAAGCCCATGATTTCAAGCGCAAGTATCCCGTTTACCCGCGCACGCACCGACGCATAGGTGGTGAATGATGCCATTCGCCAACCGCGAAACCCAATCCGCGCTTCCTGGCGCATGACCGCGTCACCCAGAAAATAAGCCTCGTTAGGCAGGGCCGCCCATTTTGCGGTGAATTGCAAAGCGCGCTCAATTGCCGAGGGGGCGGAAACTTGTGCCAAGGCCTGTTCTTCGGTCTTGCCACGCCAGCGCGGGGCGGTGGCCAAAATGATTTGGCCTTCGGAATCTGTTACAAGGACAGCATCGGAAATACCTGCCCAACTTGTTTCAAATTTGTGCAAATCGACCTCGACAGCGATCACACCAATCAGCTGACCGTTCAGTTCTATCTTGCGCGAATAGGTGAACTTAAACGCCCCGGCTTCGGACCGCCAAGTGGTGAAAACCGTATCAGGGGATCGCAACGCATTAACAAAATAAGGGTCTTGGCGGTGGTTCGAGCCGATGCTTTCACGAATAGTCGCCCCAACCGCGCGCCCATCGCGATCCAGCAGCAGCAAGGATGCCGCGCCGATTTCTTCGAGGTAGGATATCAGCCGTTGTGAAACCTGACTGTAATCATCGCTATTCAGCGCGCCAATCAATGTAGGGTCACGCGACAGCAAAATTGGTACCACCGAGTTGCGCTGTAATTCCGACACCAAATTCCCAGTATACAGCGCAATGCGCAGGTTGGCCTGATTTCGGGTGGTTTCAGTATAGCTTTCCGTAAGCCACCTATTTGAAACAAAAATGACGACAATGGCCAAGCTGACCAACGCAGCCAAACCCAGCCGCGCGCGCAGCGAAATGCCCTTTCGAAGTATCTGTGTCAAATCTATTGATCGCGTGGCCATATTCATAAGATAGTCATGCTTGGCGTCGGGCTCAAGTCATGCAGCAACAACACTTGCAATCAGGGCGCTGAACATCGCCGCCCCATCCGTGTTTCCAAGCACCGGATCCACCGCGCGTTCGGGGTGTGGCATCAACCCCAGAACCCTTGCATTGCGCGACACGACTCCGGCAATATCCCCGACCGAGCCATTGGGATTATCCTTATAAGTAAAGGCAATACGCCCTTCGCCGCGCAGTTCGGCCAGTTTTTCATCAGGCACTTGGTAATTGCCATCGTGATGCGCAATCGGATAACACACCTCATCGCCCAGCGTATAGGTTTGGGTAAAGGCGGTATCGGTATTTTCGACCTTCAGCGCCACGTCTTTGCACAAAAATTTCAGCCCAGCATTACGAATCAACGCACCGGGTAACAGGCCGGTTTCGGTTAACACCTGAAAACCATTGCAAATCCCCAGCGCATAGCCGCCGCGTTCCACATGCCCGATAAGGGATTTAGTTATGGGCGAACGCGCCGCAATTGCCCCGCAACGCAGGTAATCTCCGAATGAAAACCCGCCGGGTACGGCCACCAGATCAACCCCGTCGGGCAGGTGGTCGTCTTTATGCCAAACCATGGTTACATCGGCCCCGGCGCGCCTTAGGGCAACAGCAAGATCGCGATCACAATTTGATCCCGGAAAAACAAGAACAGCGGCTTTCATGGTGGTATTCCTTTGGCAGCTAAAATCAAATGAAACGCATATTCGCGCTTAAACGACCTGAACCAGATAGCTTTCGATCACGGTGTTAGCCAGCAGCTTTTCGCACATTTCAGTGGCTGTTTTTATGGCCTTTTCCTTATCAGTTTCGGCCAATTCCAGTTCAATTACCTTGCCCTGACGCACCTTTTCAACGCCTTCAAAGCCCAGCGTGCCAAGCGCATGGCGAACAGCCGCGCCTTGGGGGTCCAAAACGCCGGTTTTCAGCATTACATCTACACGGATCTTCATGTTTTCAGCCTTCCGTTTTCAATCTGGCGGAACCAAAACTTTTAGCTAAAAGTTTTTCTCCAAGAATTTTTGCAAAATTCTTTTACCGGATCATTAGTTAATCAACGTTGGTTTTGTCACCGTCTGGGCAACATTTGCAGGCATCACCCCAAGGCGGCGCGCAACTTCGGTATAAGCATCTGCCAGATCGCCCAGATCACGGCGGAATACGTCCTTGTCCAGCTTGCGCCCTGTTTTAATGTCCCACAACCGGCAACTATCCGGACTGATTTCATCGGCAATAATCAAGCGGCTGAAATCGCCGTCAAAAACCCGACCAATTTCAATTTTGAAATCAACCAGTTTGATCCCGGCCCCGTACATCACGCCGGACATATAATCGTTCACCCGCAGCGCCAGCGCGATCATGTCATCCATATCCTGCTGAGAGGCCCAGCCAAAGGCGATGATATATTCTTCGGGCACCAG
>DAOUQO010000226.1 GCA_030625565.1 Aliiroseovarius sp. | reverse complement strand
GATATCGGGCTGTGCGTCATTTTGGGTGACAGCGCGTCATCCTCTGGCGTGCGCCGGATCGAGGCTCTGACCGGCCAAGCTGCATTCGCGCATCTGCAAAACGAATCCAAGCGGCTGAATGATGTTGCTGCAACACTTAAGGCACAGCCTGGCGATGTTGTTGACCGTGTCAAAGCGCTGCTTGATGAACGTAAATCCCTAAATAATGAAGTCAGCCAGTTGCGCCGCGAAGTGGCAATGTCTGGTGGCCAATCTGAGGGGCCGATCATTCGTGATATTAACGGGGTTAAGTTTGCCTCGATGGTTTTGCCCGGTGTTCCGGGGCGCGATTTGCCTGCGCTTATTGATGCTTACAAGGGTAAAATCGGCTCAGGTGCCATGCTGCTGATCGCGGATATGGACGGCAAGGTCGCCGTGGCGGCGGGGGTTACGGATGATTTGAAAGGCAACCTTTCTGCTGTCGATCTGGTGCGCGCCGCAGTTGGTGAGTTGGGCGGCAAAGGCGGCGGTGGGCGGCCCGATCTGGCCCAAGGTGGCGCCAAGGATGCAAGTAATTCAGACGCAGCAATCAAAGCGGCAGAAGCCGTAATAGGAGGATAAGATGCCAGCACTTTGGATAGCACATGTGACCGTGACAGATGAAGATGCTTACGCCAAATACGCGGCCCTTGCGGGACCTGCGATTAAAGCACATGGGGGGTATTTTATCGCCCGCGCCGGACGGTATGTGCAGCTGGAAGGCAAGGACCGCGCCCGCAATGTTGTGGCCAAGTTCCCCACATTGGAAGACGCGGAAAAGTGTTACCATTCAGATGCTTATCAAGCGGCCTTAAACCATGCGCGCGGGGCATCGGAGCGTGAATTAATGGTTGTTGAAACCGACGAATAACAAATAGATGAACAAAGAAAAGGCCGCTCAATTGAGCGGCCTTTTTTGTTTTCTACGCAGTGGTTGGTATTTTATACCGCTGTGCGTGAATGGCGTTTACGTTCATGGTGGTCCAGATAACGTTTACGTAAACGGATGGATTTTGGCGTTACTTCCACCAATTCATCATCATCAATATACGCAATTGATTCCTCCAAAGACATGGTGATTGGGGTAGTCAGGCGAACGGCCTCATCGGTGCCCGATGCACGCACGTTGGTCAGTTTCTTGCCTTTCAGCGGGTTCACCTCAAGGTCGTTTTCACGGTTATGCTGGCCAATAATCATGCCCTCATAGACATCTTCTTGGGCACCGATAAACATACGGCCACGTGCCTCAAGGTTCCACAATGCAAACGAAACCGATGTGCCGTTGCCCATGGAAATCAATACACCTGAACGGCGGCCAGGGATTTTACCTTTGTATGGCTCCCAGCCGTGGAATACCCGATTCAGAACGCCAGTGCCGCGCGTATCGGTCATGAATTCACCGTGATAGCCGATCAGGCCACGTGATGGTACATGGGCGATGATGCGGGTTTTACCAACACCTGCAGGGCGCATTTCGGTCATTTCACCACGGCGAACGCCGGTAATTTTTTCAATTACCGCGCCGGAATATTCATCATCGACATCGATGGTGATTTCCTCGACCGGCTCAACCCTGACACCGTTTTCTTCGCGCATCAGAACCTGAGGGCGTGACACGGAAAGTTCAAACCCTTCGCGGCGCATGTTTTCGATCAGAACGCCCATTTGCAATTCGCCCCGTCCGGCAACCTCAAACGCGTCACCGCTGGCGGTGTCCGAGATTTTGATCGCGACGTTGCTTTCGGCCTCTTTCATCAGGCGGTCGCGGATAACGCGCGACTGAACTTTCTTGCCGTCACGACCTGCCAAGGGGCTGTCGTTAATGCCAAAGGTGATCGAAATTGTAGGCGGGTCAATTGGCTGGGCTTTCAGCGGTGTTTCGACAGCCAAAGCGCAAATTGTGTCGGCCACGGTGGCCTTGGCCATGCCCGCAAGCGTAACGATATCACCGGCAATAGCCTCGTCAATTTCTTGTTGGGCAAGACCACGGAACGCCTGAATTTTGGTGACGCGGAATTGTTCAATTTTTTGGCCAATACGCGAAAGCGCTTGCACGGTTGCGCCGGCCTTAAGGGTGCCGGTTTCAACGCGGCCCGTCAGGACGCGGCCCAGATACGGGTCACTGCCCAGCGTGGTTGCCAGCATTGAAAATGGCTCATCGCGGTGGTTGAATTGTTTCGGGGACGGCACGTGGTTCACGATCAGATTAAACAGCGCATGCAGATCCTTGCGCGGCCCGTCCAGTTCCGCGTCAGCCCAGCCCGAGCGGCCTGAGGCATACATATGCGGGAAATCCAGCTGGTCTTCGGTGGCGTCCAGATTGGCGAACAGATCGAAACATTCGTCTAATGCGCGATCTGGTTCGGCGTCGTGCTTGTCGACCTTATTCAGGACCACGATAGGGCGCAGGCCCAGCGCAAGCGCCTTGGAGGTCACAAATTTGGTTTGTGGCATTGGCCCTTCGGCTGCGTCTACCAGCAATACAACACCGTCAACCATGCTTAAAATACGTTCAACTTCGCCGCCGAAATCGGCGTGGCCCGGCGTGTCAACGATGTTGATCCGCGTGCCTTTCCATTCGACCGATGTGGGTTTGGCAAAAATGGTGATACCGCGTTCGCGCTCAATCGCGTCATTATCCATGGCACGTTCAACGACGGCCTGGTTTTCACGGTAAACACCGGATTGTTTCAGAAGTTCATCCACAAGCGTGGTTTTGCCGTGGTCAACGTGTGCGATAATCGCGATATTGCGAAGGTCCATGTTCTTGCCTTTATGGGAGTGTAGCGCGGCGCATAGCGCGCCTAGCGTCTAATAGCCAGCCCTAAAATGTGCATGTTATTAATGGCGGTATTTTGCCTATGGGCGCATAACCAAAACGGGCGAGGATTTCCCCGCCCGTTTCATATTGGTATGTTTTGCGAATTAGGCCAAAGCGGCGCTCAGGTTTTCTTCGATCTTTTCAAGGAAACCTTCGGTGGTCAGCCATTTTTGGTCTGGGCCAACCAGCAGCGCCAGATCCTTGGTCATGTCGCCGCTTTCGACGGTGTCAACGATGACTTTTTCCAGCGTTTCAGCAAAGTTCATCAGCGCATCATTGCTGTCCAGTTTGGCGCGGTGTTTCAGCCCGCCAGTCCAGGCAAAAATTGACGCGATTGAGTTGGTCGAGGTGGCTTCGCCCTTCTGGTGCTGGCGATAATGGCGCGTAACTGTGCCGTGGGCTG
>DAOUQO010000155.1 GCA_030625565.1 Aliiroseovarius sp. | reverse complement strand
CGTGAACGTTCCGGTGGCTGTGGCAACGGGGCGGCTTTCGTCTTCGTCGGTGGCGACGGCGCGCACAAATGCCACCGAACGGGTAACGTGGTAGCAGGTGGCGCGCGCGGTGATGCGTTGGCCTGGCGTGGCGGGACGCATATAGTCAATGCGCAGATCTATTGTGGCCGTAATTGTGGGCGCTTTTTTGTGGCTCATCACGGCGGCTCCGGCGCAGGTATCCATCAAGGCGGACACCGCCCCACCATGGATCACGCCTGTTTTGGGATCCCCGATAAAGCGAGGATCATAATCCATCGCAATCGCGGCAGTGCCATCGGAAATTTCCACTAGTTCCATGCCCAGCGCCTGACAATGGGGTAAGGCCGCGGTGAATTGCCGGGCCATTTCGGTTTTTTGTTCCTGGGTAAGCTGCGTCATCTTGTCTGCCCTATGTGATCACTGACCAATGTATTTGCCCTTGCAAACCCGCTGGCAAGTGCTATTACTGCAATTAAGAATAGTTCTCAATCGCAGGATCGTAATGTCAGCCCCTGAAATAATCCAACCCTTACCAACCGAGCGCCCTTGGGCATTGCGGCCCAAACGGCTGGTGGTTGCGCTTTTGCTTATAGCGCTGGCGATTGCCCCCGGCCAATTGGGCGCAGTCACCCGTGAAATGATGACAGACGCCTACACACAGGTTTCAGTCTTTGTTGCGGCAACACTGTTGCTGTTTTACGGGGCGGAAAGGTTGTTCAACTTTAACCTTGGCGGCGCGCTTAAAAAATCGGGCATCGCACAGGTGCCATTGGCGGCACTGCTGGGCTCAACCCCCGGCTGCGGCGGCGCGGTTGTGGTGGTTGCCGCCTATAGTTCGGGCAATGTCAGTTTTGGCGCAGTTGTCGCCACGTTAACAGCCACCATGGGCGACGCTGCCTTTTTACTGATTGCCACACGGCCAGACGCGGCCCTTGTGGTGCTGCCAATGTCATTGGTTGTGGGTATTATTTCAGGCTGGGTCGTTGATAAGATTAACAAAACCGAATTTCGAAACCTGAAAGAAAGCGCTTGCGCAGTGACGCCTTTGATAGGCCGGACACGCCCCTTCGATTATCTGTATCTGGTTTTAGCGGTGCCGGGCATCATCATTGGCGGCGCACAATTAGCGCAAATTGAACTGACTTCGGTTCTGGGCATTGACGCAACCATTATTGGCGTTAGCGGCGTTTTTGTCGGCTTGTTCATCTGGTCCACATCAAAACTGACAGCAATGACCAACCTTGGCGACAGCCCTGTAACGCGCGTGGCCGAAGAAACATCGTTCATTTCAGTTTGGGTCATCGGCGCCTATCTGATGTATGAATATGCGGCCGTATTCACCGGGCTGGATATTGGCGAAATGTTCCAAACCATCGCACCGTTATTGCCGTTAATCGCCATTATCATTGGTTTTATTCCGGGCTGCGGCCCACAGGTGTTGGTTGCAACGCTGTTTGTTAACGGTGTGATCCCGTTCGCGGCCCTTGCCGGTAATTCAATTTCAAATGATGGTGACGCCCTGTTTCCGGCAATTGCGCTGAACCCCCGCGCGGCCTTTGCGGCGACAGCATATTCGGCAATTCCGGCGTTTATTGTGGCATATGGCTTTTATTTTCTTGCGCCGGGCTTCATGAATTAAACGATTGGTTTGCGCCTTGGCGTCAGAACCATTACTCTGCCCCTGCATGACAATAGCAGCAGAGTAAAATGCAAGAAGAACGCCTTACCTTCAAAGAAATGTGCGCACGGTTTGATGTAACCCCGCGCACCTTGCGATATTATGAATATATCGAATTGCTGGCCCCCGAACGCGAAGGCCGCACCCGGTTTTATACCGCCCGTGAAGTTGCGCGCATGACCCTGATCATGCGCGGGCGCCGGTTTGGTTTCCCGCTGGAGGAACTGCGCCAGTGGCTAATGATTTATAACGATCAAGGCACCGAGGAACAAAGCCGCGTCTGGATTAAAATGGCTGACCGGCAACTGAAAGAACTGGCCGAACGCAAGGCCGATCTGGAAGAAGCGATTGCCGATCTGAAAAGCTTGCGCACCCAAACTGCCGCCTCGCTTAAGTAACGCCTTAATCATCCCAAGGCCGCTGATGGCGGTATGTTCACTAAGATTTGAAATAGCCTTACCTTGACGTAAGCGTCAAGTATCCTGTATATCCAGCAAAACGGAACTTTACGGGAGGTTGCGATGACAGACGAATACCTGAATATCCGCCAGATGGGCGACAGATACGAAGTAACCGCCCGAACCTTGCGGTTTTACGAGGCAAAAGAGCTGCTTTCGCCAATCCGCGAGGGGCAAAAACGCCTGTTCACTAGGCGCGACCAAGCACGGCTTAAACTGATTTTGCGCGGCAAACGTTTTGGTTTTGCACTGGAAGAAATTCGCCAGCTTTTGGACCTTTATGACATGGGCGACCAGCAAAAAACCCAGCTGGGGGCAACCTATGAAACTGGTAAAGGCCACCTTGAAACGCTGAAAGCACGCCATGGCGAACTGGGCGAAGCCATAAAAGATTTAACCGCACAACTGGACTGGGCCGAAAAAGAGCTGACTACGCTCTAACCCGAAATGCCGCTGACCAACACC
Organism: Aliiroseovarius sp.; assembly: GCA_030625565.1. Classification (GTDB taxonomy): domain Bacteria; phylum Pseudomonadota; class Alphaproteobacteria; order Rhodobacterales; family Rhodobacteraceae; genus JAAEUB01. Next base: position 2,905 of record DAOUQO010000155.1, on the reverse strand, counting down.
CGAAGGAATACACCATGCCCACCTATACCCCCCCGACCAAAGACATGAACTTTCTTCTGCACGAAGTATTGCAAGCCCAACATGCCGATATCCCCGGCTATGATGATATGACGCCGGATTTCACATCCGCCGTTTTGGAAGAGGCAGGCAAGCTGTCGCGCGATGTACTTGCCCCGCTAAATAGCACTGGCGACCAAGAAGGCTGCGTGTTGGAAAACGGCATTGTGCGCACGCCCAAGGGGTTTAAAGCTGCGTTTGACCAGATGCGCGAAGGCGGCTGGACCGGTCTGGATTGCGACCCGAAATATGGCGGCCAAAACATGCCATATCTGCTGGGTACAGCGGTGGGCGAACTGTTCGTCAGCGCCAATATGGCGTTCAATATGTATCAGGGCCTGACGCACGGGGCATACAGCGCCATCCACACCCATGGCACAGAAGCGCAAAAAGACACCTATCTGGAACGCATGGTGGCCTGCGACTGGACCGGAACAATGAACCTGACCGAACCCCATTGCGGCACCGATCTGGGCCTAATGCGCACCAAGGCAGAACCGGCTGGCGACGGCACTTATAAGATCACCGGCACCAAAATTTTCATCTCGGCGGGGGATCATGACCTGTCGGACAATGTGATCCACCTTGTGCTGGCGCGCATTGCTGGCGCACCTGCGGGGGTCAAGGGCGTGTCGCTGTTTATCGTGCCCAAATATCAGGTGAATGCGGATGGATCAGTTGGCAACGCCAATAACGTGTCGGTCGGCGCGCTTGAGGAAAAGATGGGTATCCACGGAAATTCCACCTGTGTAATGAATTTTGATGGCGCAATCGGCACCCTGCTTGGCGAAGAACACAAAGGCATGCGCGCCATGTTCACCATGATGAACGAAGCACGCATTGGCGTTGGCCTGCAAGGGTACGCACAGGCTGAAGCAGCCTATCAGGCGTCGCGGGAATACGCCAAGGACCGCCTGCAAGGGCGCGCGGTCACCGGCGTTGAAAACCCCGATGGGCCAGCCGACCCCCTGATCGTACATCCCGATATTCGCCGCAATCTGATGGACCAGAAAAGCTTTGTCGAAGGCGCACGCGCGCTGACATTCTGGGGCGCCAACATGATCGACCAAGACCACAAAAGCGACGACAAAGATGCACGTGCACTGGTCACGCTGCTGACTCCGGTGATCAAAGGTTTCCTTACAGATAAGGGATTTGAGATGTGCGTGCAGGCGCAACAAATCTTTGGCGGCCACGGATATATTGAAGAACACGGGATGAGCCAATTTGTGCGCGATGCCCGCATTACCATGATCTATGAAGGCGCCAATGGCGTGCAGGCGCTGGATCTGGTGGGCCGTAAACTGGCCGCAGATGGCGGCAAGCCCATCATGGCTTTCTTTACTATGGTTAAAAACTTCACCAAGGAAAACGAAGGTAATGATGCTTTGGAAACGGGATTTCTTGCGCCTTTGAAATCGGCCTCGAAAGACCTGCAAACCGCAGCTATGTTCTTCATGGAAAACGGCATGAAAAACCCCAATACAGCCCTTGCCGGATCCTATGATTTCATGCACCTCTTTGGCCATGTCGCCCTTGGACTAATGTGGGCACGTATGGGGTTGGCCGCAAATACCGCGCTGGAACAAGGTGCAGGTGACGCGACGTTTTACAAGACGAAGCTGGCAACGGGGCGCTATTACATGGCACGCCAACTACCGGCAACGAAAATGCACCTTGCGCGTATCCTAAGCGGCGCGGATACTGTCATGGCCCTGAACGAGGAACAGTTTTAAATGGCAAAACGCTTTCGCCTAACCCGCCGTTTTCCGGTCGCTATGACCGAAGACGGCTATCGCAAGCTAAAACGCTTTTCTCGCGATGCAGGGCTGGACGAAGGCGAAGCGCTCAGCTTCCTGTTTGAAAACTTCGACAGCGTCACCGACGAAGATAACCTTACCCATCGCCTGCGTATATTCAATTCGGAACTTGAGGCCCGCAAACGATGAACCTGCTACATACGGACATGTCGCAATGCCTCCGGAGGGGATATTTAGGGCAAGAGGAAAACCCGATTCTGACCGGCCCTTTCCTCTTGCTGCAAATATCCCACGGGGGTCCGGGGGTGTGAAACCCCCGGCTCTATCACCTAAAACCGGGAGAGACCTATGAGTATCAAACTTCACTGCTTCGGCGAAAGCGGCAACGCTTATAAGGCCGCGCTTACACTGGAACTGTCCGGCCTTGCATGGGAACCTGTCTTTGTTGATTTTTTCAACGGTGAATCGCGCAGCCCTGAATTTCGCGACCTGAACCCGATGGGTGAAGTTCCGGTCATGGTTGATGGTGATATCACGCTTTCACAATCTGGCGTCATTCAGGATTATGTAAGCTCTAAATCTGGCAAGTTAGGCGGGCGCTCAGCGGCTGAACGGCGCGAAATTTTGCGCTGGCAATTTTGGGATAACCACAAAATGTCCAGCCCCGCCGGCATGACCCGTTTTTTGATGAACTTCCTGCCAGAAGACAAGCGCCCGGCCGAAGTTATTGCCTTTACCCAAGCGCGCCTGAAAACGGCATACAAAACCCTGGATGATGCGCTAGCAAACCGCGACTGGTTAGTTGGCGACATCCTAACCATCGCCGATATTTCCTGCTGCAGTTATCTGTTTTATCCCGAACCCTTTGGGTTCAATCGCCCCGACTGGCCCCATATAGACGCTTGGCTGACCCGTATTTCGGACACGCCCGGCTGGAAACACCCCTATGACCTGATGCCCGGCAGCCCCGCTGACCGCACCTAAGAAGGAGAAGAAGAGATGACCGAAGCCTATATTTACGACACCGTGCGCACCCCGCGTGGCAAGGGCAAAAAAGACGGAACCTTGCACGAGGTATCCGCCGTTCG
>DAOUQO010000074.1 GCA_030625565.1 Aliiroseovarius sp. | reverse complement strand
AACCAGCGTTGCATGGCCACCCAGCGCCGTAATGTTTTTACGAATAGCCACGCTGCCTGCATCCTTGGCACTGTTAACCAGCAGCCAGACCAAGCCACCGCCCCAGTCATAAATCGCCCTGTGGTCCAGCCCTTCGCGGCTCAGTACATCGCTTAAAATCGGGCCATTCGCGGGCTTTGTCGACACCCGCCAAACCGCACCTTTCTGGCTGGCAAATGCCGCAACATCGCGCACATCGCGCCATATTTTTGCCGAAGCATCCCCCTCGCACTCCTCCCAGCCAGCGCAGACCCCATCCAGTAAGGCGCGCGCCCTGTAGGCAACGGATGCCTCCATGCCTTCGATACGAACAAAGGTTTGCGTCCCCGTATGGGCCGCGCCCGAAATATCATAGGGCGAACCCAACGCAGCCCCAAGCGCCGCGACCGCCGCTTTCGGGGTAAGACCCTGCATTACCAAGGTCGCCTCGGTTTCAGGGGTGGCCATGACTTTCAGGGCGACTTCGCTTAGAACCCCCAAGGTTCCCCAGCTGCCGGCCATCAGTTTCACCAGATCATAACCGGTGACGTTTTTCATAACACGACCACCATTTTTCAAAACCTGACCGCGCCCATCAACAAATCGCACCCCAAGGGTGAAATCGCGCGCAGCACCCACCTGAATACGGCGTGGGCCTGACACATTTGCCGCCACCACACCGCCAATACTTGGAATGCCGCTTGTGCCCAGCAAAGCACGATGGTCCATCGGCTCAAACCCAAGGCGCTGGCCCTGAGCCGCCAACAATGTGTCAATTTCAGCTACGGGCGTTCCCGCCTGCACCACCAAGGTCAACGCGCCGGGTTCATATAACTGCACCCCGGACAGGCCCGCCACGCTTAGAATTTTGCCGCCTGTCGGCTTGCCAATATCACGCGTGCCACCACCAATTATTCGCAACGGGCCGGTGGCCTGTGCGATCATTTCTGCAAGGTCTTGTTCGGTTTCTGGTCTCATTTTCCTCTTGCCTCAAATATCCGTGGGGGGCGTTGAAACTTGTTTCAACGTGGGGGCAAACAGCCCCCTACAACAATTTGGTACTATCCGGTGCGCCGTGATTTAGACGCTGATAATGGAAAAACTTTCGCAGGGTTCAGTCCCCATGCTGGGTCAAACACATCCTTCAGCTGCATCTGCGCCTCAAGATCAGCAGGGCTATACTGATTAAACATCAACTCGCGTTTTTCCACGCCAACACCGTGTTCACCGGTTAGACAGCCGCCAACCTCAACGCACAGTTTCAAAATCTCGGCACCCAGTGCTTCGGTTTTTTCAAGGTCGCCAGCCTTGTTTGCATCGAACAGGATCAGCGGGTGCATATTGCCGTCACCGGCGTGAAATACATTGCCCACTTGCAGGCCCGCCTCGGCGCTTAGTTCTGCAATACGGCGCAGGACAAAGGAAAGTTCGCTAACCGGAATCGTGCCATCCAGACACATATAATCATTGATACGCCCCATCGCCCCAAAGGCCGATTTTCGGCCCAGCCAGATGCGCGCGCTTTCTTCTTGGGACTGGCTTTCGCGCACCTCAACCGGGTTGTGTTTTTGCGCGATCGCAATAATTCGGCTTAGCTGTTCGGTGATTTCACCCTCGCTGCCTTCGACCTCGATGATCAACATGGCCTCGCAATCGGGATAGCCGGAATGCGCGTGCGCTTCGCTGGCGCGAATGCATAATCGGTCCATGAATTCAATGGCAACAGGGATGATCCCCGCCTTGATAATTTCGCTGACACAAGCGCCCGCAGCCTCAGAGCTGTCAAAGCCAACAAGCACCGGACGCGCGCCTTCGGGCTTGGCAAGAATGCGCAAGGTGGCTTCGGTAACAATGCCCAACTGGCCTTCCGAGCCGCAAATAAGCCCCAACAGATCCAGCCCACCAGCATCCAGATGTGCACCGCCAATTTCAACGATTTCACCATCGGCCATGACCATGGTTACACCCATCAGGTTGTTTGTCGTGACCCCGTATTTCAGGCAATGCGCCCCGCCGGAATTCATCGCTATATTGCCGGCAATGGCGCAGGCAATTTGCGATGACGGGTCAGGAGCGTAAAAAAATCCGTCATCTTCCACGGCGCCGGTCACTGACAGATTTGTGCGGCCGGCTTCGACCCGAATAAAGCGGTTGGGATAGTCAACCTCCAACACAGCGACCATCCGCGAAACGCCCAAAACCACGCAATCTTCGGTTGGCAAGGCCCCACCGGCCAGCGATGTGCCCGCCCCGCGCGGCACCACAGGCACGCCTTGTTCGTGGCAGATACGCATAATCGCCGCGACCTCGTCAGTAGAACGCGGCAAAACCACACAAAGCGGCGGGCAGCGATAAGCGGCAAGCGCGTCGCATTCATAGGCGCGGGTTTCCACCGGATCATGCACAACCACCCCGTCGGAAAGGGCCGCACTTAACAAGGCGACAATTTCGGATTTCCGGCTGATAATGGCCTGATCGGCGGCGGGCATTTGCATGATTGAAGTCATCCCTTATTGATTGGTAATAAAATATTACCAATCAGCCAGATACACAAGCAAAACCTTGCATCAGGCAAAATCCGTGCCCTTAGGCCCCGCTCACATAATTGTGGTGTGACATGGCGCACCGCGCCGCCTAAAAACCCGTATGAAAATCATGCTGCGATCTATATTTCTGATGCTTGTTGCCGCCCCCGCTTTGGCGGATGAGGCAATAATTAACGCCGTCACAGCACAATCAACCGGTGAAAACTGGCGCTTTTCAGTAACCCTTGCCCACCCCGATACCGGCTGGGAACATTACGCTGATGGCTGGCGGGTTCTGGACGCAAACGGACACGAACTGGGAATGCGCATATTGGCGCACCCCCACGTGAACGAACAGCCCTTTAGCCGGTCTTTGGCTGGCGTAACCATTCCGGCAGGAACCGTTTCGGTTTTCATTCAATCGCGCTGCGTGGTGGACGGCTGGGGCGACACATTGTTTAAGGTCGTATTAGACCCCGCCAACTGACCCCTTTTGCACCTATCTTCGCCCCTCGCGCAGCCAGCCCCAAATTGACAGGGCCGCCGCAAACAACAATGCCAGCCATGCGGGAAAAAGTGGGATCAGGCGGATATCTTGGGTCAAATATGCAGCGCGCGGGGTTAACCCCAGCCAGCCGCGTCCGGCAGCAACACGGCCTGACTGAACATTTCGCAGCGTCGGCATTCCTGCTTCAAGCTGGAAAATACCCCCCCTGAGCGGGGCAATCGCGGGCTGCAAATAAGCGCCTGTCGCAATGGTTTCTTCAAATTCACGCGGGGCGGTCGGGCCAAGGGCAACGACCGCCTCAAGCGCGCCATCGCGCAGACGGTGCAGGCCAATCTGGGCAGTATCAATTGTTGCGCTAAAGTGCCCCGGCAAGGTTTCGGCCAGCGTCACCAAACGCTGCGTGCCGTCGGGCATGGTCAGTTCAGCCTCACGCGCTCCTTCGGACAACGACCGGCGAATGATCGTTATTTTTGTGCCCTGCGTTTGGGCCCATAACGCTTCTTCTTCCAGTTCGGGTTCTTTCATCATCCAATGCGCCAGCCTTCGAAGCAGTTCAAGCTGCGGGCCGCCACCTTCGAAACCGCGGGCCCAAAGCCACGCATGGTCCGACGCCAAAAGCGCCACGCGCCCGTCGCCCACCCGATCCAAAACTAATAATGGCGCCCCATCCACGCCCTGCATCACCACGTCACCTGAAACCCGATCCAAATCAATCTGGCGCAGCCAGCGGCCCCAGTTTTCATGCACATGTTCCAGCCCTTGGGTAACGGGGTGGCGTTGGCCCAAATCAGTCAGACGAGGCGCATAGGCCTGTTCAATAACCCGCCCCGTTGGCCGCCCGGGCAAGATCGCGCCAAGCGGCGACCGCGCAAGGCTGCCAGCGGTGGCAAAGGCGGGGCCAGCAGCCACCAAAACCGCGCCGCCATTTTCCACATAATTGCGAATATTAGCCAAATATGCCGCCGGTAAAATACCGCGCAATTCATAGCGATCAAAAATAATCAGATCAAATTCATCCACCTTATCCATAAATAATTCCTGGGTGGGAAAAGGGATCAGACTTAGTTCGCCAACCGGCACGCCATCTTGTTTTTCAGGCGTTCGCAGGATGGTAAAATGCACCAGATCAACCGAAGCATCCGATTTCAGCAGGTTGCGCCACGTGCGCGTGCCGGGATGTGGCTGGCCAGAAACCAGCAACACACGCAGGCGGTCGCGCACGCCGTTCAATTGCAAAATAGCAGTATTATTGCGCGCGGTCAGCTCGCCCTCAACCTGTTTTAGCGTCATTTGGATGACGTTCATGCCGCCATGCTGCAAGGTTATTGGCAGTTTCAGATCGCGCCCGACTGGCATAATATGCTGACTGGGTTCGGCCCCGTCGATCGAAATTTCGATTTGCGCTTTGGCACCTATATCAGGTGGCACTGCACCGCTGTCTTCGATGCGAAGGCTGATGATTTGTTCTTCGCCCAAAATGGCAAAGGCCGGCGCGGACTTTATTACCAAGCGCCGATCCCAATCCGTGGCCTGCCCTGTTAAAAGCAAATGCAAGGGCGCAGGCAAGGCAGGCCCGTTGGCCAATGCACCCACATCATGCACAAGCCCGTCTGACAGCGCAATAATCCCCGCAATACGCTGGCGCGGCAGCTCACTTAAGGCCGAAACAATGGCGCTTTCCAGTCGGGTGCCACGATCATCTGCACCATCCAAAAGATGTATAACATGCAAATCCAGCCCTGCCCGCGCCCCGACCTGCGCCTTGATACGGGCCAATGCACCCGCCGTTTGCGTCGCCCTTTCCGATAGCCCCTGTGAGGCAGTTTGATCCACCACAACCAGCAATAAATCATTCAGGGCCTGACGGTTTTCTTGCTGCACAGATGGGCCGGACAACGCCAAAAACAAGACCGCAGCCGCCATGCCCCGCGCACCCCAACCAGCCAGCCTGCGCCACAACGCAAAGGCCAGAAATGCTGCAAAAACCAACGCCGCGCTGGCCAAAACCGGCCATGCAAAAACCGGCTCGAACACAATTTGTGTTGCTGATGCACCTAGGTTGGAGATCATTGGTCCAACCTTTCCAGCAATGCAGGCACATGCACCTGATCGCTTTTGTAATTGCCGGTCAAAACATACATCACCAGATTAACCCCGAACCGGTATGCCATTTCACGTTGGCGTTCTCCGGCGCGTCCACGCCCCACCTGAAACATGGGCGCACCACTTGGCATAATCGCCCATGCCGCGGCCCAGTCATTGCCCCCGATCATCACAGGGCTAACCCCGTCGTTCAGGTTGCGAAATGGCATTCCTTCGGCAAGTTTGGCGTCAGCGGGCGCGGCCTCAAGCCACAAAACACCGCGCAGGTGGCGACCGGGAAATGCATCCAGCAAATAAAAGCTTCGGGTCAAAACATGGTCTTCTGGCACAGGTTCCAACGGCGGAATATCCAAAGGTTCAGCCAATACCTGCAAACGCCGCCCAGTAGGGGTAGCAGTGCCGCCAAATCCGGAAACATGCGCATCACGCGTATCAAATAAAATCATGCCACCAGAGGCAAGATACTGGCGCAGGCGGGCATAAGCGGCAGGGCTGGGAACAGGCTGCGATGGTGTTACAACCCAATAAAGCAAGGGGTAAACCGATAGGTTTGCGCGATCAAGATCAACACCGACCGGGGGTGCAGGTTCAATCGAAGTACGACGAAAAATCTGGTTGGAAAGCCCGGCAAGGCCAGCGGCAGAGACCTGATCCACATCACGGTCGCCGGTCTGGATATAGGCCAGAGTTACCGCAGAAGCGGCAGAAATCAGGCCCCCATCAACCCGCAGATCCTGCGCGTGCAAGCCTTTTGAAAACCCCATGGGCAGGCATATTGCCACGGCGATTATCAACGCAGACGGACCTTGGCGCACCATTTTTCCTGACACAGCCAGCGCCGCCAGAATATCCACAGCCAAGGCCGCTAACGCCGCCATCCACAGCCAGCCTGACAAATTCCGCGCGCTGGTCTTCCCCCCCCATTCAGGGGTGATATGCGCAGGCCAAATGGCTGGCTTCAAGGTGGTCTCAGCACCGGTAACATTAACCGAAATTCGCCGATTGCTATCGGTATAAAGCCCGGGCGGGGCGCCAGCATGGGCAAGGTTTCCCATGGCCTCACCGGATACAGACGCCGATACTTGCGACGCCAAAAGGGTGCCAAAGGCATCCATGGTTTCAACCAAAACCCATGATGTACCCACAAGCGACGCCGCATCCGGGCGCGTGGCGGGTGTAAGCACCGCCAACCGTTCAAGCATCTTAACAAAAAGCCCGGACAAAGGCAGGCCGGACCATTCGGCGTTGGCGGTTACATGAAATAAAACCACCCGCCCGTCGCCCAGCGTTTTTTGCGTCACCAACGGGGTTCCGTCCACCAAGGTGGCAATGGTGCGGGCGGCCAGGTCGGGGCCGGGATCTGCCAAAACCTGTGCGTTGATAACAACTTCGTCAGGGATGGGCAGACCATAGAAAGGCGAGGTCGCGTCAAAGGGGGCTATAGCGCGGGCCTGACCCCAGCTCATGGCACCGCCAACGGTGCGCCCGCCCGCGCGCAGGCGCACCGGCAGCAATATATCATCGACCCCGCGTCCCGTATCAGCGGCCGCAAGGCGCGGGCCGGCAAAGCGCAGCAACAGCCCGCCTTGGGCCACCCATTTTGCTAGATCCCGCTGGTCGCTTTCGCCAAGTTTTGGCACATCAGCCAGCACAATAACATCGGCGCTGGCCAAGATCAGATCATTGATTGCGCCAGTGATCACCTCGGCATTCGGGGTCAGGGCATTACGCAGATAATGCAACGGCGAAAGCAGCTCCAGCCCCTCGCGCCCGGATACATCCCCCGCCAGCCCGATACGACGGCGGCGCAAACTGTCATCGGCCAAAGTTACCGCTCCGGCAGAATTTTCGCCTTCGATCAGAAAACGCGTTATGCGATTTCGCAACTGAACCGGCACAGATAGCTGCGCTTGGGCCACGGTTGCGCCTGCCGGAAAATCCATGCTTAGGCGGGCAAGTTCACGTGGGATACCCGCAGGATCAGGGCCATGCGCAAGCACCACAATTTCCTTGGCACCCGCCCCCTGACTGCGAAGGGCGGTGATTTCAATAAGGCCATCACTAACGGTGATTGGGCGAAGCGCCATGCGTGCGGCCACAGGTTCCAAAACCCGAACAGGCCCAGCATTTTCAAAGGCTTGCAGCAGTCCATTGCGCCCCGACCAGTCTAAGCCATCGGATATCCAGATCGTTTGCACATCAGGCAAATCCATGGCCCAAAGCTGCGCTGCCTCATATTTTTGACCCCACGCCAAGGGGGCCATCCCCGACAGGCTTGCCGCAATTTTTCGGGCAACCACAAAATCCGGCATGGCTGTGGTCGAACCCGTGGCCAATGCCGCCAAACGCCCCTGACGCGCGGCCTTATCCAGCACGCCCTGTGCGGCTTTTATCCGTTGGGCCCAGTCTGGCGCGGCGGCCCAGCTATTGTCCATAAAAACCAATAGCGGCATATCTGGCGCACCACCCTGCGCTGTGCTTTCCGGATTTAAAACCGGACCGGAAAACCCGAACACCATCGCCGCAATGGCAAACAGGCGCAAAAGTAAAAGCCACCAAGGCGTGCGGTCTGCTTCGCTATCGCTATCGCCTAAACCAATCAGCAAAATCACACCGGGAAACAGCCGTTTTACAGGCGCTGGCGGTACCGCGCGCAAAAGCAGCCAAAGGATCGGCAAAACCAGCAAGGTCAGCAATATCCAAGGCGAAAGGATGCCAACGGGGCCAAGCATAAGCATTAGCGATGCGCCTCTAAGGCATGGAAAACCCACAACAAAGGTGCGGCTTCGGGGGCATCTGTGTGGTGACAATGATACTGCCAACCAAAGCGGGCGGCCATTTCAGAAAGGGCCTGTTTGCGCGCCCCAAGGCGGGCAATATAGCGTTCGCGCAGATCGCGCGCCTTGCGTGTTTCATGGCGCAGCCCCCTGCCCATGCTTTCAAACAAAGTGCGGCCCTGAAATGCGAATGCTTCCTCGGCGGGATCAAGAATTTGCACTAAAACGCCCCCGACACCCTTATCGGCAAGTTGCGTCATGGCGGTGCCAAGCTGGTCCAGGTCACCCAGAAAATCCGACAAGAACACCGCGCTGGAATGGCGTGGGATTGTCTGGATTTCGGGGCTTCCATATTCGTCTGTGCCCAGCGGTATCTGGCTGGACAACGCCCCCGCCAGCCGCTGCAATTGCACGTGGCCACGTCCCGCAGGCATATTTGTTAGCCCCACCTGTTCGCCGCCCCGTATCAGCAGCGCAGAAATCGCCAGCGCAATCAGGGCGGCACGATCCGCCTTAGTGGGTAAATCAACGTCCGAACGATACTGCATCGCCGCCGCATTATCGGCCCAAAGGGTCACGATTTGCGCGGCCTGCCATTCTTTTTGCTGCACAAAATGCTGATCTGATCGCGCCGAGCGGCGCCAGTCAATCGCGCGCGCGCTATCACCGGCAACCGCCGGACGGTATTGCCAGAAATCCCCGCCAACGCCTGCGCGTCTGCGCCCGTGTTCGCCCAAAATGACCCCGTCCGCCAACCGAACGGCCCGCGCCAAAAGCGGCGGCAGATTTTGCGCAAGGGTTTCAGCGCGGCCTTGCAGGGATGTGGAATTTTGGGAAATACCTAATGTCACGCAACCGCCTTGGCCAAGCCATCAAGGCCGCAAACCACTGTATCAATCACATGCGTCAGGCTTTGCCCGCGCGCCCGCGCGCCATAGCTAAGCGCCATACGGTGCGCCAAAACCGGATGCGCCAACGCCAAAACATCACCACGATTTGGGGCCAGTCGACCATCCAGCAGCGCCCGCGCCCGCGTTAGTAGCATAAGCGCCTGCGCGGCCCGTGGCCCCGGCCCCCAGCTGACACTATCGCGGACAATTTCGGGTGCACTGGCATCATCAGGGCGACATGCGCGCACCAGATCAAGAATGGTCGAAACCACATCTTCACCCACCGGCATTCGCCGCAACAGCCCCTGCGCGGCCAAAAGTTCGCCTTGTGAAAATACCGCCGGCACGCCGTCCTCAACGCTGCCGGTTGTGGCAAGCAAAATTTTGCGCTCGGCGTCGCGGTCGGGATAATCCACATTGATTTGCAATAAAAAACGGTCAAGCTGGGCTTCGGGCAGCGGATAGGTGCCTTCTTGTTCCAGCGGGTTTTGCGTGGCCAAAACATGAAACGGCGCCTGCATTTTGTGTTCATGTCCGGCAATGGTTACGGCATGTTCCTGCATCGCCTGCAGCAGCGCCGACTGGGTGCGGGGCGAGGCGCGGTTTATTTCGTCCGCCAGTAAAAGTTGGCAAAAAACCGGCCCTTGCAAGAACCGGAATGAACGGGTGCCATCTGTGCCTTGCTCTAGCACCTCGGCCCCCAAAATATCGGACGGCATCAGGTCTGGGGTGAATTGCACCCGCCCGCCATCCAGCCCCATTACGGTTGCAAGCGTGTCGACAAGTCGGGTTTTGCCTAGCCCCGGCAGGCCAATCAGCAATGCGTGGCCACCAGACAGCAGCGCCGCAAGCACAAGGTCAACCACCGCGTCCTGACCAATGATGCGTTTGCCAATTGCGCCCTTTGCCGCCGCCAGCTTTTCGCCCAGCGCCTCAATTTCTGTTACCAGATCTTCTGCCTTCGCCATGGAAAACCCCTCGTCAAAATACTATGCTGCCATTAAAGGCGTTTTCGGCGCGGGGGACAAATGACAAAAGATACAAAATCCAGTGTTTCGGCAGAAAACTTTGCATCTGCCGCGAAAAAGGCGGCGGGCAACGGCCCTGCGCCTGTTCATCTGTGGAATCCGCCCGATTGTGGCGCGCTGGATATTCGCATTGCGCGCGATGGTACGTGGTTTTATCTGGGCACCCCGATTGGCCGACCTGAACTGGTGCGCCTGTTCGCGTCAATTTTGCGCAAGGATGGCGATGAATACGTGCTTGTCACCCCGGTTGAAAAGGTCTCCATTCAGGTCGATGACGCGCCGTTTGTTGCTGTGGATTTCGAAACCAAGGGGGCGGGCAAAGATCAGGTTTTGACCTTTGAAACCAATGTTGGAGATCTGGCAATTGCCGGACCGGACCTGCCCATTCGCGTTGTGCGTGATGAAAAAACTGGCGAACCTTCGCCTTATGTTTTGATCCGCGCCAACCTTGAGGCGCTGATCGATCGCAAAAGTTTTTATCGGCTGGTCGAGCTGGGATCCCACGCCCCGCATAATGGTGCATCATGGTTTGGCCTATGGTCCAGCGGCGCATTCTTTCCGATTATTGCGTCGGCCGAACTGGAAACCTAAGGGCATCAGCCAAACACGACCCTGAACATGTCGCAACCAGAACAGACCAGCATTACGCGAGGTGCCCAATAGGGCCATGAAAATACAAAACACAAATCTGGTTGGAATTATTTCTGTGGTCGGGGCCAGCACCCTGTTCACCATCAATGATACCACGATCAAATTTCTGTCAGGCGACTATGCCTTGCACCAGATCGTTTTGATCCGGTCGGTTTTGGCATTGGCCATTACGCTTGGCATTTTGATGCCGCTGATGGGCGGCTACAAACATTTGCGTACCCGCCGCCTTGGCGCGCACCTTCTGCGCGGGCTGTTTGTGGTCTTTGCCAATGTGGCCTTTTTCCTTGGCCTGTCAGTCATGCCTATTGCCGATGCCACCGCAATATTTTTCATTGCGCCGCTTCTTATCACCATGTTTTCTGTTG
>DAOUQO010000084.1 GCA_030625565.1 Aliiroseovarius sp. | reverse complement strand
CAAGTGCTGCAAATTGCAGGATTGGCGGGGTGCCAACGCGCATGCGGCTGATGCCTGGCCCGGCGCGATAATCAAGGTTGAACGCAAACGGGGCCTCATGTCCCAGCCAGCCAGACAGGGCCGGACGAACATGGTTAATATGGCGCGGGGCAACATAGATAAACGCGGGCGCGCCCGGCCCACCATTTAGATATTTATAGGTGCACCCAACGGCAAAATCTGCAGCGGACACATCGACGGCAAAGGCCCCCGCAGAATGCGCCAGATCCCAGATCACCAAGGCCCCGACAGCGTGCGCGGCCTTAATTAATGCGGCCATATCGTGTTTGCGTCCGGTGCGGTAATCGACCTCGGTCAGCATCAAAACGGCCAGATCATCGCTGATGCGGTCCATGACGTCTTCGGGTTCCGCACATTCCAGAATGTGACCTTTATCCAAGGATTTGATCAGCCCTTTGGCCATATACAAATCCGTGGGAAAATTGCCGCGATCCGACAGAATGCGTTTGCGTCCGGGGTTCAGCTCCAATGCTGAGGCCAGCGCCTGATAGACCTTGATTGATAATGTATCGCCGCAAATCACATGGCCCGCTTCGGCTCCGATCAGGCGGCCAATCCGGTCGCCAAGGGCAATGGACTTGTCCATCCATCCGGCCTTGTTCCAGGCGGTGATCAGCATTTCACCCCCTTCATTTTCAATGGTTTCCTTGACCCGCTTAGATGCCATTTTTGGCAATACTCCTAACGAGTTACCGTCAAGGTAGGTCACCCCTTCGGGCAGGTGGAACATTTGTTTTGTGGCGGTAAAGTCGGTCACACTTGACCTCCGGCGATTTCAATTGTTTGGCCGTTGACGCTATCGCCACCGGGCAGGCACAGCCACAAGGCTGCGGCGGCAACTTCGCTGGGATCAATCAGGCGTTTATGGCGGTTTTCGCTGGTCATCATCTTAAGCGCATCTTCGTCGCTGGCGCCGGTGATGCCTTTGATTATATCAATATTTCTGCTGACAATTGGTGTGTCGACATAGCCTGGACAGATTGCATTAAACGTCAGATGTGAACGCGCATAATCTTCGCTTAGGGTGCGTATTAGGCCAATCAGCCCGTGTTTCGAGGCTGAATATGCCCCGGCACCTTTCAGGCCACGCACTCCGGCAATTGATGAAATTCCGATGACGCGGCCCCATGCTGATTCTTCCATGTCGGGCAGGCAGGCGCGGATGGTCATGAACGCGCCGTCAAGGTTGATGGCCATGGTTTTGCGCCAGAATTCAAGGCTGGTTTTTGGGACGGTGCGCCCTTCGGCAATGCCGGCATTGGCGACACAAATAGTTAACGGGCCATGGGCTGCGCGCGCGGCTCCAACGCCATTATTGACGCTGGCCTCATCGCTGACATCCATCTGCAACGGGTGCAGTTTTGCGTGACCTTCGGCGGCTTTTTCAAGCACATCCATGCGTCGGCCGGTGATTGTTACATCGGCGCCAACACCTGCCAAAACCTGTGCGATGGCCAGCCCGATCCCTGTGCCGCCACCGGTCACGATTGCGTGTTTTCCTGTTAGGTCCTGCATTGCATTTCTCCTGTTTCAGGGGCAAGGTAGCGTCTTGGACGTATGGCGCAAGCGAAAGCTGCATATGACCGCCCTTATCTAGTCAAGATCGGAGCCTGACATGTTGCGAGCGTTTGATATTCCCCCGTTTTGGTTGGCGATTTTTATTGCTGTGGCATGGCTGGCTGACTGGTTTGTGCCGGGGCTGGGCTTTGGTTGGCGCTGGACGCAAGTGCTTGGTCAGGGGCTGATTATTGCCGGATTGCTGACCATGGGGCTGGCGCTGTGGGAATTTTTGCGTGCCCGCACCACATTCATTCCGCGCCGTGTGCCTACTGCGTTTTTACAGGCAGGAATTTACCGGATTAGCCGCAATCCGATTTATCTGGGTGATGCTTTGGTGCTGGCCGGGCTGGCGTTATACTGGGATATTATTCCAGCCCTGATTTTAGTGCCATTATTCATGCGCTTGATTACCCGGCGCTATATTTTGGGCGAAGAGGCAGGTTTGAAAATGCTTTTCGGGGCAGAGCACACAGACTGGGCCGCCAAAGTCCGGCGCTGGATTTAGGCGCAGTAGTTTTTCTAGAAAAACTACTGCTACCCAAATTTTCTAGAAAATTTGATTGTTACGGCAGCATTTTTGCCAGCTGCGCCGTGATATTTTCAGGTGTGCCTGCATAGGTGGCAAGGCCTGTCGCAATCCAGCCCGGGCCATTGCGCCCGCCAACCATGCCTTCGGCAACGTCCATCAGACCGGGAAAGCCCTGCCCAGATAAGGTGCTAACCACAAATTTCGACCGATTTCCAGTCCGGCAAATAAGCGCAATTGGCGTATCAGGATTGGCCCGGCGCAAGGTAACAAGCTGGCGGACAAATTCATCGTTACGCATATCCAGCGCAAGTGCGCCTTCGCCAATACCGGTTTCCAGCCATTCATCAGGGCGGCGAATATCGACGAGAATCACCGCGCCGCTTAGGGCTTGGTCGTGGGCATCTGTCGGGGTGATAATGCCGGTTGGCTCGGCCTCGGGCGCGCTTTGGGCGTGAAGTGGGCCAGCAAGTGTCAGGCCCATAAAGCCTGCTGTAGCAAGCGCAATTACGCGGCGGCGCGTGAGTTTAATTCTTTTAAACGTGTCTTTAGGTTGCATTTTAGGGTCTCCGCTTTGATTTCTGGATTAATGTGTATATTTAGTTATTAAGATTTGTAAGGCCCCACGCGTGTTTGTGATTGTTTATGCGGCAGAATGTTGCAAGGCTAAACGTTAACGGACGCGTCGAACTAAATGATCAAGGAGGGACGAACTTGAAGATAGGTACGCCAAAAGAAGTTTTTGACACAGAAGCACGGGTGGCGATGACGCCTGCCTCGGCTGAATTGTTGCAAAAGCTTGGGTATGAATGCGTGATCGAAACCAAGGCCGGTCTGGCCGCAGGTTTTTCGGATGCCACATATAAACAAGCAGGGGTCGAGGTGGTTAAAACCGCCGCCGCCCTTTGGAAGGCCGCGGATATTGTCGCCAAAGTGCGCCAACCTGATGCCACCGAGCTGAAGCGCTTGCGCAAGGATCAGACGTTAATTAGCTTCTTTAATCCAGGTGCAAATGACGACGGGATGGAGGCCGCGCGCGCCAAAGGCGCGAACGTGATCGCCATGGAAATGGTGCCGCGTATTAGTCGCGCCCAGAAAATGGATGCGCTGTCATCGATGGCCAATATCGCCGGTTACCGCGCTGTTATTGAAGCAGGAAACAACTTTGGCCGCTTCTTTACCGGCCAGGTTACTGCCGCTGGTAAGGTTCCGCCCGCCAAGGTTTTGGTGGTTGGTGCCGGTGTCGCAGGGCTGGCCGCGATTGGGACGTCTACCAGTCTTGGCGCGATCACCTATGCCTTCGATGTGCGCCCGGAAGTGGCCGAGCAGGTCGAAAGCATGGGGGCCGAATTTGTCTATCTTGATTTTGACGAAGATCAGGCAGATGGCGCCGCCACCGGCGGTTACGCCCCTGTGTCGTCCCCCGAATTTCGCGAGGCCCAGTTGGCCAAGTTCCGCGAACTTGCGCCTGAAATTGATATTGTCATCACCACGGCCTTGATCCCGAACCGCGAAGCACCCGAGCTGTGGACCGAGGATATGGTCAAAGCAATGAAGCCCGGCAGCGTCATCATCGACCTTGCCGCTGAAAAGGGTGGTAATTGTAAATTAACCGTGATGGACGAAAAAATCGTCACAAAGAATGGTGTGACTATCGTTGGGTATACTGATTTCCCATCGCGCATGGCCTCGCAGGCGTCCAGCCTGTACGCCAACAATATCCGCCATATGATTAGTGATCTGACCCCCGAAAAGGACGGCCAGATCAACCATGACATGGAAGACGACGTAATCCGTGGCGCGACCGTGGCGTTCGAGGGCGAAATCACTTTCCCGCCCCCACCGCCGAAAATTCAGGCGATTGCGGCCAAGCCCCAAGAAACGGCCCCTGTTAAGACTGCCGAAGAAATCAAGGCCGAGGAGGCCGCCGCCGCCAAAGCTGCGGGCCGTAGTCAGACCATAACGCTGGTTATAGGTGGTCTGATAATGCTGCTGATTGGCCAATACGCACCGGTCAGTTTCATGCAACACTTCATCGTGTTCGTGCTGTCGATTTTCATTGGTTTCCAAGTTATCTGGAACGTCAGCCACGCGCTGCACACCCCGCTTATGGCGATCACCAATGCGATTTCATCGGTGGTTATCATTGGCGCGCTACTACAAATTAGTGTTGGCGGAGGCTTCCTTGTGACGCTTCTTGCTGCAATTTCCGTTCTTATAGCATCGATCAACATCGTGGGTGGCTTTGTCGTTACCCGCCGTATGTTGGCCATGTTCCAGAAAAGCTAAGGGGGACTGATTATGAGTATTGGTCTAGTAACTGCTGGATATATCGCAGCTTCTGTTCTGTTCATTTTGGCCCTTGGTGGTCTGTCCGATCAGGAAAAAGCAAAACGCGCCGTGTGGTTCGGCATCATCGGCATGGCCATCGCGGTCATCGTAACGGTCTTTGGCCCGGGGGTGAATTCGATCTGGCTGCTTGTCGCTATGATTGCCATCGGCGCGGCCATCGGCACAATTGTTGCCCAGCGGGTTGAAATGGTGGGCATGCCCCAATTGGTCGCCGCGCTGCACAGCTTTGTCGGTTTGGCGGCGGTGTTTATCGGTATCAATTCGGTTCTACACGCGCCCATGGGTCTGACCCACGCCGAAGAGGTTATCCACGATGTGGAAGTCTTCCTTGGCGTCTTTATCGGCGCGATTACCTTCACGGGATCCATCGTTGCCTATGGCAAACTGGCGGGTAAGCTTGACGGCAAGGCCATGATCCTGCCCGGTCGTCACCTGATGAACATCGTAGGCGTGGTTGTGTCGCTGATCATGCTGACAATGTTCTTGAACGGCGCTGGCATTTGGACGCTGCTGGTGATGATGGTCGTTGCCTTTGCAATCGGCGCGCATCTGGTTATGGCTATCGGCGGCGCAGATATGCCCGTCGTGGTTTCCATGCTGAACAGCTATTCCGGCTGGGCAGCGGCGGCGACTGGCTTCATGCTGGGTAATGATCTGTTGATTGTTGTTGGCGCGCTGGTTGGCTCAAGCGGTGCGATCCTTAGTTACATCATGTGTGTGGCGATGAACCGTAAGTTCCTTGCGGTGATCCTTGGCGGCTTTGGCGGCCAAAAGGGTCCGGCAATGGAAATCGACGGCGAACAAATCGCGATTGACGCTGATGGTGTTGCGACGGCACTGCAAGAGGCCGACAGCGTGGTCATCGTGCCCGGTTACGGCATGGCTGTGGCCCAAGCCCAGCAGGCGGTTAGCGAGCTGACCAAACGGCTGCGCGATGCTGGTAAAAATGTGCGTTTCGCCATTCACCCAGTTGCGGGGCGCTTGCCGGGGCACATGAATGTACTGCTGGCCGAGGCCCGCGTGCCTTACGACATCGTGCTGGAGATGGACGAGATCAACGATGATTTCCCTGAAACCGACGTGGTGATTGTTATTGGTTCAAACGACATCGTGAACCCAGCGGCGCAGGAAGATCCAAACAGCCCCATTGCCGGCATGCCGGTTCTGGAAGTGTGGAACGCCAAGCAGGTGTTTGTATCCAAACGCGGGCAGGGCACAGGGTATTCCGGCATTGAAAACCCGCTGTTTTTCAAGGAAAACACCCGAATGTTTTATGGCGATGCCAAGGACAGCCTGAATGCGCTGCTAACTAGGATCGATTGATCTGAGCGAATGAAATTAAAAAGCCCCGTCAGAAATGGCGGGGCTTTTTTGTTGTAACACCCTGTAAAACAATAAGATTCAGCTGAAATGAGTGCCTGCGGCACACTTTATTCTGATTGGCGTTTGCGTGTAATTTACAGGCTAATTTAGATTTTAGTGTAAATTTTTATTCTCACAGAGCGTTTCTCGTGCTTTACTCAAGCAAAAGAATAAAAGCTAAGGGAGAATACTATGCCACAGGTCGAAATGACCGTAAACGGAAAGGCTGTGTCCGCCAAAGCAAAGGGGAATACTCTGTTGTCAGAGTTTCTGCGCGAAGGCTTGGGGATGACGGGAACGCATGTTGGTTGTGATACCGGCCAATGCGGAGTTTGTGTTGTTCATGTTGATGGGCTTCCGGTGAAAAGTTGCAATATGTTTGCAGCCGAAGCCGAAGGGGCCGAGGTCACAACGATCGAAGGCATGGCAAACGAAGACGGGACGCTTGGGGTTATTCAACAGGCATTTCAAGATAACCACGGCTTACAATGTGGTTTTTGTACACCAGGGATGGTGATGTCAGCAGCATCGCTGCTGGCGGAAAACCCAAAACCCACTGAGGCCGAGATACGCGCGCATCTTAGCGGTAATCTTTGCCGCTGCACTGGGTATCATAACATCATCAAATCAATTTTAGCGGCGTCCGGTCAGGACGCACAAGGAGCAGTATAATGAAACGTTTTTTTGCACTTAAGGCCGTAGCCCTTAGCGTATTTTTGCCATTCACAGCAACGCAGGTTCAGGCCGAAGGCTGGTCTGTTTACTATCTGGGTGATTCAGCCAGCCGTGATCGCTGCATGAGCCACGCGCGTACTGTTATTAATGGCTATATCTTCAAAAATGGCGGTGGAAGCACCTCGGAAGCCAGCTGGACAGTTTACGGCTACGACCTTGAACCAGGTGATCAGGACGTGGTGATCATGTGCCCTATTACCCAAGATGGATCGGTCGCAGCAATCATGAACGTGCATGGTGAAACAACCGAAGATCAACGCATATTTGTTGCCGACACAATTGAAACCATGTGGGAAAAGTAAGCCACAAGTCTTCAGCAAAATAAGGCGGCAGCAATGCCTGCATCAATCAGGAGGATGACATATGCCAGCAGATGGAGGCATTGGGGCCGCAAATAAGCGGCGCGAGGACGTTCGGTTTCTAACCGGTAAGGGAAATTACACCGACGACATTAATGTTCGCGGTCAGGCTTATGTGGTATTTTTGCGTAGCCAGGTTGCCAACGGTGTTCTGAATTCGGTGGATACAAGTGCTGCGGCAGAAATGCCCGGCGTACTGCGTATTTTCACCGGTGCAGATTTTGTTGAGGTTGGCGGTGTCCCTTGCGGCTGGTGCGTGACCGACAGGCATGGCGAACCCATGCAAGAACCAAAACATCCAGTTCTGGCGGATGGCAAGGTGCGCTATGTTGGTGATGCAATTGCCGCCGTAGTCGCCGAAACCGAAGCCCAAGCGCGCAATGCCGCCGAAATGATCGAACTGGATATTGACGAGCTGCCTGCCGTTGTCGATATGAAGGCCGCTTTGATCGATGGTAGCCCAAAGGTACATGAGGAACTTACCTCAAACCTTTGTTATGATTGGGGTTTTGTTGAGGAAAACAAAGGCGCAGTTGAACAGGCCATGCAGGATGCCGCCCATGTCACCACGCTTGAGCTGGTCAATAACCGTCTTGTCGCCAACCCGATGGAGCCACGCGTGGCCATTGGTGATTACGATGCCGCCGCGGGCGATAGCACGCTTTATACTACGACCCAAAATCCGCATGTAATTCGCCTGCTGATGGGCGCGTTTGTGCTGGGCATTCCTGAACACAAGCTGCGCGTAATTGCGCCGGATGTGGGGGGCGGGTTTGGCTCGAAAATCTTCCATTATGCTGAAGAAGCCTTATGTACGTTTGCCGCCAAAGCATTGAACCGTCCAGTCAAATGGACCTGTCAGCGCTCAGAAAGCTTTATCACCGACGCCCATGGTCGTGACCACGTGACCAAAATTGAATTGGCGCTGGACGCAGATAATAACTTCACGGCGGTGCGTACGGATACCCATGCAAATATGGGCGCTTATCTGTCCACCTTTGCGCCTTCGGTGCCAACATGGCTGCACGGCACGCTGATGGCCGGGAATTATAAAACGCCGGTGATTTATGTGAACGTCAAAGCGGTGTTTACCAACACTGTTCCGGTGGATGCTTATCGCGGTGCAGGGCGCCCCGAGGCATCATACCAGCTTGAGCGCGTAATAGACAAAGCCGCGCGTGAACTTGGCGTTGATGCCATCGCGTTGCGCCGTCAGAATTTCATCACTGAATTCCCATATGCCACCCCTGTAGCTGTGGAATATGACACTGGTGATTACAACGCCACGATGGATAAAATGATCGAAATTTCTGATCTGGCAGGTTTTGAAGCGCGCCGGGCTGAAAGCGCCAAGAAAGGCCTGCTGCGCGGGCTTGGCGTGAATTGTTATATCGAGGCTTGCGGCATCGCACCATCAAACCTTGCCGGGCAGTTGGGCGCACGCGCGGGGCTTTATGAAAGCGCCACAGTGCGGGTGAACGCTACTGGCGGTCTGGTTGTCATGACCGGCAGCCACAGCCACGGCCAAGGGCACGAAACATCGTTCCCGCAGGTGGTTGCCGATATGATTGGTATCGATCCGGCCATGATTGAAATCGTGCATGGTGATACAGCCAGAACACCAATGGGCATGGGCACATATGGCTCACGCTCGCTGGCGGTTGGTGGCTCGGCGATTGTTCGCGCGACCGAAAAAATCATCGCCAAGGCCAAGAAAATCGCGGCCCACCTGATGGAGGCTGCTGATGGCGATATCGAGCTAAAAGACGGAACGTTCAGCGTTGCGGGCACCGATAAATCAGTGGCGTGGGGCGATGTGACCCTTGCCGCCTATGTGCCGCATAATTACCCGCTTGAAGATATTGAACCGGGGCTTGAAGAAACTGCATTTTATGATCCGGCTAACTTCACCTACCCGTCAGGGGCTTATTCGTGCGAGGTCGAAGTTGACCCCGATACCGGCAAAGTCACCATCTGCAAGTTCTCGGCAGCCGATGATTTCGGTAATATCGTGAACCCGATGATTGTTGACGGGCAGGTGCATGGCGGCATTGGCCAAGGCATTGGTCAGGCATTGCTGGAACACGCGATTTATGATGATGACGGCCAGCTGGTGAACGGATCTTACATGGATTACGCGATGCCACGCGCCGACGATATGCCGTTCTTTAGCGTTGATCATTCATGTCAAACCCCGTGTACGCATAACCCGCTGGGCGTGAAAGGTTGCGGCGAAGCTGGCGCAATTGGTTCGCCCCCTGCGGTGGTGAATGCGGTGGTCGACGCACTTCAACGCGCGGGCCATGACGTTACCCATATCGATATGCCGCTCAGCCCGAACCGGGTTTGGTCTGCAATGAACAAAGCCTGAGGAGGAAAAAATGTACGCATTTAAAATCAAACGGCCCTCCAAATTGGAAAAGGCAGTCAAGGGATTACAGAAAGAAGACGCGCAAATTCTGGGCGGCGGACAAACCTTAATTCCAACGCTAAAACAACGGCTTGCGGCCCCTTCGCGATTGATTTCACTGTCGCGGATTGAAAAACTGAATGGCATCAAGGATAAGGGGGACACGCTTAAAATCGGGGCAACCACCACCCATGCTCAGGTCGCCACAGACGGCACGATTGTGGCGCTTTCGGCGCTGGCGGGTGGCATTGGCGACCCCATGGTGCGTAACCGTGGCACGATTGGCGGATCCTTGGCCAATAATGACCCATCCGCTTGTTATCCGGCGGCGGCATTGGGGCTTGGGGCCACAATTTCCACCAGCGACCGGGATATTTTGGCCGATGATTACTTTGTCGATCTGTTCGAAACCGCACTGGATGACGGCGAGATCATCA
>DAOUQO010000114.1 GCA_030625565.1 Aliiroseovarius sp. | reverse complement strand
CACCGGCCTTGTCGTGCCAGTAATTCGCGACGCCGACGCCATGTCATTTGCCGACATCGAAAAGGCAATCGCCGAAAAAGGCGCACGTGCGCGCGATGGAAAATTGTCCATGGCCGAAATGCAGGGCGGCACCTTTACCATTTCCAACGGCGGGGTCTACGGGTCCCTGATGTCATCCCCCATTTTGAACCCGCCGCAATCGGGCATTCTGGGCATGCACAAAATTCAGGACCGCCCAATGGCAATCAATGGCGAAGTCGTCATTCGCCCGATGATGTACCTTGCGCTCAGCTATGACCACCGCATCGTTGATGGCAAAGGCGCGGTAACGTTCCTTGTGCGCATCAAAGAGGCGCTGGAGGATCCGCGCCGCCTGTTGATGGATTTGTAAAACTTTAACTATTGCCTCTTAAAACATTAAAGACTTTCACGAAGGAGACCCGAAATGGCAAATTATGACGTAATCATCATCGGCGGCGGCCCCGGCGGCTATGTCTGTGCCATTCGCTGCGCGCAACTTGGCCTGAAAACAGCAGTGGTTGAAGGGCGCGAAACCCTTGGCGGCACCTGTTTGAATGTCGGGTGCATTCCGTCCAAGGCATTGCTGCATGCCAGCCATTCCCTGCACGAGGCCCAACATAATTTCGCAACAATGGGCCTGCGTGGCAAGGCGCCGACTGTTGATTGGAAACAGATGCTTTCCTATAAGGACGACGTTATTGCGCAAAACACCAAGGGCATTGAATTTCTGTTTAAAAAGAACAAGATAGACTGGATAAAGGGTTGGGCCAGCATCCCTGCCAAGGGTCAGGTCAAGGTCGGTGATGACGTACATTCAGCCAAAAACATTGTCATCGCAACAGGCTCAGAACCGGCCTCGCTGCCGGGCGTAGAAATTGATGAAAAAACAATTGTGACCTCAACCGGCGCGCTTGCCTTGGGTAAAATTCCCAAGAAACTTGTGGTCATTGGCGCCGGCGTAATCGGCCTTGAAATGGGATCTGTTTACGCACGCCTTGGGGCCGAAGTAACAGTGGTTGAATTCCTTGACCACATCACCCCTGGTATGGATGCGGGCCTTGCCAAAGCCTTCCAAAGGTCGCTGAAAAAACAAGGACTTACCTTTGTTTTGGGTGCCGCTGTGCAGTCCGTTGAGAAAGTAAAAACCAAGCTAAAAATTAACTATAAGCTGCGTAAAAATGACACCGAAGCCACCCTCGAGGCTGACACTGTCTTGCTGGCAACAGGGCGTAAACCCTACGCTGACGGGCTGGGCCTTTCTGCCCTCGGGGTTGAAATGACGCCGCGTGGCCAAGTGGCGACGGACCACTGGAAAACTAATGTTGATGGGATATGGGCCATTGGTGATGTAACCGAAGGCCCGATGTTGGCCCACAAAGCCGAAGACGAAGGTCTGGCGGCCGCCGAAAGCATCGCTGGCAAAGTTGGCCATGTAAATTATGATGTGATCCCCGGTGTGGTTTATACATCGCCCGAAGTGGCCTCTGTCGGCCTGACCGAAGAAACCTTAAAAGAACAAGGTCGCGCCTACAAAGTAGGCAAATTCAGCTTCATGGCAAATGCCCGCGCCAAAGCAATTTTCGCTGGCGAAGGCTTTGTGAAAATTCTTGCAGATAAAACTACAGATCGCATTCTTGGTGTGCATATCCTTGGCCCTGCAGCAGGCGAACTAATCCACGAAGCCTGCATTGCAATGGAATTTGGCGCATCTGCCGAAGACTTGGCGCGCACATGCCACGCGCACCCAACCTTCTCCGAAGCCGTACGCGAGGCCGCCCTTGCCTGTGGCGATGGGGCCATTCACGCTTAAGCTTTTCATTTTTCTACAAATATCCCGGGGTTTGGGGCTGTGCCCCAACCTTGGCCTGCGTGGCCTGAACGCATTCTAACCTGTGCGCCAAGGCGCTCAGCTAAGGGGGGTCACACGGTTCACATGGCCCATTTTGCGGCCGGGGCGCGCATCGGTTTTGCCATACAGATGCAAGGCGGTATTTGGCTCTCGTGCAATTGCATCAATGCGCGTCATGTCATCCCCAATTAGGTTTTCCATCACAATATTTGCATGCCTGATGCCATCCCCAAGCGGCCAACCTGTAATGGCACGAATGTGCTGTTCAAACTGATCAATGGCACAGCCATTTTGTGTCCAGTGGCCTGAATTATGTACACGCGGCGCGATTTCATTGACCACTAAACCGGTGGATGTTACGAAAATCTCGACCCCCAAAATACCAATATAATCAAGTTTGTTCAGTATGTTGGCGGCCAAAAGTACGGCGTCTGTTCGGTGCGCTTTTGATAAAGATGCCGGTATGGTTGTTGTGGCTAGAATGCCGTCCACATGCACATTTTCGCCTGGGTCGAAACATGAAATTTCGCCTGAAATCCCACGTGCAGCAATGACGCTTACTTCGCGTGAAAAATCCACGAACCCCTCTAAAACTGAAGGTGCTCCCTTCATGGCATCCCATGCCGTGTCTGCCTCCGAGGCATTTTTAATCCGCACTTGCCCCTTGCCATCATAGCCAAAGCGCCGGGTTTTCAGAATCGCCGGAGTGCCGATTTCAGCCAGTGCTGCCTTTAGATCAGCAAGGCTTTCCACATTGGCATAGGGGGCTACATTCAGCCCAATACCGGTCAGAAAATCCTTTTCAACCAAGCGATCTTGACTGATGCGCAGGGCCTCGCGGTTAGGACGGATGGGCCGCAGCTTTTCAAGCGTATCAAGGGCTGTTGTCGGGATGTTTTCAAATTCAAATGTGATTACATCTACCGATGCAGCAAAGGCTTTCAGCGCGTCAATATCATCATAGCTGGCCGTTGTGATCTGTGCAGCCACATGGCCGGCAGGCGGGGTTTGGCCGGGCTCAAAAATATGGGTGGTAAACCCAAGTCGTGCGGCAGCAACCGATAGCATTCGGCCAAGCTGGCCACCGCCAAGAATGCCAATGCAGGCACCGGGGGGAAGTGGCTTATCCATCGTGTGGTTCTTCTTGAACCGAAGCTGACAATGCTGTGCGCCAAGTATCCAGACGTTTGCCCAGATCGGGGTCACCAAGCGCCAGTATGCTAGCCGCCATCAGGGCGCTATTTGCTGCCCCTGCCACCCCGATTGCCATGGTTGCAACGGGAAATCCGCGCGGCATTTGCACGATGGAATACAAGCTATCAATCCCTGACAAGGCTTTGCTTTGAATCGGAACACCAATGACCGGCAGTCGGGTTTTTGACGCCATCATGCCTGGCAAATGCGCTGCCCCACCTGCGCCTGCAATGATGATTTGCAGGCCGCGATCAGCCGCGCTTACCCCGTATTCCCATAACCTGTCAGGTGTGCGGTGGGCGGATACGATGCGCTTTTCGTATGCGACGCCCAGCTCGTCCAGTATTTCTGCTGCTTCACGCATGGTTGGCCAATCTGACTGGCTGCCCATGATAATGCCTACTTTTGCCGCTGTCATAACGTTCCCAATGCGTTGAGATCCAGAAGTCGGCTTTATAGCCCCCAGTGCGATTTATGCAATGATGTCGGGGGTCAGCTTGTCTTCTATTCGTGATATTTTGTCTTTTAGCGCCAGTTTTTGTTTTTTAAGCCGCCGCAGGCGCAATTGGTCGGCGCGTCCTGATGCTTCTAATGCTGCAATCGCATCGTCCAAATCCCCGTGTTCGCTTCGAAAAACCGCAAGCTCGATGCGCAGAACATCGACATTCTTCATTTCGTTGGCTTTGTTCATGATCTTGCGCCCGACTCATTTCTGCTTGGCTATGAACCTAACGCCATTTGCAACTTGGGCCAAGGGCGGGGCTTGCAGCGCGGGGTTCCAGCCCCCATATCTTATGGATCGGTCGCCACAATGGGGCCGTTTTAGCAGGTCGCTTGCAATATAAGGACGTGTCGATGACGAAATTAACATTAACCGCACACCCCATGCTTTTGGGGTTTGAACAGCTTGAACAGATGGTTGAGCAGGCGACAAAATCGGGCAAGGATGGTTATCCTCCGTTTAATATCGAACAGGTCAGCGATACCACCTATCGCATTTCGCTTGCGGTGGCTGGCTTTGGTGAAAATGATTTGGCAATCACCGTTGAAAATAACAAATTGCAGATCCGTGGGCGGCAGGCACCGGTGGATGAGGCACGAATTTTCCTGCACCGTGGCATTGCCGGACGACAGTTTCAGAAAAACTTTGTTCTGGCCGACGGGGTCGAGGTAACGGGCGCTGTGACCGAAAATGGCCTGCTGCATATCGATTTAACGCGCGCGCAGCCCGACCATGTGGTGCAGACCATACAGATTAACGGCGGCTGATTTATTTCCAAATTCCATAGGTGTCGCGGAAATATTTAATGCAGGCTTGATTTGCTTGTTGTCGGTTCAAACCATCAATCACGGCGTTATGCAGCGCGGCTTGGTGCAAAACTGGTAGCTCGACAGAAGATTTCACACCGCCAACCCCCCAGATTTTCACGCCCTTGCGGGCGGCATGCCCTGAAAGCCAGACATCATCAACGGCCCAAAGTGCCTGAGGGATATCAAACGCGGTATCATCGAAAAATTCGGCCCGCAGCAACACCCCGCCAGTTCCTTCAAGGATATCGGTATAGCCGGAGGTTTTGAAATCCATACGCGCAGGCTTATGCTTGGGGGTGAACAGTGATAAGAAATCAAGTTGCTGTAATATTCGTTTGAAACGATAGTCAAAGTTAAATTTTCGCGAACTGCGCATCGCCCTTGGCTGATCTTCATTTTGACACGGCGGCGCACCGATAAAATCCATGTTTATCCCGCGCATACAGACAATATGGTTGGGGTGTTGGGTTGCGCCATCCAGCAGGGCTTGGGCCCAGTTTTTCAGATAAATCCGGTCATCATCGCAAAACAGGATATTCACATCTTGCCCTTGGTATTCGCGGATTGCGGGTAAAACCTTGGTTGCGGGGCCAAGATCGTCGTCAATACGCACAATCTCAACGCCATCAGGCACATCTGGGAGGGTGCCGTCATAATCGGGAAAACGGCGGTAATTGCGCGGGATGTACAGAATTACCCGATCAATATCGGCGCTTTGTTGTGTCAGGCTTTCAAGGCTTTCGCCAATCATGCCAAAGCGCGGCGGAATGGTGGATAAGGTGATAATATTCATTTATGAATCCGCCGCGATAAGCCCCATTTGTTCAAGCTTTAAAATCACTTGGTGGGCGCAATTATCCACTTCTACATTTTGGGTCTCAACCGAAAGCTCGGGCGTTTCAGGTACATCATACGGGTCGGAAATACCTGTGAATTCCTTGATTTTTCCGGCGCGGGCAAGTTTGTACAGCCCTTTGCGGTCACGGCGTTCACATTCCTCGATCGAGGTGGCAACATGCACTTCGACAAAGGCACCGAACGCTTCGATTTCTTCGCGCACGGCCCGGCGTGTGGTGGCATAGGGCGCAATCGGCGCACAAATCGCGATACCACCATTTTTGGTGATTTCACTGGCAACATAGCCGATACGGCGGATGTTCAAATCACGGTGCTCTTTGGAAAAACCCAGCTCGCTGGATAATTGTTTGCGCACAATGTCGCCGTCCAACAGCGTCACGGGGCGGCCGCCCATTTCCATTAGCTTGACCATTAACGCATTGGCGATGGTCGATTTTCCTGAACCCGAAAAGCCGGTGAAAAACACGGTAAAGCCTTGCTTGGAGCGTGGCGGACGAGTTTTTCTGAGTTCGGTCACAACCTCGGGAAATGAAAACCAGTCGGGAATATCCAGCCCCTCGGCCAGACGACGGCGCAGTTCGGTACCTGAAATATTCAGGACGGTAACGCCTTTTTCGACCTCGTCGGCGGGTTCATATTGGGCGCGTTCCTGCACATAAACCATGTGCTTGAAGTCAACCATTTCGATGCCCATTTCCGCTTGGTGCGCGCGGAACAGATCTTGCGCGTCATAGGCACCGTAAAAATCTTCGCCAGCCGAATTTTTGCCCGGTCCGGCATGGTCGCGACCAACAATAAAGTGGGTGCAGCCGTGGTTGGCGCGGATCAGGCCATGCCAGACGGCTTCGCGCGGACCGGCCATGCGCATGGCTAGATTAAGCAGGCTCATCGAGGTGGTGGATGCAGGGTATTTATCCAGCACTGCCTCGTAGCAACGTACGCGGGTGAAGTGATCAACATCGCCGGGTTTGGTCAGGCCAACAACCGGATGGATCAGCAGGTTTGCCTGTGCCTCACGCGCCGCGCGGAACGTCAGTTCCTGATGGGCGCGGTGCAGCGGATTACGGGTTTGAAACGCAACAATCCGGCGCCAGCCCAGTTTGCGAAAATAGGCGCGCAGTTCATTCGGGGTGTCGCGACGGGCACGAAAATCATAATGTATCGGTTGTTGAATGCCGACAACAGGGCCGCCAAGGTAAACTTCGCCAGCGGTGTTGTGCAGATAGTTTACCGCAGGATGCGCGCTGTCATCGGCACCAAAAACCTGTTCGGCCTCGTGGGATTTGTTGGGGGTCCAGCGGTCGGTGACTGTCATGGTTGCAAGAATTACGCCTTCTTGATCGCGCAGGGCAACATCCTGGCCCAGCGTAAGCCCGGCGGCAAAATCAGCACTGACATCCAGCGTGATGGGCATGGGCCAAAGCGCGCCATCGGCAAGGCGCATATTGTCCACAACACCGTTATAATCGGCCTCGCTTAGAAAACCCTTAAGCGGGTTAAAGCCACCATTCATCAGCAGCTCAATATCACAAATCTGGCGTGGAGTTAGGTCAATACTAACAAGGTCCGCCGCCTCAAGTTTTAATTTTTGGGCGCTGTCATGGGAAACATACAGTTCTGGAATAGGTGTTAAATTGTGCAGCATAATATTACTTGCCCTTTATTATATTTTCTTGCGGTGCGCTAGAAATGTATTCCACTGCGTTAAACCGATAAATACAATAAATTTCAAGTCTGTTAGGCAAGTAATAGCATTCGACCCGCCGCAATGTTCCAATCAATTAGGCAAAATGCAGAGGCAAAGATTATCTTGCCCCTGCTGTTTTCTATTGCCAGAACTTGTTGGCTTATGGCCTTATTCTTGTTCAGCCAGAAATCTTTCGGCCTCAAGCGCTGCCATGCAGCCCATACCGGCCGAGGTCACGGCTTGGCGATATTTGTGGTCGATCAGATCGCCCGCTGCAAAAACGCCTGGAACCGAGGTTGCGGTGCTGTCGGGTTCTGTCACTACATAGCCGCCCATATGGGTTTCCAACGTGTCCTTAACCAGTTCATTGGCCGGCGCGTGGCCGATGGCGATGAACACGCCCTTGACTGGCGTGTCGGTGATGTCGCCGGTTTTGACGTTTTCGGTGCGAATGCCTGTGACGCCCATCGGGTTTTCGTCGCCCAGAACCTCGATCAATGTGTTGTCCCAAAGCGGGGTGATTTTTTCGTTTTTCATCAAACGGTCGATCAGGATTTTTTCGGCCCGCAGCTCGTCGCGGCGATGCACCAGCGTTACCTTTGAGGCAAAGTTGGTTAAAAACAATGCTTCTTCGACCGCAGTGTTGCCGCCGCCGATCACGGCGATTTCCATGCCGCGATAAAAGAACCCGTCGCAAGTGGCACAGGCGGAAACGCCGAAACCTTTGAATTTCTCTTCGCTGTCCAGACCCAGCCAGCGCGCGCGCGCGCCGGTCGCAAGGATCACGGCGTCGGCGGTATAGGTGGTGCCGCTATCGCCCGTGGCGGTGAACGGTCGGCTGGACATGTCCAGATTTGTGATGATGTCGGAAATGATTTCGGTGCCCATGGCCTTGGCGTGGGCCTCCATGTTGACCATCAATTCGGGGCCTTGGATTTCGGTGAATCCGGGGTAGTTTTCA
>DAOUQO010000081.1 GCA_030625565.1 Aliiroseovarius sp. | reverse complement strand
GACCGCATAACCGCGCTCAACGACCTGTGCCACAGCGTCCTGTTTGAACTCATCCGTAAACCGAATTCTCTCGCTCATATCCGTCTCTCCTTGGTTCCAAAGTTACCAAGCAAAGCGTCTACAAATCTAGGGGCACCTCATCCTGACCTTGCCCCTGCCCAAAGGGGACAGGGTGAATATCATCGTCGGCTATTCCTCGCATTGCTGGACCCGCACCTTTGATCCGGCGGCGCACACAGGGCAAATGCAGATCATGGACGGCATCCGCCCCCGTGCGTTCTGCCCAGACCGCTACGGCGCATCTGCTGCCTTGGGGGGCTTGCTGGCGAACCTGCCCCGCAACAGGCTGTATCTAACGCCCTCGGACCGGAATTACGGCATCTACAACGCCACAACTATTTTGCCCGATGGCACGGCTTACACCGCATTTTTCACACTGAAGCCCCGCAAAGGACGGTTTGATGGAATCCGCCACAAACTGCGCCTATTTGTCGAAAGCGCGCATTACAGACCGCAACCGGAAGACGGGCAAAAAGTGAATGTTGCGGCCATCATTGGCCAAGCGCTACAGGGTAAGAGAGTGAAGCGTTTCAGGCGCTAGAAAAGCCGAAGGAGCCGCCTTTGCAGGCAACTCCTTGGTTATCTCGACAATCTCTTGGGCCTAGGCCGTATCCACTATTCCAGTTGGACAACTTGCGTTGCGGAAGGAACCTTGCAGTCGATCTGGGATCCTTATGGGGTATATATAGGCACTAATATATTGTGAGTCAATTAAGACAGCGCCCCAGACTATCCCTTAAAGTGCTTAGGCAGACTACTGCATATCTCGTGGTAAGAGGAAAAACGCAAAAAGAGAATCGTGCAACAATGATGTTGCGGCTATGCCACATCCTAAACAGCCCGATTAACTGCTTCCTATATGCTTCCGGATTGAAATTCGTCATTTTTCAAAAATTAGAAAAATCGCGTAACTTGTTGATTTTGTTAACTTAAATGGTGCCCACACGGACTGTGATTTAGGAGATAAGATATTGACAATATTAAGTAATTTCAATGTGATTTTGCAACATACCCCCAATCATACCCCCAGAGTTGATTTTGTATGAAACTTACCCATTCATGAATATAGGGTTTTCGTGTTGCATTACCAAAGTCTGTTATAAATAGCCTATTGCCATTGTTCAGTAAGCGCTTCAGCTTGCTGAAGAACCGTTTGGATTGCTGCATCTTGCAGATCAGGTGGAAAACCATGTTTGCGGAGTATTCGCTTGACCAAAACCCGCATACGGGCACGGGCGGAATCCCGACGAGACCAATCAACCGAGATATTTGCCTTCAGGCTTTCCAGCAATTCATGCGCGATAATTTTCAGCGAGTCATTGCCCATCACATCAACTGCGCTCTCATTTTCTGCAAGCGCCGCATAAAAAGCGATTTCGTCGGGTGACAGGCCCTCCGCTTCTCCGCGCTGCCGGGCTGCTTTGATGTCCCTGGCTATCTCAATCAGCTCCTGCAAAACTTCTACGGTGCTGATTGCATTGGTGTGGTATCGGGCAACCGCCTCTTGCAGGCGATCCGAAAACTGTTTGCTCTCGACGATGTTGGATTTACTGCGCGAGGATATTTCGTCATTCAGCAATTTTTTCAAGGCTTCAAGCGCCAAGTTTTTCTTTTCCATCTGCTGGATTTCCGCCAGAAACTCGTCTGACAGAACAGAAATATCTGGGGAGTTCAAACCTGCCGCAGATAAAATATCGACAATCTCGGTTGAAACGACTGACCTGTCGATGATCTGCTGAACGGCCAATCGTTTGTCTGCGGTTGATCCGCCCGCTGATTGCGCAGATTTCACCAAGGCCGAACGTATAGTTTGGAAAAACCCGACCTCATCCCTGATTTCCGCCGCCTCGTCGCTGGCCGCTGCAAGTGCAAACCCTTTGGACAGGGCCAATACTGCATCCTGATACCGGCGATGCGCTTTCTTTTTGTCCTCATCCGATGTTTCGCGTTCGGCAAATTCCTGTTGCTTGGCCAAAATCCAATCCAACGCCCCAGCCATTACCTGCAAGCGTTCCTTTGGTGTTCCGCCCAATGCGACGTGGTAGTCAAAACCATGGAACATGTCGCGCACAATGCCAAACCTGTTCAGCATCTCGGCAATGGCTTCAGCTTCATCAATACCGGCCTGTTTCTGGTCACTTGCAGAATACTGCCCCAAGGCCTTTTTCAGGTTCTGTGCAATGCCAATATAATCCACCACAAGCCCGGCAGGTTTGTCATGAAATACCCGATTTACCCGAGCAATGGCCTGCATCAAACCGTGGCCTTTCATTGGCTTGTCAACATACATCGTGTGCATCGATGGCGCGTCAAAACCCGTCAGCCACATATCGCGCACAATCACCAGTTTTAGGGGGTCGTCAGGGTCTTTAACCCGCTTTGCCAACAGATCACGCCGAACCTTGTTGCCGACATGACCCTGCCAGTCCTGCGGGTCCGAGGCTGCCCCGGTCATAACAACTTTAATAGCGCCCTCATTGTCATCATCCGAATGCCATTCGGGGCGCAAAGCAGTGATTTCGTTATATAGTGCAACACATATCCGGCGGCTCATGCAAACGATCATGGCTTTGCCGTCCATCGCCTCAACCCTGCTTTCAAAATGCTGCACCAGATCATCAGCAACCATTTTCAAACGCTTTTCGGCCCCGACCAAAGCCTCGACTGTTGACCACTTCTGCTTAAGCTTTTCCTGCTCGCTTTGTGCCTCATCCTCGGTCAAAGCCTCTATCTCGGAATCAATCCGTGGCATTTCATCTTCGGGCAATTCGATCCGCGCCAGACGGCTTTCGTAATAGATCGGCACAGTCGCGCCGTCCTCGACCGCGCGGGTAATATCGTAAACGTCGATATAGTCACCAAACACCGCCGGGGTGCTGACATCATCATTTTCAATAGGCGTCCCCGTGAACCCGATGAATGAGGCATTGGGCAGCGCATCACGCATATATTTGGCAAAGCCATAGGCGACCTCGCCGGTCTTGCTGTCAATACGCGCCTTGAAACCATATTGGCTGCGGTGGGCCTCATCGGCGATCACAACCACATTGCGCCGGTCCGTCATTTTTGCATCGGAAAACTTCTGAATAGTCGTGAAAATCACCCCGCCACTGGTCCGGTCCAACACCTGTTGTAAATCATCACGGCTTGCGGCCTGAAGCGGCGTTTGCCGTATTAAATCACGGCACATGGAAAAGGTGGCAAACAACTGATCGTCCAGATCGTTTCGATCCGTCAGCACAACCAGCGTCGGATTTTCCAACTCGGGGCGGCGCACCAACTGTCCGGCAAAGAACGCCATCAACAGGCTTTTGCCCGACCCTTGCGTGTGCCAGATTACCCCGGCCTTGCGATCACCACTGGCCGAAGTCGCCCGCACAGTGCTTTTCACAGCCTTTAGCACAGCGTGGAACTGGTGATACCCGGCTATGATCTTGATAATCCCTTCGCCACCATCGCCAAACACAGTGAAATCACGGATCAGTTGCAAAAATCGCGCCTTTTCAAACACCCCCTCGATCAGCACCTCCATTTCAGGACTGCCCTTGGAGGCCACATCTGCCCCGTCGGTGGTGCGCCACGGCATGAAGCGCTCTTCATTCGCAGTCAGCGATCCAACCCGCGCCAGCATCCCGTCAGACGTAACCAACAACCCGTTTGTGCGAAACAGCGACGGTATCTGCGCCTTGTAGGTTTGCAACTGGTTATAGGCGCTGCTCAGATCAGCGGTTTCGGTGCCGGGGTTCTTTAACTCAATCACCGCCAAAGGCAGACCATTCACAAACACCACCACATCGGGGCGGCGGTTCTGGCCATGCTCGATCACCGTCATCTGATCCACCACCAACCAATCGTTGTTGTCGGGGTTATCAAAATCCAGCAACCGCAACTTATCCCCGCGAATGGTGCCATCCTCGGCATAAAACTCCACATCGACGCCTTCAACCATCGCACGGTGCAAACGGCGGTTTTCCTCGATCAACGACGCACTTTCGTCGCCTATGATACGCTTGACGGCATCCTCGCGGGCCATGGGCGGGATATGCGGGTTCAACCGCGCCACCGCCACTTGCAGTCGCGCCTTAAGGATTACATCGCCATAAGAGGCGCGTTCAGGGGCCGCGCCATCAGGACCGATCACACTATCAGGCAGGTTGGCATAGCCAAGGGTCTGGAATTGTCCCAGCAGGATTTTCTCGATGTCATCTTCAGAAAGGAAACTCATTTGGCATTGTTCCTTTCGGTTTCCAAATAATCTCTGTTTGTCATGCGACTTCTTCTTCCCCGTCGGCTTCAACTTCGCGGCAGGCGTTCAGCGCCAGCTTGTAGGCCTCGCGGTCCACGCCAAACAGCAATTGCGCAGGTGTAACAGCCAGCGGGATTTCTTCCTTGTTGGGTAGCGTGATCGTAACCAGCAATCCGCCCTCATCATCCGCTTCTGCCACAAGTGAGCTATGCGCGTCTATCAGCGCGTTACCATCACCAAACCGCTCGAACGGCTCCAACGTCAAAACAGGGTCAGGCTCGCGTTCCAGATAGGCCTCGTGCAAAAAGGTGATGATTGCATCTGCGGCCAGCATGGAGGCGCGGCGATGATGGGTCGATAGCTTAGCAATGAAGCCATCCTTGCCATGGCTGACCGTCCCGCCTTCATTGCGTAAAACTCGCAAGGCATCAGCCAGCTTGTTGTGTTCACGGATCAAGTTTGAAAAGGCGCGGTCCCGTATTTCGCCAAGCTCCAGCGCACGGGTCGCCAAGCCCAGCAACTCTGCCAGAGGAACATCGCTTTTACTGGGCTTAAGCGGCGCAGCCGGATCGTCCAGCTCTTCAATGATTAAACGGCAAGCGCACTCCACCAGCCCCTTGGCCGCATCAATGCAGGCGTCACTGTCGCGCTCAAACTCGCTTTCCAGCGTTGCAAACGTCTGCTGCAACATCGGCGCATGGGACCAATGGGCGCAAAAGGCGCGGATACCCGGAGTCCAGTCCACACTCATCTGGCACCCTCCACGGTCTTTTGAGCCTCGCCCACCCGAATTTCACCGGACATCAACTTGGGCAGCAACAGGTCGCGGGCTTGGGCTAGGGTGCGGGATTCGAGTTCGTTATTCTTAAATAATTCCATTATCGGCAAACACATTTCATCAAAAGCTGCAACAACTTCCTCTGGTGGAATTGTAGTTGGCAATCCATGTATGTGGTTTCGA
Organism: Aliiroseovarius sp.; assembly: GCA_030625565.1. Lineage (GTDB taxonomy): Bacteria > Pseudomonadota > Alphaproteobacteria > Rhodobacterales > Rhodobacteraceae > JAAEUB01. The sequence goes on along the minus strand of DAOUQO010000081.1, from coordinate 4,956 downwards.
TTTAGTGTTGGAACTGCAGAACCTGCATTATATATAGAAAGGTCCATCCTGCTAAGGAAAAAATAGGCAAAAAGTGGTGAGGCCCTCCGAAATTCTTTTACCCAAAGGGAAGTGTTTAGCGGCCAGAAATCCTCTTGGACAAAGAACACATTGCCCAAGACACCACTTCGGCCAGTAGTAACTCCTGGGGCTTTGACCATTGCTTCATTGTGAAACCCATTGGGGCCGCTAGCGGCAAAAACTGGATAAGAGCCCAATTTCCGTTTGCTCTTAGGAAGATCAAAGCCACGCTGAAGCACGAAAAGATCAATCATTGCGCCTGCTTCCCACCCCTCCGGTATCCCCTTGCCATCCAGACGGTCGGGGAAGAGGGACCAGATTTCGGGGGCGAGGTAGGGGGTGGTTTTGGCCATCTTGGCGCGGGTGGGGCCGAAATGGACAAACCAATCCGCAAACAAAGCCCGCGCCTGCGCCTCCAACGTCGCATTCATCCGCCGGTTCAACTCGATCTTGTCGTCAAGGGCAGAGAGGACAGCAGCAATGGCGCGTTGTTCGGGGAGTGGGGGAACACTGACAGGAATGTTCGATAAATCCCTTACGGTTAGATATGGAAGCGCAGTTCCTGACACGCAGGTATTGAAATCGACTGTGCAAAGTAAATGGTAAAGCCAATCGGGTTCAACCCCGTTGGCTATTGCTGACATCATGTTGTTATCAAGGATCGTCGGGCGAACCAGTTTTCGCCGTCTGTTGAAGGTCAGCGCAACACCAATTTTCGCAAAGATAACTGATCCGATTGGGTGAACGGTATAGTTTGAATCTGCTTCCTTCTGACTAACCCAGTTATTTGCGGTCGAAATCGAAATCTCGTTCCCAGACAAGTTGAGGTCGCTAACTTTGATAAACGAAACTTCACCATGGGCCCGACCCTGAAGCTCCTTCTTGAAGGCGTTCCCAGCCTTGAATGAACAGATTTCACCGAGAGATCTGGTAGTCCGATCACCCATCAACCATCACCCCCGCCAACCGCTCCTGAATAACCCCGGTCAGCCGTTCGCCCTCAGCAAACTGCCCCTCCAGCTCCACCTGCAAAGCTGCAAACCGTTCTACAAACGGTGTGTCGTCCTCCTCCACCGCTTCCACCCCCACATAGCGCCCCGGGGTCAGCACATGGCCGTTGGTGGCGATCTCGTCATTGCTGGCGGATTTGCAAAATCCGGGCACATCGGCATACCCCGCACCCTCGCGCCACGCATGGTAGGTGTCGGCAATCTGCGCCATGTCGGCATCGGTAAATTCGCGCCGTGTGCGGTCGACCATATGGCCCAGTTTGCGCGCATCAATAAACAGGATTTCTCCGCGCCGATCGCGCAGTTTTTTATCACGGGTCAGGCCGTTTGATTTGTCACGGGCCAAAAACCACAGACAGACCGGAATTTGGGTAGAATAGAACAACTGCCCCGGCAGGGCGATCATGCAGTCGATCACCTCGCCCTCAATCATCGCCTTGCGGATTTCACCCTCGCCCGACTGGGTGGACGACATCGACCCATTGGCCAGCACCACCCCCGCCGTGCCGGTGGTGGACAGGTGATGCAGGATATGTTGCAGCCAGCCAAAGTTGGCGTTGCCCTTTGGCGGCACTCCGTATTTTTTCCAGCGCACGTCACCGCGCAGCCGGTCGCCGCCCCAGTCCGACACATTGAACGGCGGGTTGGCAAGGATGAAATCAGCCCGCAGGTCGGGGTGTTCATCCTTGTGGAATGATCCTTCGGAATTCCATTTTATATCGGCATCAATATGGCGCACGGCCAGATTCATCCGGCATAACCGCCATGTGGTATGGTTGCTTTCCTGCCCGAATATCGAAATGTCGCCCATGCGTCCTTGGTGGGTATCAACAAAGCGGTCGGATTGCACAAACATCCCGCCCGACCCACAGCACGGATCATAAACGCGGCCCTTATAGGGTTGCAGCATTTCCACCATGGTTTTGACCACCGAGCGGGGGGTGTAGAATTCGCCGCCGCGCTTGCCCTCGGCACCGGCGAACTGGCCCAGAAAATATTCATAGACCCGTCCCAACACATCGCGGGCTTCGCCGTTATCGGATTTCAGTTTGATATTGGCGATCAGGTCGATCAATTCGCCCAGCATGATGGCCGACAGCGCCGGGCGGGCGTATTCCTTTGGCAGAACCCCTTTTAGTGAGGCGTTGTCTTTTTCAATCGCCAGCATGGCGTCGTCAATGATTTTGCCGATGTTGGGTTGGCGGGCGTTGGCTTGCAGGTGCGACCAGCGGGCGGATTGTGGCACCCAGAAGATATTGTCGGCGAGGTATTCGTCGCGGTCTTCTGCGCCTTCTGGGTATTTGGCCAGCAGTTCCGCATGTTTGGCCTCGAAACTATCCGAAATGTGTTTCAGAAAGATCAGCCCAAGGACGACGTGTTTATAATCCGACGGCTCCATATTGCCGCGCAGTTTGTCGGCGGCTTTGAACAATTCGGCCTCAAACCCAAGCGCTGCATCTGTTGTAGCAGGTTTTACCATGAACAATCCTCCCAAACCTATGCCATTGGCCTTCAGATATTTTTGAAATACTCAACTCTGAATGGCGTGCAAATGATACTATTGACCTATCGTTGCTGCGTTTTCAACGTGTCATTTGCCTAGCTGCTTTATCAACTCCGCCTGCCTATCCGTTGATACTGGGCAATAGGCGCTGATTGTGGTGACAACGCTGTCATGCCCTATGTTCAGCGACCACGCCTTGAATTGCTCGCGGGTGGTGCAAATCTGATCGCCGTATTTCACCAGTGTCTTGCGAAAACTATGCGGGGTAAAGGCGGGTAATCCAGCCGCAACGAATGCCGCTTTGATTACTTCCCTGACCTTGCCCGAATTTGCCCGCCCAGCGCAAACCCGTTTCATGCGGCTTTCAAGGCTTTTATCAACTCCCCCTGCCGTTCCACCGAAATCTGCAAATAGGACGTTAGGGTTGTGTCGATACTGTCATGCCCCAAATTCATTGACCACGCTTTGAACTGCTCGCGGCTATCGCAAATCTGGTCGCCGTATTTCACCAGCGTTTTACGAAAACTATGGGGCACAAACGGGTGCAGCCCAGCGCTCACAAAAGCCCCTTTGGTCATTTCCCGAAACGCGCCCGCATTGGCGTATATTTCGCCCGTCAGCCCCGTTGCCTGAAACCCGATGCCTTCAACCACTTCGATCTTTGGTTTGGGAAAAACCGCATCATCCGGCCCAAACAACATATCCTTTCGCAATGCATTCACCCATTCGACAAAGCAATCCCGATACATTTCATCAACAGGGAAAAACCAAGTGTAAAACGTATCGGAATTTTTGGTGCGCACATCGCGGGCATCTTGGAATATTTGCCCCTCAATCAAATCAACATGCTTTAGGCACAATGAGGTCAAAGCGCTATCGCGCGCGCCCGTCAGCATCAACAAAGCAAACCCCGCACGGTTGCGCCGCTCAATCAATGTGGCGCTGGGCATTTGGCTAAAGGCATGAGCGCATTGCTCCATAGAGGGGTAAGGCGTTTGCCGTTTGGCATGGGCAACGCGGGCGTCTTTGGCGTTGTTGCCAAAATAGGCCGCATCCGAATAGCTGATCCGCGATTTATAGCCGTTCTGGCCCGCCAGCCATTCAATGAAGCTCTTAACCATGCGCAATATGGCATCAATCGTTGCCTTGGCCAGCGGCTGGCCTGTTCTGTCAGTTTTGACCTTGGCGAGATGTTTCTTAAAGCGCCCCGCATGTTCGGGATGAAACTGTTTGAAGGATTTGAAACCCGTGGCCTGTTCATACCGAATGATCGCCGCCGCCACTTTGTCCAGCGTGGTTTCATCTTTGCCCTTGGCGTTGCGCAGATAATTCAGATAAGCGCGTTTGGTGCGTTCGTTTTCTTGATTACGTTTAGTCATTTTTCAGTTCTCCTTTTGAAGTGTTAATTTTACTTGTGGTCTTTGGTCTCGTTTAGGGTGTCCCAGCGTCGCTAAATTGAATCTTCAATATCCGGGAATGCTCACTGATTTTGGCGTTGCTGATTATGAGGCCGCATTTGCCACCACAGACGCCACAAACGCCGCTTATGCGGCCAGTCTTGGCAGTTTGGCGCGTGTAGGTTACGGCATCATTTCGCGGCTTGCGGCCCGCCTTGCAGGTGAAGCATCTCAGTTCACCATCCAGTAAGGGCGATTTTCTGGCCTTGTTCTTTTGGATAATGAAATTTCGCAGATCGCTGCCATAAATCAGATATGGGCGCTGATCTTTTTGAATGGGCAAACCTTGCTTGATCCAGTTGCGAATGGTGGCAATCGACAAGCCCAATTCTTCAGCCGCTTCAGAGATTGAATAGGTCAGGTTCTTTTTGATCCGGCTCGCTTTGATGCGCCTAGCCATTATCAGAGCCTTCAAACAGCGCCCGAATGTCTTCTACCCGCCAAACAGTTGTGCGCGGCCCCAATTTTTGCGCTTTGGGGAAGCGGCCCTCTTTCACGCCTTGCCACCATGTGGATTTTGAAACGGGGATTGGGCCGTTAGGGGCTAGGATTTGGGATAGGCGAACAAAGCCTGTTTTGGGGAAGTCATTGGGCATTATTGGTCTCCGATGCATGTCGCTGCATACGGTAAGACCACATCGTTTATGCTCGCGTCTGGGAACAGGTCAGATTAGGTGGGAATAGGTGCCTAATCCCATACTACCGTTAACTCGCCCCCGATTTCGCGGCTGCTATTCATCTCTTTTTTCTTGCTCCGAATGGAATCGGTTGGCAGATTTAACAACTGTCCGTCGTCAGAGTTTTTGGTTCCAGAGGCAGCGTAATTTAAGCGAGTATCAGGCTCATCTGGTTGGTTTCATTATGCGGCGATCTTGCGGTGTTGCAAGCGCCGGGTTTCGAGAGTTTTGCGTTTGATCCTTTCCCT
>DAOUQO010000098.1 GCA_030625565.1 Aliiroseovarius sp. | reverse complement strand
TCTATTCTTACCATATAGTGATGCTGACACGGGGCGGCAAGGCGAGGCGAAAATGTCTGCAACATATGCAACAAATCCGACGCAAATGCGCGGGCGGCTGTATTCTGAAGATGAAAGCGCGTTTCGCTCGCCCTTTCAACGTGATCGTGACCGGATTATTCACGCCAGCGCCTTTCGCCGCTTGAAACACAAAACCCAGGTTTTTGTGGAACACGAAGGCGATTATTTCCGCACCCGCCTGACCCATTCAATCGAGGTTGCGCAAGTGGCACGCACCATATCGGGCGCGCTGGGTTTAGACGGGCATTTGACCGAAGCGGTGGCGCTGGCGCATGATCTGGGCCACACCCCGTTTGGCCACACTGGCGAAGACGCGCTGAACGCTTTGATGGCGCCTTATGGCGGGTTTGATCATAACGCGCAGGCGCTAAAAATAGTCACCTCGCTGGAACGTCATTATGCCGGATGGGACGGGCTGAACCTGACATGGGAAACCCTTGAAGGTATCGCCAAACATAACGGGCCGGTGACGGGGGACTTGCCGTTCGCCCTGACAGATTATGACGCTTTGCATGATCTGGAACTGCAAACCCATGCGGGGGGCGAGGCGCAGGTCGCGGCATTGGCCGACGATATTGCCTATAATAACCATGACTTACACGATGGTTTGCGCGCGGCGCTGTTCAGTGTTGATGATATTCGCGCCCTGCCAATCGTCGGCCCCGCCTTTGACGAGGTCGACGCAAAATGGCCCGACCTTGATCCGGTTCGTCGCCGTCACGAGGCATTGCGCCGGGTATTTGGGGTCATGGTGCAGGATGTGTTGGTTACGTCAAACCGTTTACTGCAGCAGCTAAACCCAGCCTCGGTCCAAGATATTCGTGGCCATTCAGCGCCAGTGATCCAGTTTTCAAACGCTTTATGGGCTGACCTGAAAGACATCCGCGCTTTTTTGTTTACGCATATGTATCGCGCGCCCAGCGTGATGGAAATGCGCACCAAGGTGACAGTGGTTATCAAGGAGCTGTTTCCATTATATATGGCCAATCCTGCCTTGTTGCCCGATGAATGGCAGGCCGATATCTTGGCCGCCAAGGATCAGGTCGCGCTGGCGCGTATTGTTGCTGATTATATTGCGGGTATGACAGATCGTTTTGCGCTGCTGGAACATGGGCGCCAATTCGGGGATCAACATTGACGCGCCGCGTTAGCGTGCTAAACCGCATAAATCCGCCAATAAGCGTACCTGCGGGCCTAGGAGAAGATAAATGAACCTGTTTGCCGAAATTCGTGTGCTGGTGATTGCCCAGCTGGACGCCATGGTTGTGGCTGGTGATCTGCCCGAAGGGTTAAGCTTTGCCAATGTTTCGGTCGAACCCCCGCGCGATGCGGCGCATGGCGACATGGCCACAAATGCGGCGATGGTGCTGGCGAAACCGGCCAAGACCAAGCCACGCGATATTGCAGTGAAGCTGGCCGAACTTTTGCAAGCCGACGGGCGCGTTTTGCGCGCCGAGGTTGCGGGGCCGGGTTTTTTGAACCTAACGCTTGAGCCCGCTGTCTGGACCGATCTGGTTGCGGATATTCTGGCCAAAGACGGCTTTGGGCGTTCCCAAATGGGGCAGGGGCAAAAGGTTAACGTTGAATTTGTTTCCGCCAACCCCACAGGTCCGTTGCATGTTGGCCACACGCGGGGCGCTGTGTTTGGCGACGCACTGGCCAGCCTGCTGGAATATTCCGGCCATAACGTGACGCGTGAATATTACATTAACGATGGCGGCGCGCAGGTCGATGTACTGGCGCGCTCGGCCTATGAACGGTATCGCGAAGCACTGGGTCATACGCCTGAAATCGCCGAAGGGCTGTACCCCGGTGACTACCTTGTGCCTGTGGGAAAAGCGCTGGCAGAAAAGCATGGTGACGCGTGGCTGAACCAGCCCGAAGATGTTTGGCTGGAAGATGTACGTTTGTTCGCAACCGAAGCCATGATGGCGATGATCCGCAAGGATCTGGCGTCGCTCGGCATCAAAATGGACGTGTATTTTAGCGAAAAATCCCTGTATGGTACGGGCCGGATCGAGGCGGCGATCGAAGATCTTCGCGCCAAGGATTTGATCTATCGCGGAACACTTGCCCCACCCAAAGGCAAAATGCCTGATGATTGGGAAGCACGCGAACAAACCCTGTTCCGGTCCACCGCGCACGGCGATGATGTGGACCGGCCCATTCAGAAATCAGACGGCGGATGGACCTATTTTGCCCCTGACATTGCGTACCATTTTGATAAGGTAAACAGGGGCTTCGACCATTTAATCGATATTTTGGGCGCGGATCATTCGGGGTACGTCAAGCGGATGAAGGCGGCGGTTTCGGCGCTTTCGGACGGCAATGTCCCGCTGGATATCAAGCTGTGCCAATTGGTGCGTTTGTACAAGGATGGCCAGCCGTTCAAGATGTCAAAACGTTCCGGTAATTTCGTGACGCTGGCCGATGTGGTTGATCGTGTTGGCTCGGACGTGACCCGTTTTGTCATGCTGACGCGCAAAAATGATGCGCCGCTTGATTTTGACTTCGACAAGGTGCTTGAGCAAAGCCGCGACAACCCGGTTTTCTATGTGCAATACGCCCATGCCCGTATTCGCAGCGTGCTGCGTAAATCCGATGCGTTGGAGATTTCGCCTGCCGCCACGCCGTTGATTACAGATGCGGCCGAGGTAACGTTGGCGAAAAAACTGGCTGAATGGCCGCGTCTGGTTGAAATTGCCGCACGCACTAACGAGCCCCACAGAATTGCGTTTTACCTGTACGAATTGGCCGGCGATTTTCATGCTTTGTGGAACCGTGGCAACGATAATCACGCCTTGCGTTTCCTGCAAGATGGCGACGCCGCCGCCACATCGGCAAAAATCACCCTGCCAAGTGCCGTAGCCGTTGTTATTTCTGCCGGTCTTGGTATTCTGGGCGTAACCCCTGCCGAGGAAATGCGCTGATAACAAGCGCAGCCCGGCAACTTTGGGGATATTGAGTTAAGAGTAAACACCGGTTCAGGGCGTGCTATGCGTTTTGGGCGCGGCGGAAAGGCAACTATGGAACAGGCAGTTCACACCCCTTATTTTACAGGTGAAATCCCTGAACCAAATGCCACAAGCACGCCTGAAACGGCGCCCTCGCCCAAGGGGGGCGCAGGCGCTGCAGGTGTTATCGGCGCAGTTTTGTCGATTTCGCTGGTGCTGGGTTTGGGCGTTTGGGGGTATAAATTAGCGGTGCGCGATGTATCGGGGGTGCCGGTTGTGCGCGCTCTTGCAGGGCCAATGCGCATCCAGCCAGAAGACCCGGGCGGCGAAAGCGCGCCCTACCAAGGCTATTCAGTCAACACAGTGCAGGCGCGCGGCGGTGTCGCAGATCCAGCTGACAGCCTTGCTTTGGCCCCGCGCAACACCCGACTTGTGCCGGGGGATTCGCCGGTTGTTCCAAATACAGAAGCTTCTGCCTTGCACGTTCCGGCCCCCGCCCGGCCTGAAATATTCGGTGCTGCCGGGGCTGGCGAAATGCAAGCCTTGGCGGATCAGTTGGCCGCTGATGCCACCCCGTTTGAGGGCACGCTAACTGAAATCACCCCGACATCTTCGGATGGCGCGCGCGCAACGCAGATTGCGGTAAACATTGCAGTTGCGGCGGCTTTATCGGGTTTTGATATTATTTCCGCCTCGGTCCCTGGGGTTGTCCGCTCTCCAAGGCCTGTTTTTCGCCCTGCCGATTTGGCACAAACCATCCGCGCATCGATCTCTTCCACAGACCAGCCGCCGGCCAGTGTCGGCGCTTTGACCCAAGTGACAGTGGACCCCACAATCGGCGAAGTTGCAGTTGCCGATATCGCTGCGGGAACCCGTTTGGTGCAGTTGGGCGCGTTTGACAGCCCCGAAGTGGCACGCGCAGAATGGGGCCGCTTGATGGGCCAGTTCAGCGACTATTTTGATGGCAAAAACCGGGTGATCCAAGAGGCAAGTTCAGGTGGTAAAACATTTTTCCGCCTAAGGGCGCTGGGCTTTGCCGACCTTGCCGATACTCGACGGTTCTGCATTGTTTTGCTTGCTGGAAATGCCCAGTGCATTCCGGTAATGGCGCGCTAAATGCACGGGCAGGGCGCATATATATTCGGCTGCGAAGGCACGACATTGTCCACAGACGAAGCCGCGTTCTTTCGCGATGCTAACCCGTGGGGGTTTATCCTTTTTACCCGAAATGTTGTGGATCCTGCGCAACTTAGCGCCCTTACTGCATCTTTGCGCGCGGCTGTGGGGCGCAATGCACCGATATTTATTGATCAGGAAGGCGGGCGGGTGGAACGCCTGCGCCCGCCGCACTGGCGCGATTGGCTGCCGCCGCTTGAACAGGTGGAACTGAACAAAAAAGGGGCGATGCGCAGCATGTATTTGCGGTATCGTTTGATCGCAGAGGAACTTCAAGCCGTTGGAATTGATGGTAATTGCGCACCAGTTGCCGATATTGCCTGCGCGGATACACATCCCATTTTGAAAAACCGCTGTTACGGCGAAGATGTGGTGCGGGTTGCCGAAATTGCCGGAATGGTTGCTCAGGCGCTGCTGGATGGCGGGGTCTTGCCGGTGGTTAAACACATGCCGGGCCTTGGCCGCGCTGCTCTGGATAGTCACACCGAATTGCCGGTGGTAAGCGCGCGCTATAAGGCACTGCGCTGGTCGGATTTCATGGCTTTTGAACCCTTGGCCGAACTTCCCATGGCGATGACTGCCCATGTTGTTTACCAAGATTTGGACCCTGCCCACCCCGCCACGCAATCGCCCGAAGTGATCGCCATGATCCGGGGCGAGCTGGGGTTTCAGGGGCTGTTGATGACCGATGATATTTCAATGTCCGCATTGTCGGGCAGCTTGGCGCAGCGTAGCTTGGCATCGCTTAAGGCGGGCTGCGATATTATCCTGCATTCAAGCGGTGTGCGCGCGGAAATGGAACAAGTGGCAGCTGCTGCCGGAAAACTGGGCCACGCCGCCCAAGCCCGCGCTGACAAGGCAATAGCATGGCGCCTCAGCGCGTCGCCCATTGACATTCCCGCCGCCGAGGCCGAATTTCATGCATTGATGACCGGGCAATAGGCCAAGGTCGAAAAGGCAGGCGGTTGATGGCGGATAACGACATTGAAAACGATGAATTTCAGACTGACGCGCTTTCTGTCAGCGACCGCATGGCGGCCGAGGCCCTGATCATCGATGTCGATGGCTATGAGGGCCCGCTTGATTTGCTTTTGACCCTAAGTCGCACGCAGAAAGTAGATTTGCGCAAAATATCTGTTCTGGATTTGGCGGTGCAATATTTGGGTTTTATTGAAAAGGCCCGACATTTACGCATTGAACTGGCGGCGGATTATCTGGTCATGGCCGCATGGCTGGCCTTTTTGAAATCGCGCCTGTTGCTGCCGCCTGAACCGGGCGAAGAGGGGCCTAGCGGCGAAGAACTGGCCGCCCATCTGGCATTTCAACTGGAACGCCTTGCCGGAATGCGCGATGCAGCCGCACGTTTAATGGCGCGTGACCAGAAGGGGCGCGATTTCTTTGTGCGCGGCATTCCCGAAGACATTACCCGCCGCCGTCGGGTCAGCTATTCCGCGACGTTGATTGATTTGATGCAGGGCTATGCGCGCATTCGCACCAAGGATGAATTTCGCCCCTTTGTGATGGATCGCAATTCAATCATGACCTTGGACGAAGCATTGGAACGGCTGCGCGGGCTTATCGGCTATGCCGGAACATGGACCGATTTGACCAGTTATTTGCCCGATGGCTGGCAAACAGACCCGTCGCGCCGACGCAGTGCGACAGCTGCAAATTTCGTGGCAACGCTTGAATTGGCCAAGGCCGGAGCACTTGAAATACGGCAAAGCGAAACTTTTGCCCCCATTCAGATACGCAAGGTAAGTGATGGATAAGGACGACAACAACAATGGCGACAGCCAAGAAGAAAGCCTGTTTGAGGCCCCGCCAATTGGTGAACAGGAACGTATGGTCGAAGCCATGCTTTTTGCCTCGGATGCGCCTGTTAGTGTTGCCGATCTAAGCGCGCGGATGCCGCATGGATCAGATCCAGCCGAAGCACTGGCCCATCTTCGCAAGCGTTATGACGGGCGCGGGGTGCGCCTTGTGCGGGTCGGGGATGCATGGGCAATACGAACCGCGCCTGATTTGGGTTTTTTGATGCAAAAAGAAACGGTTGAGGTGCGCAAACTTAGCCGCGCCGCAGTGGAAACCTTGGCGATCATTGCCTATCACCAGCCGGTCACACGGGCCGAAATAGAAGAAATTCGTGGTGTTTCAGTGTCGCGCGGGACGGTTGATCTGCTGATTGAACAGGAATGGATTCGTTTTGGCCGTCGGAGGATGACGCCGGGGCGGCCGGTGACATTTGTGGTCACACAGGAATTTCTGGATCATTTCGGGCTGGAAAGCGCGCGTGATTTACCGGGGCTAAAAGAATTGCGTGCTGCGGGCCTGTTGGAAAGCCGCCCCCCACCGGGCAAATTCCCCGGGTTGTCAGGTGGCGATGACGACGAAATCGATGAAGGCCAAAGCGAGCTGTTCGGCGATTGAACACGTCCGAACAGGCGCCTATAATTTGCCATGTTGTTTTGGTATGGTGCTTTCACTCAGGCAGGAGGCTTAGGTAATGGTTAATCAAATACTTAATATGGTTATGCGGACTTTTATGCGTAAGGCCATTAATGGCGGCATTAATAAAGTCGTGCGGGGCGCAAGTGCCCCCGAAGATATGACGCCACAAGAACGCAAGCAAATGCGTCAGGCACGCCAAGCCACAAAACGCGCGCGTCAAGCGGCGCGGATGATGCGGCGGATGTAAACCGCCCGCGCTAGGTTGGTTTGAAATGTTTGGATAATTTCAGGCCTTGGCCTTGATAATTTGATGCAATATCAGTCCCATAAAGCTGTTTTGGCACTGATTGCATCCGTTCATAAACCAGCCGCCCGACGCGTTGGCCGTGTTCCAACACAAAAGGTGCCTCGTGGCAGCGGACTTCAAGCACACCGCGCGAACCTGCGCCACCAGCGCTGTCATGGCCAAAACCGGGGTCAAAAAAACCGGCATAATGCACCCTGAATTCGCCAACCATGGCCATATAAGGCGCCATTTCGGCGGCGTGGGTCGGGGGAATGGAAATTGCCTCGCGGCTGACAAGAATATAAAAAGCACCGGGGTCAAGGATGATCCAGCCCGCATCGGTGCGGATGCCTTCCCAATACTCGGCAGGGTCATAATGGGCCAGTTTCGCAAGGTCGATAACGCTGGCATGCGGCTTGGCGCGATAGCCGACCAAGCCACCGGCGCGCGGCAGCAAATCAACCGAAAACCCAAGGCCGCCGGATATATGTGCGTCGCCGTCAACAATCGGGTGGTCCTTATGCAAGGCGCGCAGGGCATCATCATCGATGATCGTTTGGCCTTGGCGAAAAATGATCTGGTTCAGCATTTGACCGGGCTGGGCAACAACCGAAAATGAGCTTGGGCAAATTTCAACATAAAGCGGGCCGCAATAGCCTTCGGGCACATGGTCAAACTCGACGCCATAATCAGTAATAACGCGAGTCAGCAAATCAAGCCGCCCGATTGATGATTTTGCGCTGGCAGCGGCAGTCATGCCCTGCGGCAGGTCCAGATGCTCCATCAATGGCACAACATAAACACAGCCCTTTTCCAGCACCGCGCCGCCGGTCAGATCAATTTCGTGCATCTGAAAACTGCTTAGGCGCTGGGCTACCGTGCGGCCCTTTCCGGTAAGAAACGACGCCCGCACGCGATAGGCAACATTTCCCAAACGCAGGTCCAGCGATGCAGGCTGGATTTGTTCAGAAGTGATTGGCAGCGCGGCAGAAATCTGCCCCTGCGCGATCATTTCGCTGAGCATATGATCAGGCAAAACGCCGGTATCTGCCATGTTAAACTGCTTTGCGTTCATTCGGTGTTCTCGCAAAAAATAAAGATGGCCCAGACTAGCTTTTATCAAGAACAAGGGAAAGCAGCTTTGCCAATCGGCGAGGTAGAAAAACCAAACCGCCCAACACCATCTGGTGTGGGCGGTTGGTTTTTGGTCGGGCTAGCAGGACTCGAACCTGCGACCTTCCGTCCCCCAGACGGACGCGCTACCAGACTGCGCCATAGCCCGAATTCTGATCTTTCATAGTGGTTTTATGGCGCGTGGCAAGCTGGAAAAACTACTGAGCGGCTCAAAGTTCCTGTGCCGGCGTTTTTTCGTGTTTCATACGGGTTTTCAGTGCGGTCAGGCGCTGCGCGATTGCGCTTAGTTCTGCGTGGCTTCCCAAGGGGGCGGGCGATGATTTTCCGGCAGCCCGAAGATTTGCCAAAAGGCTTCCTTTAAGGTCCGGCAGCTCAATGCTGTCATCATCAGGGTCCGCCGGTATGTCCGAAATATCGCCCATTTCCGGTGCCGGAATCTGGTTCGGATCAGGTACATCTGTATCGGTTGTGGTTGTTTTTGGCGTGACCTCAATATTTTCCGGTGCCAGATCGGGCTGGGCTTCGGCCACGGTTTCAATCGGGTTTTCCGAGGCGGGTTCTTTGGTATTGCCGGCCTCTGGCTGGTCGTCTTTTGCATCTTGCGGCCTTGCATCAGAAACGGGCAGGGCGGCAGGTTGTGGCGGGGGCGGGGTGTCGTCCGCATCAATAGTATCCGCAGTTTCTTTGGCGGGGGATGTCGCCTCTAGGTT
>DAOUQO010000232.1 GCA_030625565.1 Aliiroseovarius sp. | reverse complement strand
AAGCGCAAAGCAAGACGATTCACACTTCAAGATGGTGAGTTGAATTGCTTTAGTTGCAAGGCGGGCCGCCAGCCTTTGAATGGCATTGCCGTATATCACCCCCACACGGCCAAAACAGGCCGCCTGAGCGGTGTTTGCGCGGTTTGTGGTAACAAGTGCGCCCGCTTTATCAGTAACGCCCAGATCGGCACATTTTCAAAGATCATGCAGATTCAATTTAACGACGGTCGCGCACCTTAAACGATACCAATCACCACTACTTAAATTAACACTTACGAAGGAACAGTAAATAATGACAAAACGTAATCCCGAAAATGAGCGTGTCAAGCGCGCCTATCTGAACTATTTGCGCAACGCCAAAGGCAAAGACGAAACTACATTGGACAAGGTGGCAGCGGCGATAATCTGCTATGAACAGGCCACAGGGTTCAAATCCTTCAAACAGTTTCATCCCGAACATGCGGGGCGCTTTAAGAAACATCTCGCCAAGGCCAAAACTGAAAGAACAGGCCAGCCGCTGGCCAAGGCAACGATTGATGCCATATTGCGCATGGTTAAGAATTTCATTGAATGGCTAGCGGGGCAGAACGGTTACAAATCGCGGATCAGCTATTCGGATGCGGCCTATTTTGGCAACAACGCGAAAGACGCCCGTGTTGCCCATGCCAAACGGCAAACGCCTTACCCTTCTATGGAGCAATGCGCCCATGCCTTTAGCCAAATGCCCAGCGCTACATTGATTGAACAGCGCAACCGCGCCGGATTTGCTTTGTTGATGCTGACAGGGGCACGCGATAGCGCTTTGACCTCATTGCGTCTAAAGCATGTTGACCTGATTGAGGGGCAAATATTCCAAGATGCCCGCGATGTGCGCACCAAAAACTCCAAGACGTTTTACACTTGGCTTTTCCCTGTTGATGAAATGTATCTGGATTGCTTTGTCGATTGGGTGAATGCATTGCGCAAGGATATGCTGTTTGGGCCGGATGATGCGGTTTTCCCCAAACCAAAGGTCGAAGTGGTTGAAGGTATCGGATTTCAGGCAACGGGGCTGACAGGCGAAATATACGCCAATGCGGGCGCGTTTCGGGAAATGATCAAAGCGGCTTTTGTTAACGCTGGCCTGCACCCATTCTTTCCACATAGTTTTCGCAAAACGCTGGTAAAACACGGTGACCAGATATGCACCAGCCGCGAACAATTCAAAGCGTGGTCGATGAATTTGGGACATGACAGTATCGACACAACCCTAACGTCCTATTTGCAGATTTCGGTGGAACGGCAGGGGGAGTTGATAAAATCACTGGGTTCGCAGCATTTCTCGGATTAATTGCAAAATGGCTTTTCTGATCCGGCTATCGGGGTTAATCATTGGGGAATATGATTCATAGGACCCCATTTTATGACAACCTCTTCAGCCAACACCCGTTCATCTGACCTCGATTTTGCCGCTGATCTGTTTAAGGCCGCTGATAAAATGCGCGGCGCGCTTGAGCCTTCGGAATATAAACACGTCGCCCTTGGGCTGATTTTCCTTAAATACATTTCCGAGGCGTTCAACGCACTGCATGACAAACTGGCGGCAGATGAATTCGCAGACCCCGAAGATCCCGAAGAATACCTTGCCGAAAGCGTGTTCTGGGTGCCTGAAAAATCCCGTTGGCAATACCTGCAAGACAACGCGCGCTCGGAAAATATCGGCAAAATCATTGATACCGCGATGGAGGCGATTGAGGCCATCCCCACTAACGAAAGCCTTAAGGGCGTGCTGCCCAAAGATTATGCCCGCCCGACGCTGGATAAAACCATGCTCGGCGAACTGGTAGACCTTTTCTCAAACATAAAACTGCATGATGACAATGACCGCGCCCGTGATCTGCTGGGCCGCGTTTATGAATATTTCATATCGGGCTTTGCCGGGGCCGAGGGCAAGCGGGGCGGTGAATTTTTCACCCCGCGTTCTGTTGTGCGCACGCTGGTTGAAATGCTGGAGCCATACAAGGGCCGCGTCTATGACCCCTGCTGCGGCTCGGGCGGCATGTTTGTGCAGTCGGAAAAGTTCATCCAAAGCCACGGCGGGCGGCCTGATGATATCGCGATTTACGGGCAGGAAATAAACCACACCACATGGCGGCTGGCCAAGATGAATTTGGCCGTGCATGGCATAGATGCCGACATCCGCTGGAACTCCCAAGGCAGCTTTCATAAAGACGAACTTACCGAGGTTAAGGCCGATTTCATCCTTGCCAACCCGCCGTTCAATATTTCCGACTGGGGCGGTGATAAACTGGCCGAGGATGCCCGCTGGGCTTATGGCGTCCCGCCCAAGGGCAACGCCAACTTTGCGTGGCTTCAGCATATCATCCACCACTTGGCTCCGCGCGGCACGGCGGCGGTGGTGCTGGCCAACGGGTCTATGTCCAGCATGACTAGTGGTGAGGGCGAGATCAGAAAACAGATGATAGAAGGCGACCGCGTGGATTGCATGATCGCCATGCCGGGGCAGTTGTTTTACTCCACCCAAATTCCGGTGTGCCTGTGGATATTGGCGCGGGACAAAAGCGCCAATGGCCACCGTGACAGGCGCGGCGAAACCCTGTTTATTGATGCGCGAAATCTGGGCTTTATGGCCGACCGTGTGCGGCGTGAATTTACCGATGAGGACATCGCGCAGATTTCCGAAACCTACCACCGCTGGCGCGCCAAACCCGAGGATTTGGCGACGCGCGGGCTGGGCGCCTACGAGGACGTTGCAGGCTTTTGCAAATCGGCTGATCTGGCGCTGATCCGCAAATATGACCACGTGCTGACCCCGGGCCGCTATGTGGGCGCAGCAGAGGTAGAGGATGACGGCGTGCCGTTTGAGGAGAAGTTTGCGGCGTTGCGGGAGCGGTTGGAGGGGCAGTTTGAGGAGGGGAAAGTTATTGAGGCACGAATTCGTATGTTCTTGACGGGAGCATAGTATGGCTGTGCAATTTTCACGCGTAAAAGAAATAGCTGATATTATAGATAGCCTGCATAAAACGCCGAGTTACTCATCCACTGGGCATCCGATGGTTCGCGTTGTTGACGTGAAATACGGTTCCTTAACTCTGAAGGATACAAGAA
>DAOUQO010000251.1 GCA_030625565.1 Aliiroseovarius sp. | reverse complement strand
CTTGAGGGGGCGGATCAGGCTTTGGGTCTGCCTACTTATGAAACCGGCGGGGCGGCGGGTGCGGATTTGCGGGCGAATTTTGCGGCACGCGACGGGGTGACGCTGGCGGCTGGTGCGCGTGCCTTGGTGCCCACGGGGCTGCGGCTGGAAATTCCTGTAGGGTATGAGGTGCAGATCAGGCCGCGTTCGGGTTTGGCGCTAAAGTTCGGGATTACTTTGCCCAACAGCCCCGGCACGATCGACAGTGATTATCGCGGTCCGCTGGGGGTGATTGTGATGAACGCCGGGACTGATCCGTTTGCGATTGCGCATGGCGACCGGATTGCCCAGATGGTTGTTGCCCCTGTGGTGCAGGCGCGGTTCGAGTTGGCTGACGGGTTAAGCGAAACCGCGCGCGGTGCGGGTGGTTTCGGTTCAACGGGGCGCGGTTAATGGGGTATGTTCTGGCGCTGGCCTTGGGGCTGTGGTTGTTGGGCGCGCTGATCGGGGTATCACATGCCAAGCGCTGGTTTTTGATTGCTCTGTTGTGTGGGGCGATTGTAATTGCGCATCTGGTGCTGCCCGAGGCTGCGCCTTTGCGGGTGGCGACGGGCGGATCGGTTAAGCCGTGGTTGATATTGGCCGGCTTGGCCGCAGTTGTGGTTGCGTATCGCGCCGTTCTGCGCCAGCTTCGCGCCAAAGCCCATAACAGAGTCGCCGCAATGACAGACAACTCCCCAAAACCCACGTTCTCCAATGTCGAGCTGGACCGCTATGCCCGCCACATCATGCTGCGCGAAATTGGCGGTGCGGGGCAGAAAAAGCTGAAAAACGCCCGTGTGCTGGTGATCGGTGCTGGTGGGCTGGGATCGCCCGTATTGCTGTATCTGGCGGCGGCGGGGGTTGGCACCATCGGGGTGGTGGATGACGATGTGGTGGATAATTCCAACCTGCAACGTCAGGTGATCCACGTTGATGCCAACATCGGTATGCCCAAAGTATTTTCCGCCGAGGCCAGCATGCGCGCGCAAAACCCATACTGCAATGTGCGCCCCTATCAGCGGCGGCTGGATGAAACCAACGCAGCCGAGCTGTTCGCCGATTATGATCTGGTGCTGGATGGCTGCGATAATTTCGAAACCCGCTATCTGGTGAACCGCACTTGTGTGGCGCTTGGCAAACCGTTGATCGCCGGCGCGCTGACCCAGTGGGAGGGGCAGATCAGCACCTATGATCCGGCAGGTGGCGCGCCCTGTTACCAGTGCATTTTCCCCGAGGCCCCGGCGGCCGGTCTGGCCCCATCCTGTGCCGAGGCGGGGGTGGTCGGCCCGCTGCCCGGGGTGATTGGCGCGATGATGGCGGTCGAGGCGCTGAAAGAGATCACAAAGGCGGGCGACGGGCTGCGTGGGCAGATGCTGATTTACGATGCGCTATATGCCGAAACCCGCAAGATCAAGCTGAAGGCGCGGGCGGATTGTCCGGTTTGTTCGGCCTAAAATATTCTAAAGAAAGCGGTAGTTCAATTTTCTATAAGCCTAAGGCGGCAAATATGAATCAACACATCAAAGGATAATGAATGAGAAATGTAAGCTATTTCCCGCCATACAGTCTGGAAGAAAATGTAGTTACAAATGCCGTTTTGCTACTTCTTTCCCATGTCCATCGATTAGCCCCTGCAATATTTTCTGACTTGATAACCGCGATTACGGATGTCGAATATGATGTTGGCCCAACATTTCAAAATCAAGTAAAAATAAGTGGGGGGGTAGGCATACCTGATGCACTAATACGGCAGGCACCATTTGAGATTTATATCGAGACCAAACGTGGCAATAGAATAGAGATTTCCCAGATTAAAGCCCACCTGACAACTATCGAGAAATATAAAGAAGTTCCAGGCCCCAGCATTCTTATCGGGTTAACCAGTTCGCCAATTGATTTGGCCTTAAGTGAAGAATTGAAAGCCGAATGCAAGAAAAACAATGTTAAGTTCTGTGAAACGACGTTCTCAGAAATTGCAAATATTCTAGAAAATTCCTCAGAAGACTTCAGAATTGATCTGAACCTTTTATTGGAAGAATTTCGTGCATTCATTCAAGAAAGGGGCTTGGTGCCTCCGTCGGAAAACAGGTTGCTCATAAATCCTTGCGGCACATCATATGATCAGAACAAAGACCACGATATCTACTACGACAATCCAAGCCGATCTAAAGTGTTTTGCAAATATCTAGGCATATACAAGGATAAGTCAGTCTCCTTGATTGGGGAGGTGCTGGCCGTGGTTAGTGCGCGAATTGATGGGGACGAGATTTCTATTACAGAAAATCATCCGCTCAGTTGGAGGGGTGACAATTTACACAAACTTACCCCTGAAGAGGAAGGTCGAATTAAGGGTATAGTTAAAGATTCACATTACTATAATCTTCGAGGTCATGAAACACGGTATTATATCGTTGATAAGTTTGTCGAAACAAATTTTAAGAAAATGTCGAAACACGGCATACAAGGGCATCGGTATTTTGTTTTGGACAATCAGGATGCCGCTACAGATGGTGTCATTCCACAAGTATTTGAGCGGGGCAAGCCAAGTATAGAGGAAATTTCAGAAGCGTTGGCACAAAACACTTGGACGTGATGTTGAAGTGGCCCCACAGGCGTTTCGCACCATCATGCCACCGCTTGGCAATGATTTCATTGCGATGGTCAAGGATTCATCGCTGGTTTCTGTGCTGGGAGTGCTGGACATCGCGCAACTGGGCAAGGTAACAGCGGCGGGTAATTTCCGCTATTTTGAAACCTATAATGTGGTGGCGCTG
>DAOUQO010000178.1 GCA_030625565.1 Aliiroseovarius sp. | reverse complement strand
GGTGATGTTTTCGTGCGCCCATTCTTTTTCGTCCGGGCCGACTTCGACCCCGGAAACCTCAAAATCGCCATCAAGCGCGGGGTCAGTACCGTTCGTGTCAAACGGCACGGCTTTGCCCGTGTTCAAATCCCACAAAAGCGGCTTTTTCGATTTTGGATCACGCAGGTAAAACCCGTTTGGCGCGACCAGATAGGGCGACGAAGAACGGTCCTTTAGGAACGGAATATCGATCTGTTCGCGCTTGGCTTCGTGCAGCAGCACATGGATCATTGCGAACATGAATGCTGGATCAGTTTTGGGCCGAATCGGCACCCATTCAGCCGAACACGCGCCAGTGACCGACAAATGCGGTTCAACCTGAACACGTTTAATGCCACGATCGCGGGCATCAGCGTGGCGGCGCACCCCGCACACCCCTGAGGATGCTTCAACATTGGCCCCGAAAGACACGACCATTTCCGTCAGTGGCGTGTCGGAACAAACGGTAAAGGCCCGGTGCCAAAATTCGCCATAAAGGTGCTCAGAATGGTAACACTTTACGCCTTGGCCTGAGCCAAAGCTCATATCCACCGGACCCCAAGCGCCCAAAAATGCTGGCAGTGATCCCATGTAAACGGTCGATGTTCCGCCGCCGCCAAAGCTGGCCGCGACGCGTGGAAAACCGCTTTCGTCTGTCAGGCCTTTGGCGCGTGACGCATTCAGTTTGCCGCAAATTAGCTCAAGCGCTTCGTCCCAAGTGGCGGCGCGAAAACCGGGGTCTTCATTGCGGCCCTTCTTGGGGTTGGTACGGATCATCGGGGTTTGAATGCGGTTCGGATTGTTGGTTTTCTGGATCAACCCAAATGCCTTGACGCAGACCTTGCCGTGCGCCGGGTGCACATCGGCCGCCGCATCGTTAGGGCGGATTTGCACCGGCACGCCGTCAATCGTATCGACCTTCATCAGGTCGGGTCCGGCGACACATTGGTAACAATAAGAAGAAACGCTTTTGGTATTCGGAGTTGCAGGTTTGTTCATAACGCCCGCCCTTTACAGGGGCGTTCACGTTCAGCTTGGTCTAACCCGAACGCGAAACCACCCGCCACATTGATATATGCTTAAGCCTTGGCTTTGGCAGCCTTGGCCAGCAATCGTTCCTGGGTCTTGGCAACATCAACGATGAAACGTTCATGGCGCCCCTTGCAGATTTTATCCAGTGAATCACTGGCGACCACATCAAACACAACCTTGCGTCCATCAATTTCAGCAACAGTTACCGTCACATCAACCTTCATACCCAACAATGTTGGTGCGATATGGGCAATATTTACGATTGTGCCAACCGAATCTTGACCATCAGGCACGCGCGAAAAAATCAAATCGCGACAAGCATGTTCAATGTCACGCACCAGTGACGGGGTCGCATAAACGCGCGCATCCTCGCCCATGAAATCAATGGTCTGATCCACCTGCACCTTGAAGGAGCGGGTTTCGGTTGTTCCAACGCTAAGTTCTTTATCCACGATCATCACCTGTGTTGAGTTTATAAACTGGCATCAAAGTACTAATATACAGAAGTATTCGCAAGATTTGAGTTCAAAAATTGTAAAAATTTACTGTAAGTTATTGTAAACTCAACAAATGTTTTTCACACAACACGTTACAAAATCAATAAAATACTGAAATCATGTAACATGTTGTGTGTTTTACCAAGGATTCCCTTGTTACTTTCCGGCTATTTCTGCCAGCCGCTCCCAGTTCTCGTTAACCTCGGCCTGAAGGCCTTCCCGGCCCTCATCGTCAAGGTGGCGGTACCGTTTTTGAAGCTCTAGGTAGGACCCAATTTCTTTGGTTTTTTCGCCAACTGACATGGTGTATTTCACGCCGTCCTCAATTTCAAACAATGGGAATACACCGGTTTCAACAGCCAGTCGTGCAACCTTGGTTGCTGCATCATCCGCCACACCCCAGCCGGGTAGACACGGAATGATGATAATCAAAACCTTGGTACCGCGGATGGCTTTTGCCTTGCGCACTTTTTCAGCAAGATCGCCCATATGCGAGGTGCTGGCCGTGGCAATATATGGAATGCGGTGGGCCGCCAGAATTTCAACCATATTCTTTTTGCGTGTGGTTTTTCCCAGCGGGGTTGAACCGGTTGCCGCAGCGCGCGGGGTGGATGAACTTTTCTGTCCACCTGTGTTCATATAGCCTTCGTTATCAAAACAGACATACAGGATGTCTTCATTGCGTTCGGCAACGCTTGAAAGCGATTGAAGTCCGATATCATAGGTGCCGCCATCGCCAGCAAAACACAAAACCGTGGTGTCATTTTTGCCCTGTGCGATCAGCGCCTGCTTAACCCCGGCAGCTGACGCAGCAGCGCTTTCAATGGTGCCGTGGATAAACGGAATTTTGGCGGAATTATTCGGGTGCGCACCTAAGATGATCGCAACACATGACGGGGCAACCACCCCGATTGCGTCTTCACCAACCTCATTAAGAACAACGCGCATGGCCAGCGCTTCGGCGCAGCCGGCACAGGCATTATGGCCAGAACAAAAATGGCCTTGGTCATTAAATCCAGTATCTTTCATAACTTAATCCACCCAGATCGGAGATTGCGATTGTTCGGCGTCTTTGTAATCGATCACCAGTTTTTCGAGCGTTTCAGGTGGCACATTCACACCACCAACCCCGGCCAGCATTCCGTGCATACGCGGCGCATTTTCCATGCCGTATAGTTCAGCCTTTAATTCCTGATGCAGCACCCCACCCAAGCCCGGTGAATAGTTGCGATCAAGCACAATGGCTGTCGGGATTTTGGCCAAAGCCGCCCGCAAGCCAGAAATCGGCAAGGGCCGGAACAGCCGAACCCGGATTAGCCCCGCAGCAACACCATTTCGGCGCAAGGTATCGACGGCCTCGCGCGCGGTGCCGGCCATGCTGCCCATGGTTACAAAAACCACTTCGGCATCATCGGTACGATAAAAATCAAGCGGGCCGTAATGGCGCCCGGTTTGTTCGCCCCAGACGCGCCCTGCTTCTTCGGTCAGGCCAACAACCCGCTGCATTGCCACATCCATTTCGCGTCGGGTTTCATTCCAGCCCGCTTGCCCGATCGGCGTGCCGATTGAACGGATGCTTCCTGTTTCCAGCCAAAGCGAACGGTCAGGTTTTTTGGCAAAATTTTGTACCATTTCCTGATCGGGTATTTCCACAGGTTCGACCGCATGGCTGACATAGAATGCATCATGGTTAACCATGACTGGCATCTCGCAAGCCTCGGCAATTCGAAACGCCTGAATGGTTGTGTCCAGGCTTTCTTGTGGCGTTTCTGTATATAGCTGTATCCAACCAGTATCGCGCTGGGAAAGGCTATCAATCTGGTCAGGCCAAAACCCCCACGGTGCTGCGGGTGTGCGGTTCACATTAAACATTACAATCGGCAGGCGCGCACCGGCGGCGTAATGCAAAAGTTCGTGCATTAACAAAAGCCCCTGCGAAGACGTGGCGGTAAAAACCCGCGCGCCGGTGGCCGAAGCAGCGATTGCACCAGCCATGGCGGAATGTTCGCTTTCGGGGGTCAAAAGCCGGGTGCTAAGCACGTCTTGGCTTTGGAAATCGATCAGTTTTTCCAAGATCGGCGTTTGCGGTGTAATGGGGTATAAAGGGGCCACATCAGGCGACAGAAGCCGCACGCCCCATGCAACCGCATGGTTGCCGTTCATCAATTGGACGTTTGTGTTTCGAACAGGTGCGTTCATGATGAAAAATCCTCCTGCATGTGGATTGATCCGGTCGGGCATTCGGTAACGCAAGCGCCACAGCCTTTGCAGTAATCTGTTTTGATTTCATAGCTGTCGCCGTGGCGGATAACGGCCACATCTGGACAATATATATAACAATTGTCGCAATAGATGCAGCTACCACAGCTAAAGCAACGTTCAGCTTCGGATTGGGCCGCGTCTGCACTTAGCGGCTGCTGGACCTCGTCAAAGGTTTTAAGGCGGGCGGTGACGTCTGCGTTGTCTTGCGCGTTCCGGCCATGTTTGGCCTGATAGGCCACGTTGATACGGTCAAAACCCACCTCAGGTTCAGGCGATGGAAGGGGTGCGGTTATGTCAGCGGCAAGGGACGCGGCAATCGCATGCGCGGCCTCTTTGCCCATGCCAATTGCGTGGGTGACAAAGCGGCTCATGCTGGCGACATCACCACCGGCAAAAATGCCGGGTTTGCTGGTCTGCCAGCCGCTATCAACGCTGGTTAAAACCAGCCCTGTCGCCTCCAGCATATCAGCCCAGCGTGCAAGGTCTGCGTCTTGGCCAATGGCCGGAATAATGCAGTTCACATCAAGACTGAATTCACTGCCTTCAACGGGGGTGATTGCGAATTTTCCGGGTGTATCCCCGCGCTTGAATTCGACCCTAATCGCCTGAACAGAGACTGCTTTGCC
>DAOUQO010000296.1 GCA_030625565.1 Aliiroseovarius sp. | reverse complement strand
CTGGTGAAAATCACATGACCAAACCTGAGAACATTCAAGTCGAAACCTCCCCCCCAGTGTCGGATGAAATCCGCCAAACCACCTGTTATATGTGCGCCTGCCGTTGTGGCATTAACGTGCATATGAAGGGCGAAGAGGTCGTTTATATCGAAGGCAACCGCGACCACCCGGTTAACAAGGGTGTGTTATGTGGCAAAGGCTCGGCTGGCTTAATGCAGCATTTAGCCCCTTCACGCCTCAAGGCTCCGATGAAACGGGTTGGCCCACGTGGCTCAGGTGAATTCGAAGAAATCTCATGGGACGAAGCGTTGGAAATCGCCGCCGGATGGCTTGGGCCCATCCGTGAAAGTGATCCAAAAAAGCTGGCGTTCTTCACCGGACGCGATCAATCACAAAGCTTTACCTCGTGGTGGGCGCAAGCATACGGCACGCCGAATTACGCAGCACATGGCGGGTTCTGTTCGGTCAATATGGCCGCTGCCGGCATCTATACAATCGGCGGCGCGTTCTGGGAATTTGGCCAGCCAGATTGGGACCGAACCAAGTTGTTCGTGCTGTTCGGGGTCGCCGAAGACCATGACAGCAACCCGATCAAAATTGGCATTGGCAAACTAAAAGAACGCGGCGCGAAAATGATTGGCGTCAACCCGATCCGGTCTGGCTATAACGCCGTGGCTGACGATTGGTACGGCATTACGCCGGGTACTGACGGCCTGATGATCCTTGCGCTTGTGCATGAGCTGATGAAATCCGGCAACATCGATCTGAATTATCTGTCGCGCTATACCAATGCCGGTTTTGTGGTCAACGAAGACCCTAAATCAGATGAATACGGCCTGTTTATCCGTGGCAAAGACGGCAAAGAACAAGTGATCGACCGCGCCAACGGCAAGCTGGCCGATTACGACAAGAAAGGCGTTATGCCTGATCTTGCCGGATCCTATACCAAGGGTAAAATCACCCACCGTCCGGTTTTGCAATTGATGGCTGACAGGTATCTGGGCGATGAATACACCCCCGAAGCCGTCGCCGATCGTTGCGGAATTTCCGCACCTCGCATTAAGGCGCTGGCGGCTGAATTGGCGCGTGTTGCCTTTGAAGAAGAAATCGTGATCGACCAGCCTTGGACCGATTGGAAGGGCGAAAAGCACGCACAAATGATTGGCCGTCCGGTCAGTTTCCACGCGATGCGCGGCATTTCTGCGCATTCAAACGGCTTCCAAACCGCGCGCGCATTGCATGTTCTGCAAATCATGCTGGGCAGCGTCGAGGTC
>DAOUQO010000284.1 GCA_030625565.1 Aliiroseovarius sp. | reverse complement strand
GACCTGACCCCCGATGCGTCAATCCCCGGCGTGGTGATCATAGCTACAGTGAAAACCACCGGCCAGACGGGCATCGAAATGGAAGCCCTGACAGCGGTATCTGTGGCGGGCCTGACCGTCTACGACATGCTGAAAGCCGTTGAAAAGACAATGGAAATTTCCGGCATCCGCCTGACGATGAAAGAAGGCGGCAAGTCGGGAAGGTTTGAGGTGGAATAGGCTGGTTCTATCCCATCATTCAACCTTGCTACACGCCCCAACTACAGCTTGCTAAATGGGAAAGGAAGGTTGACCGAATGAAATATGTTACGTTACTGATTAGGTCAAAATCCGAGATTCTGGATAAGATTTCTTACAAAAGCCTTCCACTTGAAAAGCCTGAGTTCTTTTATGCCCAATAACGCAAACATATGCCCAGTTTGTGGCTATCCAAATCTCTTTGAGCCACCATATGACGAGTTTTCATGTTCATCGCATGAAATCTGTCCATCCTGCGGTGTGCAGTTTGGCTATGATGATGCGACCCGAAGTCATCAGGATCTTAGGGAAAAATGGATCTCGGGCGGCTGCAAATGGCATAGTAAAGGGACCAAGATGCCTGAAAACTGGAAGGCACTCGAACAACTGAAAAAGGTTAAGAAAAACAATGGCAAGCCGCAGGGTGTGTGATTTCACGCATCACCCCCACCTGATCACCTTATCCCCAAGACATCCGCCTATTTCCCTAGCATCCCCATTCCAACTGGGTGTATTCTTATCAGGAACCAACCAAACCTACGCCGAATGGGAAGCCGCGCAACTGGACCAAATGGACACCACAGAATGATCACCGTTACCCAAGCCCTCAATGAGGTTTTCAAACTCGCCGCTCCTCTGCCGACCGAAACCGTTCCGCTGGCCCACGCAGCGGGGCGCACCCTTGCCGAACCTGCCGTGGCCAAACGGGATCAGCCGCCCTTTGCGTCGTCCGCGATGGATGGCTACGCCGTGATCGGCATCGAGGTGGAACCCGACGCGATGTTCAAGGTAATTGGCGAATCTGCGGCGGGCCACAGGTTCGAGGGCCGTATCAAAGCCGGCCAAACCGTGCGGATTTTCACCGGTGCGCCGGTGCCCGACGGGGCCACGCGCAACGTCATTCAGGAAGACGTGCAGCGCAGTGGCGATCTGATCACCCTGAACCGTGATCTGGACCCGAAAACCTACATCCGGCCTGCTGGCAGCGACTTCAAAACCGGGGACACATTATCCGCCCCGCGCCGCCTAACCCCTTCAGATATAGCGCTTTTAGCCTCGATGAACATCGCCGAGGTCACCGTCACCCGCCGCCCGATTGTGGCGCTGATGGCCACGGGGGATGAACTGGTGATGCCCGGCGAAACACCGGGGCCGGACCAGATTATGGCCTCGAATAATTTCGGCCTGAAAGCCTTGGTTGAGGCCAACGGAGCCGAGGCCCGCATGTTGCCGATTGCGCGCGACAATCGGGCATCATTAGAGGCGGCGTTTGCTTTGTGCCAAGGCGCTGACCTGATCGTCACCATTGGCGGGGCCTCCGTGGGCGACCATGATCTGGTGGCGCAGGTGGCCGCTGATCTGGGGCTGGACCGCGCCTTTTACAAAATCGCCATGCGCCCCGGCAAGCCGTTGATGGCGGGACGGATGATGGGCATTCCGATGATCGGCCTGCCTGGAAACCCTGTATCTTCAATGGTTTGCGGCCAGATATTTGTGCTGCCAATGTTGCGTATCATGCTGGGTTTCCCCGCCAAACCAGAACCGCGATTGCAAGCAACACTAACCGAAGACATGCCCGCAAACGGTGCGCGCGAACACTACATGCGGGCGCGGGTAGTGGCTGGTAATATCACCCCGTTTGACCGCCAAGACAGCGCTTTGCTAACGGTTTTATCCCAAGCCAACGCCCTGATGATCCGCCCCGTTGACGATCCGGCGCGCAAAAAAGGCGACGAAATCGAGTACATCGCGCTAAGCTAGAGGGCGGGTTGCGTTTGATAAATGGAATGGTGCATGAAATCAGGCGCTCTACGG
>DAOUQO010000062.1 GCA_030625565.1 Aliiroseovarius sp. | reverse complement strand
TTTGAACATATCGGAACGGCGCGGGGCATTGGCTGGAAATTTGGCCGCCCGGTTGATGTTGTGTATATGCAGCGCGCCCTTGGCCTGGTGCGGGCTGACTAGGCGCATAAGGCCGCGGCTAATGTGCGGGCCTCGTATCCTGAAAGGATTGGCTGGGCAAAGCGGGTATGGCGGGGGATGGCTTCAAATGGCATGTCTGCCAGCGCGGTTGTTGCAATCATTTCACGCGACCGGCCTATTGATCCGACAAACAGGCTTTCGCCCCACAGCCCAGCATATTTCAGGCATTCATGCCCATCCAGCAACACATGATAATACCACAAGGTTGCCGCCAGATTGGTTTCACGCCGCACAGATACGTTATCAATCAAATGCTGGGTCTGCACTAAAACGCTGGTTTCATCGAACAGATATTCTGCCTCGGCACCGGCAACCATAATGCGGTGATCAGGTGACGCAAGAATATCACGTGTCAGGTCAAAATAGGGCGCACGCAGGCGCACCGGGCGAAAATTGCCCATGGCAGGCACTTCGCGGCGAATAATCCAGCGCACCGGTTTCGCTTCGCCAGTTGAGGTTATAACCTTGTCGCCCAAACGCAGGCGTTCAACAAATTTTGGTCCGGTTTCGGTTTCCAGTGGCGTGCCCCCGACAACACCTGAGGTCAGGCCAACAGGTTCAACCTTGTCCGATATTGCAATAACCTGCGTGTCAGCCCCAATACGCGTGGCCGGACTGTTCATGATAATTTCATGCGCGTCTTCCATTGGCAGAGGGGTCGGTGCGGAAAATTCGGTTTGGTACAGAAGTTCCTGATCCAGATTTTCCACTGTTAATGTGGCACGCCGCCCCGGTGCATCCCATGAATAATATATCCTAAGGCGGGTTCCGCTGGGCGGGATTGTTATGTTCAACAGCGCGCATACCTTGGTATCACCCTGACGTGTTTCCAACGAAAGTGCGCCTTCAGCGGTAAGCATAATAGACAGGCTGCGCTGCCAGCCAGCGCGGCTTTCATACCGCAAAATACGCTGTGGCATACGCGCCCTTGCCGTAAACGTGGCTTCGATCAGAAGTGTCCCGACCGGCACGATGACATCGGTGGATGAGCGGGCAAACGACATAGGGCTATGGGCGTTAACCCCGTCAGGGTCAAATGCGGTGAAGGTGTGATCGCTCAGCCCTATCCAGCTCATATTGCACCAGCACTCATGCCGTTGGCAGGTATTAAAACCCTAGGCCTTATATGTTTTGGATTTACATACATCCCTAGGCCGCAATCCTGTTGTTAAATAAAACACGGGCCTCGTATCCCTTCAGGATACGTCGGGCAGCGCGTGGATATCCTGTGCCTAATTCGGGATCCAACTCGGGGAAAAGGGCGGCTATTTCATTAACGATATCTGCCTCAAAGCTGGCACTGGTCTGGGGGCCGGGCAGAAAGCTTTCGGTTGCTAAGCCGCCGGAAAATACAACTTCGTGGGCATCAAAAAGGATGTGAACATATTCAACCTGCCCACCTTCGATCACCTGAACACTGCTGCCATTGACCAGATCCTTGGCCGCAACCAGCACTTCGGCATTTTCAAACAAAAGTTCGGCCAACCCATCGCGGATCAGCACCCTGTGCTGCGGCGACAAAAACAAAGCATCGTGTTTGCCAAAGGTGTTTTGGGCAATGTGGATCGGGGCAAAGTTTCCTTCGGCAGGCACAATTCGCCGACCAATCCAGCGCAAAGGCTGCACGCCATTATCGACGGTTAATACCATGTCACCGGGCACTAGGTTTTCAACAGCAACCAACCCGCTGGTGGTTTCAATCATCGTGCCCGCAACAAAGCACGGCACTGTATCAACCGTAACATTCGCCGTGTCGGTATTGATACTGGCCCCGCCACCGGTTGCCACTGTGTACGAAAAATCGACGGTTTCGACATCCGCATCGGCGGTGATTGTTACAGTTCCATCTGCATTCAGCGTGACCGTTTGCCCTGTTGCAAGGGTTATGGTGTCACCCTCTGAAACCTCTACCCCGTTGATATGGGTGATAAATAGGCTGGTTTGCCCGGGCCCTACATCATTTGCCGTCAAGTCAAGTGTGGTGCTTCCGCTGGGGCTTAGCGTAACAGAATCATCGTTGGCAGTGGGGCTGGCTGGACCGGATGGTGAAGAAACGCGCACATCGGATGTATGTCCGCCACCACCGAATTCAGTGGGCTTATTACCGTCAAAACCCTTGCCAGAGGCGCTATTGGGTAATGTGGGTGCCATGCTTTGCTCCTGCCCATTATGAAGCAGGATAAGCAACGAAACCAACGGCACAAAAATGCTGCTTTGTTTGTTAAATACCGCTCGCGAAGCCCACGCTTTATCGCGCTTTGTGGCCTCAGACCTGCCTCAGGTCATTGTTATAAGTCTACAATGTCGGATTTATTCTGATTTGTTAAGCCCTTACGTCACATTTTCTTTGGCCGAATCGACCTGTCACCCTTTCGCCACATTTCAGGTTCTGCCGGTGGGTGTTTGCGCCAGCCCTAAAGGCGCGCTAACAGGGGCAAAAGGAACCTTCGTATGAACACCCAAACCGATCCCGTCTTGCTAACGCAAAGTTTGATCCAATGTGCATCCGTCACCCCAAACGAGGGCGGCGCGCTGGTGCTGCTTGAAGGGCTGCTAACCAAGGCTGGTTTCAGCTGTACGCGGGTCGATCGGGGCGGGGTTTCAAACCTTTTTGCCCGCTGGGGGCATCAGGGCGCCAATCGTTCGCTGGGCTTTAATGGCCATACAGATGTGGTTCCCGTTGGTGATGCGGCCGCATGGACGCATCCGCCGTTTAGCGGAAAAATCATTGATGGAACCCTGTGGGGGCGCGGCGCAACCGATATGAAATCCGGTGTTGCCGCCTATGTCGCCGCCGTGATTGATTATGTGCAGGACACGCCCCCCAATGGCGCGCTGATCATTGCCATTACCGGCGATGAAGAAGGCGACGCCGTGGACGGAACCGTGGCGCTGCTGGACTGGATGGCCACCAATAACGAAGCGATGACCGCCTGTATCGTGGGCGAACCTACCTGTCCAAACCACATGGGTGAAATGATCAAAATCGGGCGGCGTGGGTCAATGAATGTGTTCTTTACCGCGCGCGGCGTGCAGGGGCACGCGGCTTACCCGCACCGCGCCAAAAATCCAGTGCCCGCAATGGCACGCCTGATGGCGAACCTTGCGGCGCATGAGCTGGATCAGGGCACCGATCACTTTGATGCCTCGACCTTGGCTGTGACTACGATTGATACCGGAAATGTGGCCACCAATGTCATTCCCGCCACCTGCCGCGCCACGGTGAATATCCGTTTTAATGATAGCCACACGTCAGCCGATTTAACCGAATGGCTGAACAGTGAAGCCGCACGTATTGCCAACGAAACCGGAATTGAGATTGGTATGAAAATCAAGGTATCCGGCGAAAGTTTCCTGACACCTCCGGGGGGGCTGTCAGATCTTGTGGTTGGCGCGGTTGCCGCCGTTACCGGCATCACGCCCGAAATGTCCACTTCCGGCGGCACTTCGGATGCGCGGTTTGTCAAAGACCATTGCCCTGTGGTCGAATGCGGCCTTGTCGGGCGCTATATGCACGCCGTTGACGAACGCGTGCCCGTTGCTGAAATTCAACAGCTCAAGGCGATTTATACCCGCATCATCAGCGATTATTTTGCATGAGCATCACCGTCTCAAAAACCAGCGATATCGAATCCTGCCTTATCCTTAGGCGTATTGTTTTCATTGAAGAACAAGGTGTTAGCGAGGAAGAAGAACTGGACAGCTATGACCCGATAGCGGTGCATTTCCTTGCATGGGACGGCACAGAACCTGTGGGAACCGCACGCCTTTTATATGCCAGTAATATTGGCAAAATTGGCCGTGTATGCGTGCTGAAACCTTACCGTAGCCTTGGTCTTGGTGCGGTCTTGATCAACGCGGCCATCGATTGTTTGCGCCTTGAGGTCGGGCTGTCATTTGCCCGCCTTGGCGCACAGGTTGACGCCGTCGGGTTTTATGAAAAACTGGGCTTCAGGGTGATCAGCGGTGAATATATGGACGCAGGAATCCCCCATGTTGATATGGAATATACCCTGTGAAACAGGCCGCCAAGCCGCGCCTTGTGATCATGGTGAAAGAGCCGCGTCCGGGCCGTGTAAAAACACGGTTGGGCGCAGGCATCGGCCTAATCGCATCTGCGTGGTGGTTTCGCCATCAAAGCGCGCGCCTTTTACGCCGTATTCAAAGCCCGTGCTGGCAAACCATGCTGGCAGTATCGCCTGACCGCGAGGGCCTGACCAGTCGTATCTGGCCCGCGCATTTGCCACGTATTGCCCAAGGGCAAGGCGACCTTGGGCAACGCATGGCGCGTGTTTTTCGCATGTTTGGCACTGGCCCCGTTGTGATTATTGGTGCGGATATTCCGGGCATTAGGCGCGCCCATATTGCCGATGCTTTTGCCGCCCTTGGCGATCATGACGCGGTGTTTGGCCCTGCCAGCGATGGCGGCTATTGGCTGGTCGGGTTGAAACGCGCGCGCGCGCAGCCTATATCGCTGTTTAACGGCGTTCGCTGGTCAACAAACCACGCGCTGTCCGATACATTGGGGACGATCCCCGATTTGACATTTTCCCTGATAGCGACGCTTGATGACGTGGATACCTCTGCTGATTTAATGCGCCTTTCAGCCCAGAATAGGTAAATTATATGAAACAAATTCCTTCAAAAGATGAAGTCCTAAAATGGATTTCCGACAACCCGACCCTGACCTCAAAGCGTGATATCGCCAAGGCATTCGGGATCAAAGGTGCCGCGCGCATCGATCTAAAACGCATCCTGCGCCAGCTTGAGGACGAAGGCCACCTTGCCAAGCGCAACAAAACCTATCGTGACCCTGACAGCCTGCCGCCGGTTTCCGTGCTGCAAATCACCAGCCCGAATGAGGATGGCGACCTGTACGCAAAGCCAATGGAATGGCAGGGCGCAGGGGATGCGCCGCGCATTCTGTTCATCGCTAAATCCAGTGATCAGGCGTTAAAACCTGGCGAACGTATTCTTGCGCGCCTGACCGAAGTCCAAGACGATGATCACCGCTATGAGGCCCGCTTGATCCGGCGCATTGGCACCAACCCTGTGCGCATTCTTGGCGTGTTCCGCAAAGGCGCTGATGGCGGGCGCATTACGCCTATCGACAAAGGCCAAGACAAGGAATGGCAAGTGCCCGCTGGTGCCGAAGACGGTGCCAAAGATGGCGAGTTGGTTGAAGCCCAGCAATCTGGCCCGAAATCCCGTATGGGCCTGCCAAGGGCGCGCATCGTTGCCCGCCTTGGTGATCCTTCTGCGGCGCGCGCGGTCAGCCTGATTGCGATCCACCAACACGGTATTCCAGATGCCTTTCCCGACGCCGTGATTGCACAGGCCGATGCTGCCCACCCCGCCAAGCTGGGCAAACGCGAAGATCTGCGCGATGTGCCTTTGATCACCATTGATCCCCATGATGCGCGTGACCATGATGACGCAATTTATGCGCAGGCCGATGATGACCCCAAAAACCCTGGCGGCTATATCGTTTGGGTGGCAATCGCTGATGTCGCCCATTACGTGACACCGGGCAGCGCGCTGGACAATGAAGCCCGCAAGCGCGGCAATTCCAGCTATTTCCCTGACCGTGTTGTGCCGATGCTGCCCGACCGCCTTTCTGGCGATTTATGCAGCCTGCACGAAGGGGTTGAACGCGCCTGTATGGCGGTGCGTATGGTACTGAATGCACAGGGTAAAAAACTGTCTCACAGGTTCACGCGCGGGTTGATGAAATCCTATGCATCCCTGAATTATCAAGAGGTGCAGCAGGCACAAGATGGCGCGTCAAACGACAAATGTGCGCCGCATATGGACACCATTATTGCCCCGCTTTATGGCGCTTATGCAGCCTGCAAACTGGCGCGTGCCGACCGCCAGCCGTTGGATTTGGATTTGCCAGAACGCAAGATTATTTTGTCTGACGAAGGCCGTGTGGAATCCGTCAACTTTGTTGACCGTTTAGATGCGCACCGTTTGGTCGAAGAATTTATGATCTTAGCCAATGTCGCGGCCGCCGAAGAACTTAATCGCCTGAAACAACCCTTGCTGTTTCGGGTCCACGAAGAACCCAGCCCTGAAAAACTGGATGCGCTGCGCGAGGTCGCACAGGCGTCTGGCTTCACCCTTGCCAAGGGGCAGGTTTTGCAAACGCGTCATCTGAACGGGCTGCTGAAACAGGCGCAAGGCACCGAGTTTAATGAACTGGTCAATATCTCGACCCTGCGCTCGATGACGCAGGCGTATTATAATCCGGAAAACTTTGGTCATTTCGGGCTGGCACTGAAGAATTACGCGCATTTCACATCGCCCATCCGGCGCTATTCCGACCTGATCGTGCATCGGGCGCTGATTGCCGGCCATGGTTGGGGCAAAGATGGCCTTTCGCCTGCTGACATTAATGATCTTGAGGCCACGGCGACACATATTTCCACCACAGAACGCCGCTCAATGGTGGCGGAACGCGACACCAAAGACCGGTATCTGGCATCATTTTTATCCGAACGCGTGGGTGATGAATTTAACGGGCGTATCGCCGGAATTGCCCGGTTCGGCGCATTTGTAAAACTGGAAGAAACAGGCGCGGACGGGCTGGTGCCAATTTCCACTATCGGGGCCGAATATTTCAATTTCGACGCCGAAGCGCAGACAATTACCGGCGAAAGAACAGGCCTGAAACTGGCGCTTGGTGTGCCGGTCACGGTTCGTTTGGCCGAAGCCACGCCAATCACCGGTGGGCTAATGTTGGAGCTGTTAACCGTTGATGGCAAGGACTTGCCGCGCGGTGGCGGTAAGGGGCGCAAAGGCGGGCGCTCTGGTGGACGCAAGGCCGCGCGGTCCCGACACAAATCGGCAAAAATCAAGAAAAAGGTAAGCCGGACGCGGCGGTAAAGTTTATGTTACTAGCCGTATTCGCAGGGATATTCGTGTAAGGTTGGTTTTTGGTATATGGAAATGTGTGCGCAACAAACTGAATTTGAAACCTTTCTGGGCGACCTCCGACCGCGTGCATTGGCCGGTCAGATAAGTGCGCGCGTCTTTGATGCTGCATTTGAAAACATGACCTTTTTGCCCGAAGTTCTGGCCGCACAAGAGAACCAACCTGAATTTGCTTTTTCCTTACGGGGATATTTTGTGCGCAGCCTTCCGGCAACACGTGTTGCAAAAGGCCGGGCAGTTGTGCGCGAAAGGCGAGATCTGTTTAACCGTATCGAGGCGCGGTTCGGGGTTGGTGCGCAAACCATTATTGCCATTTGGGGGCTTGAAACCAATTACGGACGGCAGCGCGGCCAGCATCATGTGCTTGCCGCTTTGGCCACATTAGCGTGGCGTGGTCGGCGAAAACAGTTTTTCGAGGATGAATTATTAGCCGCACTGGCAATTCTTCAGGATAATCACATTAGCACTGAAAAAATGATCGGGTCATGGGCCGGCGCCATGGGCCACGGGCAGTTTATGCCATCGTCATTTCAGGCGCATGCAGTTGATTTTGATCGGGACGGGCGTGCTGATATTTGGCACGATGACCCGACCGATGGCCTTGCCAGTATTGCAAATTATCTAGCCGAAAACGGCTGGCAGAATGGCGCGTCCTGGGGGGCTGAAATTATCCTACCGGATGGGTTTGATTATACCCTGTCCGGCCTGCAGCACAGCTTGGTTTGTGCCGAATGGGTGGAACACGACATTACTTTGAAAGCCGGTGGTCGTCTGGCAAATTATGGCCCGGCCTCAGTGTTGTTACCTGCCGGAGCCAACGGCCCAGCATTTTTGGTATTTACCAATTTCAAGGTGCTTTTGTCGTACAATAATGCAGTATTTTACGCGCTGGCCGTGGGCATGTTGGCCGACCGTATTGCCGGTAGTCGTGAAAAATCAATCACCATGTGGCCGGATCAGTTACCATTGTCACGGGCTGATTTTGCGGCTTTGCAACAGGCCCTGAGTGATGCAGGGCATCCCGCAGGCAGTATCGATGGGTTGCAAGGCCCCGATACGGCGCGCGCAATTTGTGCGTTTCAAAAGGCGCATGGCCTGCCTGAGGATGGCCATGGGGCAGCGTCCCTGCTTACAATGCTGCAAGGTCTGCCAAGGTAAGGCCGACAAGGGACGGGCGCAGCAATTGCGCAGTGTTGAAATCCTGATCATCGGTATAGATTGACGGGGTTACCACCACCCGCAGCCCGGCCGCGCGGGCAGATTGCGCCCCGTTCAGGCTGTCTTCGAATCCTATGCACTGGTCTGCGGGCAAACCCAAGCGCGCCAATGCCAGATTAAAGATATCCGGCGCGGGCTTTTTGGCTGCAACCTGATCTCCGGCAGCAATGACATCGAATATTTCATCAGCAGGGCGACCCCAGCAGCACTGTGCCAAAGCTTCCACATTAGGCAGGTTCGTGGTTGTTGCGACGCCAACCTTTAGGCCCGCCTTGCGTGCTGTTTCAACTAAATCAGCAACGCCGGGCCTAAGTACCAGCGCACCGCTGGCAAGGATATCACCGTAAAGGGCGGTTTTGTTTTTGTGCAGTGCCGCGATCTGGTTGTCGCTTAGGCGTTCGCTGACAGGCAGGCCCATTTGGTGCGCGCGCATACGTTCCTTGCCGCCGGTTGTGCGCAGCAAAATACGATAGGTTTCCATGCTCCAGTGCCAGTCCAGTCCAGCGTCGCCAAAGGCTTGGTTGAATGCGGCGCGGTGGGCTTCTTCGGTTTCGGCCAGCGTGCCGTCAACGTCAAATATCAGCGCCTTTAGCATGGGTGTTTAGCAACGATTTCGGCAAAATCACGAAAGGTTGCGAATGTATAGGCGTGGGTCAAATCCGCGATGGCAACCTTGCGATACCCTTCGGTGAACAGCGCAAAAGGCACCCCCGCACGTTCCGAGGTTTCGGCGTCCACTTCGCTGTCACCCACGTATAACTTTGCCTCGTCACCAAGGGCCTTGAACGCCGCATGCAGGGGGGCAGGGTCGGGCTTTTTTACCGCTAATGTATCGCCGCCGATGATCACATCAAACAGGTCGGTAATACCTAAAATATCAAGGATCTGGCGGGTCGGCGCCTCGGGCTTATTGGTGCAGATGCCCAAGCGGTGACCGGCCTGTTTTAGCGCAGGCAGCAGGGTTTCGATGCCGTCATAAAGCGTGGTCAGGGTGGCTGGATCTTTGGCGTAATGATCCAGCATGGATTGGGTTAGGTGGGTGTGTTCGCTGGGGGCGATATTGCGCGCCTTCATAGCGCGTTCAACCAGTGTGGGGATGCCGTTGCCGATGAACGAAATCAGCGTTGGCATGTCCAGCGGGGCCGCGCCAATGCCTGTCAGCATTTTATTTGCGGCGGCGTGAATATCAGGCGCGCTGTCGATCAAGGTTCCGTCAAGGTCAAAGACAATATTCATGCGCTGGTTTTCCATTTGATTGAGCACCCCATAGACGGCGTTTGATCGCGCGGGCCTTGCCCCGTTTCGGCGATTTTCTTCATCGCATCATACAGGTCCCGTTTAAGATCCGCAGGCCCCGCTTCGCGGCGTGACGCATCCAGCCGGCCACGGTATTGCAGTTTTCCATCAGCGTTGTAGCCAAAGAAATCAGGGGTGCAGACAGCATCATAGGCGCGCGCCACCTGCTGGGTTTCATCATACAGATACGGAAACGGAAAATGCATTTCTGTGGCCAGTTCGGCCATTTGTGCGGGGCCATCCTGTGGGTGGGTGGTCACGTCATTGGCGCTGATTGCCACAACGCCAATGCCCAGTTTTTGCAGGTCGCGTGCATCGCGTAATATCCGGTCAAGCACCGCTAAAACGTACGGGCAGTGGTTGCAGATAAACATAACCAGCGTGCCGTTTGGCCCTGAAATGTCGCCCAAAGTATAGGTTTTACCATCGGTGCCGGGCAGGGAAAAATCAGGTGCGCTTTGGCCAAAATCACAAACTGGCGGGGTTGCGGCCATATCAAAGCACCGCGTTTGCGGCGTCGCGAATGGCGCGGATATTTTTACCGTAGGGCGCGGGGTTTTCAACGGATCCGCCCTTGAACACTGCGGAACCTGCCACAAACACGTCGGCGCCAGCAGCGGCCACCAGCGGCACAGTTTCAGGTGTGACACCGCCATCGATTTGGATATGCACCTCGCGGTCGCCAATCATCTGGCGCACTTCGCGGGTTTTTTCAACGCAGGAATGGATGAATTTCTGGCCACCAAAGCCGGGGTTTACTGTCATGATCAAAACCATATCAACAATGTCCAGCAATTCGGCCACGGCAGATGCTGGCGTGCCGGGGTTCAGCGCCACGCCACATTTCACGCCTTGGGCGCGGATCGCTTGCATGGTGCGGTGAATGTGGGTCGATGCCTCGACATGGGCGACGATCATGTCGGCGCCGGCTTCGGCGTAGGCTTCGATATATTGATCCACTGGTGAGATCATCAGATGCACGTCCATGAAGGTTTTTACATGCGGGCGGAATGACGCGATGACAGGGGGGCCAAAGGTCATATTTGGCACAAAATGGCCGTCCATGACATCCACATGCACCCAGTCACAGCCTTCGGACTCGATAGCGCGAATTTCTTGGCCAATGTTGGAAAAATCAGCCGATAAGATCGACGGCGCGATCTTCATGGAGCGGTCAAAGGACATGTGCTGTCTCCTAATATAAGATGGGTAAGGCGGGGTTAACCCCGCCCTACGTTTTCATTTATGCGGCCGAATTAATCCGCAGCGCTTTGCGCCAGTCTGGATAGATTTTGTCGGCGTCGCCCGGGAAGCTTTCAAAGGCACGGGCAAATTCCTTGTGGTCTTTTGCAAACTCAACTGGGTCTGCGCCCTGTTTCCAGCATTGTTCAGCCTGACGCAAGCTGGTTGCGCCGGCAGCGGCACCGTCAAGGTGGCCAAAGGCACCGCCACCGGCCGTCAGGATCAGGTTTGAGTGCCCAAGATTGTCAAAGAAACCCGGCATACGCAGCGCATTCATGCCACCGGAAATAATCGGCGTAGTCGGCTTCATACCCTGCCATTCCTGATGGAAATACGGGCCCGGCGCGCTATCATCAGTGATCATGTAGGCCATCAGTTTATCAGCCGCTTCGCCTTCCATTTTGCCAAAGCCCATCGTACCGGTATGGATGCCGGATGCACCCTGCATTCGCGCCATTTTCGACAAAACAAACGCGGTATAGCCGCGCATGGCAGATGGCGATGTTACCGCGCCGTGGCCCGCACGGTGATAGTGCAGATACTGGTTCGGGAAGGTGCGGCGCGCGGTGGTAATTGCGGCAGGGCCAGCAACATAGCCGTCCACCAAAAATGCCACATGGTCGGCATTTTCACCGAAGGCTTCCAAAATGAATTCGCCGCGTGCCACCATTTCATAATGGTCGTCAGCAGTGATGTTGGCCGAAAACAACTTGGCCTCGCCAGTTTCATCTTGCGCACGTTTCATTGCGTCGGCGACCAAGGTGATGGTTTCTTTTAGCGGGGCGAACACCTGATTTCCCTGCGGTTCATCGTTTTTGATGAAGTCACCACCCAGCCAGAAATCATAGCATGCATTGGCGAAAGGCTGCGGGCGCAGGCCCAGTTTTGGCTTAATAATGGTCCCGACGATTAAGCCGCCATCAACATGTGAACGCCCCAGAACATTCCACAGGTCTTTGATAGTGGTCGATGGCCCGTCAAACAGCCGCAGATAGGCAGGTGGTACGTAAAAATCGTGGATTTTGGCGTGTTCCACGTCGCCCATGCCCTGGTTGTTGCCGATGCACAGCGTCAGGAATGACGCCAACATGGCGCGCCCATCAATGATATTGCGGTC